>JAEWQS010000014.1 GCA_023399095.1 Bacillota bacterium
TATATTCAATTGAGCCTTCAAACGTTTTACCTTTCAGGTCAAGGGTGAGGCTTTTACCATCTTTGAGGTCAATCTTAAGCGGATCAACAAAAGCGATATCGTCCAACAGCGCAATGGTATCCCCGTCCGCTGCCGCGTTAACCGCCGTCTGCACCGCATAGTATTCCGTGCCCGTCGTCGAATTTTTAGCCGCGATGGTTGCAGGCGAAAACGCAAGATATCGGTAGTAAAAAATGTTGGCCGCATTGTAAGTGACCCTTGGCGTTCCATTGTCTTGCTTGCTCGCTGTGACATTCACATTGGGGTAGAGGCTCAAATCCGGGGCTGTGTTCATCGCCATATAGCCACCCGAAATCACAGCCGAACCGCTTGTCACTGCAATTTTTCCGTCGGAGTCGTTATAAATCGCATAGCCGTAGTCGGTATTCTCTATCGTTCCGCCGGCAATTTCAAGAAGGATATCCTCAGTGTTTGCAAAGGTGCGCAGATAAATCGTACCTGTCTTGGAAACAGCCCTGTCTGCACTGGTGACCTTAGCTGAGCCGCTGATGGTGATTTTTCCTGTGCTATCGTTGTAAATGGCACATCCGCTTTTGCTTCTTACCATGCCATTCGAAACAACGCTCACGCTCCCGGTGCCATAGTTGTAAATCGCCGCACACTGAGACAAATCCCGGGCGTTTTCTACGATGCCTCCGGCAACAACTAGGCTGCCGCCGTCCAGAAAAATCGTATAGCCCGTATCATGTATGCTGGTGACCACGCCGCCGCCTTCTGTACTGTCATCGGTGAGGGTCAGCGTGCCGCTGCCGCTATGACTGATGGCGCTTCTAACGTTGCTGTCTATCGTGTAGCCGTTCAGGTTGATGGTGAAGCTTTTATCATTGCCGCTGGCAATCGTAATGGGAGAAGTCAGGTTGATGTTCCCCAGCAAATTAATGATCTGGCCGTTATCCGTTATCACATCAACCGCTTCTTGCAGATTGGTGTAAACGTCGCTGCCTATCCGGGCGATATCGGGCGCAGGTTCAAACTTGAGATATTTGTAGGTTTTGATATTATAATCATAATCATAATAGGTATGCTCCGGAGAGCTTCCATCATAGTGGGTGCTCGCTGTGATCTTCACATCGCCGTAGCTGTTTATATCCGGGGCCGCACTCATCGCTTGGTAGCCACCCTTTATAGTAGACGAACCACTAGAGATTACGATTTTTCCGGGGCCCCTGTTTTCAATTGCCGTTCCATCGGTGCTTTCTATCGTTCCGCCGCTGATTTCAAGGATGGTTGTATCAGCTATGCCGGCGTCAGTCCAAATCGCAGCGGATGATTTATTGATAATCGCAGCCGTTCCGCTAATGGTAATTTTCCCGGTACCTACATTATCGATCGTGACGAAAATAACCGGTTCTGTTGAAAAACCGGTATTTTCCACAGTACCGCTATCAACACTAAGCTTTCCTCCACTTAGACGAATAGTTGCCAAATATCCGCTGGTGATCTTGCCAACCCCGTCGATACTCTTATCTGTAATGGTCAGCGTACCGCTGCCGTTATGACGAATGGCGCAGTCATTAACGCCGCCGACCAGCGTTTTGCCGTTTAGGTCAATGGTGAAGCTTTTATCATTGCCGCTGGCAATGGTGAGGGCATTCGTAAGATCGATATTCTCTAACAATTGAATGGTTTGATTGTTTGCCGTCATCGCATTAACCGCTGCTTGCAGGCTATGGTAGATTGTACCTGTCACCGTGTTTTTAACAGCCATGGTCTCAGTAAACTTGAGGTATTTATATTGGCTGATCTTATTAGGATCATAAATGGAGACAGGGTTACTACCGTCATCGCTTTCGCTTGCCGTGATCTTCGCATCGAGATAACCAGTCAGATCCGGGGCTTTGTTCATCGCCTGATAGCCGCTCTTTATAATGGGCGATCCGCTTGGAATGATGATGTTTCCGGAGCTGCAAGAAATCCCCCAGCCTGTGCTTGAACTCACGATGCCGCCGGAAACTCTCACAGTGCCAGCTGCAAGACTTATAATACCGTTGCTGCCGCCACTCACCGTGCCGCCGGAGACGTTCACGCTGCCGGCGCCCCTGTTGACAATTGAATATAAATTGCTTTCCACCGTACCGGCCGAAACAGTGACGACACCGCTCGTTTGGTTAGTAATTGCCGCGCCGTTACTGACACTGATCCTGCTGCCGTCAATAACAAGGCTGCCGGTTCCGCTCCCTAGAGAAATCGCGGAACTGCCGGCAGATGGCGTTGCGATGGTAACCTTGCCGTTCTTGCTGTCACTGCCGTCGGTGATGGTCAGCATGCCGCTGCCGTTTTGATTGATGGCGGTCGTATCGCCGCTGCTCAGCGTCCAGCCGTTTAGGTCGAGAGTGGTGGCTTTACTTGTCGTAAAGGTCAGTCCGATAGTGGATACGTCAGATTGGAGTTGAATATATATACCTGAGGAAGAGCTGTTTGTAGCGCTCACGGCATCGGCAAGGTTGCCGCTGCTTGTCCAATTGACCACATCGCCTTGACCCACCGTGCCCCAACGGGCTTGGTAAGAAGATTCCGCCATAGCCGAAACCGGCATCAAAGAGAATACCATGCACAGTGAAAGAAGCGTACTTAATAATCGTCTATTCATATTTTTTTCTCCGTTTCGGTATATCATGATCCATCCGTTTTTTGAATGGCACTATAGCCTAATAGAAGCGCGGGAATCCTGTTTACGGGCTTGTACAGGGCTGCTTCGTAGTTCTTTACAGATTCGTGGTAGATCGATCGGCTGATGCTCAGGGAATTTGCCGCCGCCGCTTCGTATGGTCCTCCGGACACTTGTGCGCGACCGTCTATATGAAGCCGCACCTGCCGAATGGCATTTGCCACGCTCTGTTTTGCCCTCGCCAATTCTCGGTGAACTGTGATAAACCAGATTATCAGCAGCCCTGCAGAACCAACCCCAACAAGAAGCCAGACAAACCAGGCTGTCATAAATGGCCTCTCCTTTCCAAACTTATAAATGGGTACCCTCCATACTATCAGCATGGAATGGCGAATCGGATTTTGGTAATGTCCTATAAATTAATCTGTTTCGTATCCGTTGTTGGTCTAGGCCCTCCGGCATCGAAATGTCGCCGGAGGGTCGCAAACCATGTTTACGGTTCCATCAATTTTACGGTGATCTGCCCATCGACAGAGGTCATCACCGCAAAATCACTTTGGTATGTGTTGCCGAATATATCGTTTATCTCGTACCGATAATAGTAGACGCCATCAAACAGGGTTGCTTCTTCCGCAATAACCGGGCCGCTGACAGTAAAGCCGCCGCCCACGAAGGAAGCGTCGTCGCCGGTGGCGAGGTCGTAAGCTTCAAACACAAACTCCACCAAATCGCCATCTTGCAGCTTCCTGACTTCGCGGCTGCTCATGCCGGATTCACTGTCAATACCGTCCCAAGTGCCAATAACTTCGTATTCGGCGCTATTGAGGTGGTAGAGCATACGCAGATTAGTGGACTGGCCGTTGACCTGCACAGGTACTGTGTAGAGTATATAATCGTCCGTAAAGCTTAGAGCCACCATCATGCACAGGTTATCATTGATAATTGTCCACGTATTTCTGTAGTTATCCTTGAACTGGCTCCCGTCTTCGTTTTGATTCACGTCGAAATCGCTGCCCAGATACCAAAGGGTATTGCTTTCATCATCCTGATAATATAGATCATAAGAAACGGTGCTGACGATTTGCGCGCCCTCGGTCACATCTAGGATGATAGAACCCTCCTCGCTCAGCGTGGTAGTAAATGAGCACGTAAACTCATCTGGATTCAATGCTTGGGCGGATTCTATTGTGTCAACGGACATTTGCTCTGCGGGGGGTGCTATCTCTTGAGTCAGGAACACGGGCTGGCTTATCACCACGCCTTCGGGTACCGTCCAATCGTACAGACCCTCCAAGAATCGCAAATACTCGCCGCTGGTTGCCGCAAGAGTGGCGTATTGATCCAGCTCACCCGGCATGACGGCCAAAGGCACATAGATAGACAGGCCGTTGCTCCGTTGCCGCCCTTCGCCTGCCACGTTGTAGGGGACTGCCGAAAAGAGAGCGCTGAGCAGCGCGTCGCCTGTATCGCCGAGCACGCCTTCTGCGCATAAGGTTAGGTCACCTAGGTCAACCATGTTGGTGTAGCCTTCGCTATCGTTGTTTCCACCGTAATTTTCTGCCCTGACAATGGCTTGCGTAAATGGCTGCAGCTTCTCCGTAACGGAAGTGAAGCCCTTCATTTCAGCAGCCATCGCGTCAAAGGCTGAGATCAGCGCGGGAACCTGCGACAGATCGGTGACAGCCAAAGTGGCAAGGCTCTCGGTGCCGCCTGCCGCACATTTGTCATAAAAGCTGTCGCAAATGGTTGTGCCTAGTGCGAGGCCATCTGCCGTTGGCGCTGCCGTAAGGGCGTTAAGCCATGCCGTATAGTCCCAGCCGGTGCCGGGCTCAAGCTCCTGCGAGGCCACCATGTAGCGGGCATAGGGCGTTAAGGCTGCCGCCGTTTCCATGGTGGACATGAGGCAGGCGTCAAAGCCCACCAGTTCAAACTGCGTCCCGGCCATGGATAGGCCTTGGGACAGCTCCTTGAGATTGAGCATATCGCCGTCATGAAGCTCGTCTACCGCAATGCCAGCCACGCTGCCGCCGCCGTGATCCCACATGACGCACATATATTTTTCTGCCGGGTAGGTTTCAACGCCCCATTGCAAGAAACTTCCCAGCGTTTGCGCCTCGCCCATGTTGGCCAAGGGCTGACTATCCAGCAGCTCGATGTTTTCGGAAACCACTTTCCATCTCTGTGTTTGGCTGGGGTCGATACCATCGATGGCCCATTGCTGTGTGCCGCCGGTTTCGATAATAACGTTCACCTTATCTGAAACTGCAGCGTGTGTCATTTCCTCTATATTTATTGAGGCATATCCGCCGTTGGTTTCCAGATCGGTGCCGCAAAGATAGACAAGTATCGTCCATGTGTCGCCGTCTGGATTGCTGAGTGTGATGCCTTGGCTTTGTGCCAAAGCTGTTTGAATGGGGGGTTGCTCTTGTATGCCTGCGCTGCAACCGGCAAAGAGGGTCAGCATAAGCGCAATGGTCAATAAGAGATACAAAATTTTCTTCATGATTTCTCCTTGTTGTTTATCAATGATGTCTAAGCACATTTGTCAATGGCTCATGGTTCAAGCATAACAGTATTTATATATCAAAACCGTCCTGCGCATGAACGGTGGTGCTTTTTGTTGTAAACGGTCAAGAAGTAGTGCCACCAAGCAAGCTGCGTATGGTAGAATAGAAAATATCATGCACGAATAAACGGGGTGACCTAATATGCGTATTGCAATTTGTGATGATCATTTAAAAGAGCTAAGTAAGCTCTCAAAGCTGCTGGGTGACTATCGGGAAAAAACCAAAGCGTGTTTTACTTACATCACCTATTCAGATAGTATTACGCTTCTGGAGGATGTGCGCAAAGGTGGTTTTGACTTTCTGCTTTTGGATGTGATGATGCCGCTGGTAAACGGAATGGAGACTGCGCATGAAGTCAGGGAGTTTGATGAAAACATCAAGATTGCGTTTTTGACATCTTCGCCGGAATTCGCCGTGGAAAGCTATTCCGTAGAGGCATTTGCCTACCTGTTGAAGCCTGCCACAGCAGATAATCTCTTTCCTGTTTTGGACAAGCTGTTCCGCATTGCTCAAAAACCGGAAGACAGTTTGTCCGTCAAATTTCAAAATGGCGTAGCAAACATACCGTTTTTCAGGCTTGCCTATGTCGAAGTCATGAACAGAGAGCTGTGCTTTCATTTGACGGATGGCAGTATAAGAGAACTGGTCGCGCCGCTTGCTGATTATGAAGGCGTACTTTTACAAAGGCCGGAGTTTATTCGCGTACACAGAGCGTTTATCGTTAACCTTTGGCAAGTACAGGAGCTTCGATCTGCAGATGTCCTGACTTATACAGGCAGTGTCGTGCCGGTTTCCCGGCGGCTTTATGCACAAGTACGCAAGGCATATGTGGATCAGCTATTCGCGGAAAAGGGTGTTAAGTAATGACGGTCATTTTGGGATTGCTTGTGCTGCTATACGGAACTTTGCTCACAATCGGCTTTGCGGGTGGGTGCACCTCAAATAAGGAGCGCCGCGAGGTGGCAGTGTTGAGCGTTATCATTTTGACGATGCAAATACTCAGCTACTTCCTTTTTGGGCTTGAAAACACTAGAAAACTCTATCCGCTCATTTCCCATCTTCCGATTTTCCTTGTGTTGGTGTTTCGCTTCAAACGACCGTGGGGCGTTGCGCTGGCAAGCATTTTGACCGCATATTTCTGCTGTCAGCTGCCGCAGTGGATTGGGACGGTTACGCATCATCTGTTCGGCACTACGCTGGCTTATGCACTGGGTTATATACTTTCTTTGGTTCCGCTGTTTATTCTTCTTTGGCGGTATTTCGTCAAGGCAGCATATAGAGCAATGACCTATTCCAAACGGTCGTTGCTGTTGTTGGGCGGCCTTCCTTTATTCTATTACCTGTTTGACTATGCCACCGCCATATATACCGATGCTTTGTATACGGGCGTGCGGATGGTCACCGAATTCCTTCCCGCAGCGATGGCGTTTTTTTATGTGGCGTTTGTTTCAGCCTACCATCAGGAAGTTCAGCGACGCAACAGGCTGGAGACGGATAACGCTATACTCACAGTGCAATCTGAGCGGGCCAAAAACGAAATATTTGCGTTGCATCAGGTGCAGCAACAGACCTCGATTTACCGCCATGACATGCGCCATCACCTCTCTCTTCTGAGTAGCTATCTTGAAACCGGCGAGATTTCCATGGCGAGTGAGTACATACGACAGGCGCAAACCGATATAGACAAGTTCGTACCAGTACGATACTGCGAGAACAACGCTGTTAATCTGATTCTGTCTTCTTTCGCTGCGAAAGCAAAGCAGCAGGATGTGGCCTTCAGCGCGGAAGTCAATATCCCCACCGCCCTGTCGCTTTCGGAAACAGAGCTATGTGCGCTTCTGTCCAACGGATTGGATAATGCTGTTTACGCCGCTGCACAAATGGACGAGGATGCGCAACGAACGGTGCGCATCAACTGTCAGCCACATAAGGATAAATTGCTCATTTATATCAGCAATCCATACCGGGGAACCGTCACGATGCGGGAGGGATTGCCGCAAAGCACCAAGCCGCAGCATGGCTTTGGCGCTAAAAGCATCAGGATGATTGCTAAAAAGCACAATGGCTACTGCGCGTTTGAAGCTGAGGATGGGCTGTTCACTTTAAAAGTCGTACTTCCGCTTTGATGGGAACAAAATGATAATCTTGCACAATTGTACAGATATATAGATAACCATAGTATGTGATGTATATAAGTAAAATCGTTTACATGGTAAAACACATCCCTAACATTAACATGATAAATACCTAGCGAAGCAGAACAAAGTTTTTATGATTATAACCATAAAAACAGTTGACTTTACGGGTATAAATCGGTATAGTTTGCGTATAATGGGAATGAGGTGATATCTATGATAAAACGTCCTCAGTATACAGAGCAAATAACACCATACATTGATGCTCCGCTGGTTAAAATATTAACCGGTGTAAGACGGTGCGGAAAATCCACGATACTGCTCCTGATTATGGACGAATTAAAATTGCGCGGAATCTCTGAACAGAGCATTATCCATTATAACTTTGATTCTATGAAGTATGATTACATCAAGGACTCTAAAAGCCTTTACAAGGAAGTCCAAAGCAGCTTAAATTCCAACGGAAAAACCTATCTGTTTTTGGATGAAGTTCAGGAGATCAAGGATTGGGAAAAGGCTGTAAACAGCTTTATGAACGATTTTGATGTAGACATCTATGTGACTGGTTCCAACTCGCGAATGATGTCTTCCGAAATATCTACGTATCTTACAGGGCGTTATATATCGTTTCGGGTATTTCCATTATCTTTTTCGGAATACCTGAGTTTCAAAGGAACCTATTCGCCCGTAGAATCCCCTCACTTAGAACTGGCTAACTATCTGATGATGGGAGGCTTTCCTGCATTACATCTGCGAGCCTATACGCAAAACGAAGCATATACAATCGTTCGCGATATATACAATTCCACTATATTTACAGATATCGTACAACGTAATCAGATTAGAAAAACTGATCAGTTTGAACGTATTGTGAAGTTCGTTTTTGATAACGTTGGCCGAACCTTTTCCGCTAACTCGATTTCTTCATATTTGAAGAGTCAGCACAGAAGTGTCGATATTGAGACGGTTTATAGCTATCTCTCCAAACTTGAAAATGCGTATATCATACACCGCTGCTCTCGGTATGATCTCCAAGGGAAAGAAATATTGAAGACTCAAGAAAAGTTTTATCTAGCCGATCCTGCTTTTAAATACAGCGTTCTCGGTTATTCGCCGACATTGGTTGCCGCGATGCTTGAAAATCTCGTGTACTTAGAACTCTTGCGACGGGGCTATGGAGTCTATGTGGGCAAGCTTAACAATGCAGAGGTAGACTTTGTTGCACAAAAACAAAATGAGCGCTTATATATACAGGTTACAAAAGAGATAACCGAACAGACTACGGAAATACGTGAATATGATCGATTGCTTGGTATCCGAGATAATTATCCAAAATATGTACTCCGCACCGACGAATTTGCCGCAGGAAATTATGAGGGAATCAAGACGATGCACGTTGCAGATTTTCTGTTAAGTAGCGAATTTTGAGGATTACAATATACTGGCATATTGTCCCCCAGGCGACATACCTATAGTTTCTAATAGTCGATTATGCAAGAGATTTGGTTCTATCCTTGATTATCGCTTCCACTTGCGCATAGTTTTCTGGTGTGCAAAACACGGCTATCTTCTCCATGTATCCTCCTCGTATGAGGATCGTATGCCTTTTGTAGTCATACTTTACCTTGCGGATACTTTTCCACCTCAGGCGCATGACCTGCCTTGACTGTGCAATCATTCCCGTGCCCATGGCAGTGAGGTTGCCAGACATCGCGCCCAGAGCAATTAGTAGTCCATTGATAATTCGGCTGCGTTTGGCGTGCTTCACCTGCGTGTAGTTGACGATTCCCGTCTCGTCTACGATAAAGCCGGGAGCGTATTTGCCGCCATAGACGATCATGATCAGCAGAAAGGTCAATATGAACAGCAGTGCGATGAGCCCCAGCGCGAATTTGGCATCCGTGCCAAAGATATCGCCTCCGGCCGTGATGATAATGACCATGATCACGATACCGAATGGCAGACCGATGGCAAGAGCCAGCCCTTTTAGTACAAATCGGTTTCTAAATATCGGCACATATATTTCCCATTGCAATCTATTCATAATTGTTTCTATTCGATGCTTCTGTATCATAGTCCTTCCTGATCATTATTCCAATAGACGACCTCCACCATCGGGCAAGTCATCGTCAGACCGTCCGCATCCACATATTCGTATGTGCCGGCGATGACACCCCACACGTTGATCCAGTCGTCCCAAGTCATTTTAGTCTCATCCGTACCATAGCGGTAGACCAGACAGACCGGGTAGCTGTTGTCGCCCATGTGCCCGATGACGATCGTCCCATTGGCAGTCTGCTCGCCCATCGCGACGGGGAAGCCCCAGACCGCGACCGGATAACCGAACGTGTTGTCTTCGGCCATGCAGCCGTCATACAGCATTTCATCCATGTCATCGCACTCTGGTTTGAAAGCTGCGCCTCGTGCCTGACGGGTCTCCGCGTTTTCCACCAGCATGTCGTTTTCGAACACGCCCTCAAACAGCAGCATGCCGCTGCTGGTATATAACGTACCCTGACCGTGCAGTTTGCCACCCGCGCACATGCCCTTGTAGCGCAATATACCGTCATCCATGATCTCGCAATAGCCGTCCATCAGACCGCTTATAAAACTGCCCGTAAAGACGAAGTCATCTTGCGTCATGACCCCCTGACCGGTGATCTCACCGTTTTGCCACTGTCCTTCATAGATCCAGTTTGCGCCGGTGTCGCTGCTGACCATTTGAAAGCTGCCATAGCCATTTGGTACACCATCACTGTTGACTTCGCCAGTGTAGACGCCCTCGCCGCTGTCGTAGGCCATGCTGACAGTGATGGTTTGTGCGCTGACCATTTCGGCAGCTTGTGTTGGTGACGGTTGCGATGCCGTCACGGCCGGGACGTCGGCGCTATCCCATACATTCTCGTCCACCAGCGTCATAAAGAAGTCGAACACCGCGTGTTTCTCGGGGTGGATATATTGCCCAAGGCCCGCGAAACCGCCGCGATCTTCATCGTACTCCACCGATATGGACACGTCGCAAGACTCCCACTCGCCTCTGATTTCAAGGAACCGGCCCTCAAAGCCTGCACTTAAAGCCGTCGCGTCCCCGCCGTCGATACGCATTATTGCCTGCCGCCAGTTCGGTACAGGGCTACCCTCCGTGATTTTCAGCATAAACGGCTGGCTGTACCCTTCGTATACGGGATAGGTGAAGGTTTCCCAGTCGCCGCTTATCTCGGTGTATTCCAGAGTGCCCTCCCACACGCCGATCAGATCCGCTGCGTCACGTGTGGCGGCGTAGTCCACTGCTGCTGCCGGTTTTTGCGACGCCTCCGTCCAGGCTTCGTTGGTCGCGGGCATCCCCATGACCTCCGCGTTCGTCGGCTTCTGTCCGGCGAAAAATAACAGGTATATACTGCCGGCCAGCATCAACACCGCTGCTACAATGCCAATGATCAGCAGCGCGGGGGATTTTTTCGGTGACGGCGCTGGCTGCCCATAAGTGGGCACAGGTTGCGGCGCGCCGCATGTCGTACAGAACGCATTGCCCGGCGGCACGCTATGGCCGCAACGGGTGCAATACCGCGAGCCGTTATACGGAGCGGCAACCGGAATTGGGCTACGTTTCCTGCTGCGGACATGGAACAGCACGACGACAAGCGCCAAAGCGACAGCGCCCAGCGCCAGCACGATACCGATGATGATATAGACCAGCCGCCCACCTGTTTTTTCGGACGGGAAGTCTGCAACAACGCCGCTGTCTTCATCCTTCGGCTGTGTAAAATCGATAGGCACCCTGTCGCTCAGTTCGGCAATCACCTGCTCGATACTGGCGTCGCCATTGTATCCATCAGCAAGCTGTATCAGTTCTTGGTGGCTGATTTCAGGCGCTGTAAAAACGCCGGAGGCTTCGGTGCTGCCATAGGCGGCGGATACCTGTGTCCCTTCCGGCGCGAGATCGTTTGCATATACCGTGGCTTCGGCCAGCGGCACGTCCTGACCAGTCGTGTCTGAAAAGCGCTGCTGCAAATCAGCAAGGTCCCCTTTAAATATGGTGCCGCCGCCGGGGATGCTCACCATAACTTTCCCCGTCTGTCCGCTTGCCGGCAAGCCGATCAGCACCCGGCCGTCTGCCGTGCCCATCAGTACACGTGTCCCTGCCTCGCCGTCCGGCAGTATGTCCACCAGCACATACTCCACCGGCTCGCCAAGCAGGTAAAGATAGCTGTTTTCGGCGGGCTGTATAGTCTGGCTCACCTGTGCTGCGTCGCGGTTGCGCAGCGCATCGGTGGATTGCCCCATCACCAGTTCGCTGCGGTCAAAGTCCTGTAACGGCTTTGAAATATCGATTTTTCCGTCCTCATACGTGGCAAACATTAGGTCGCCAAACGGTTCATCCACTACGTTCCTTGTCCCGCTACCATCGATGTCCTGATAAGGCTCATCCTCATCCCAAACTTGATTACTATTGATGTCTGTATAAGGCTCTTCCGCACTATCCCATATATTGTTCCTGTTGATATCCTGAAAGGGCTCTCCTAAATCGTATGTCCCATTGCCGAACGGCATTTTAAACAGTCCGGAGACATAGGCATAATTTTTAAGCGTCTGTGAGCCGTTTGAATTGTGTTCGTTCAGATAGTCTTCTATATCCTTAAAGTACTCATAAAAATTATCCTTGTCAGGATTGAGCAGACTCCAATACGAGTTGATATCATCAATCAGAAAATGTGTCTGGTACAGCAGCGAGGCGATAGCAAGCTCCTCGTGTTTTCCATTCACCTGCCAGATGTTGTATTTTTCGGGCGTGCCAAGGTCAATCCATGAAAGGATGTGCGGATTCTTATAGCCGCTGTAGAGCTGCACCGATCCGGCATAGAATGTGGCGAAGCCCTCTTTGAAGGAATCCGAGGTGCTTTCATTGAGATATCCGCCATGGTTTGTGTCGTTCACCCCCATTTTAGCGGAAGCTCTCATCGCCCCGGAATTGGTTATAAAATCAAACGCGTGACCGAACTCGTGCAATATAGTAAAACGAGATTCGTCATCCTGCCTGCTGTCGCTTGACGTCAAACGCACGGTATAGTCGTTCCTATTGAAATGAGAGACCTTCAGTTCATCCGTGGGAGGCCAGCACACTTCGATGCGGAGCTTGTGTTCTTTCAGGTCATCCTCCTCGCTCAGCACAGCCGCGCCAAAGAACCACGCATCGAACGCCGCAGTATACAGCGTGCTGTAATCCTGTAGCTGTTTCAGCGCCTTCAAGTCACTGCTGTACGGAACAATGATATCCACCGCTGCCGTGTTCATGTCGATGCTCCATGCGTCACAACCCCAATCATAGAATGCCAGCAGCCGGTAGAGCGAGATGGGGTCGTTTTCCGTCGAGTTGGGATAATCATCCGGATCCACCGAAAACCATGACCCGATACAGAGACACTCGTTTTCTTTTGATTTTTCATCATGCATATCCACGAAATAGAAAACGTCGGCGGCGCCGTCATACGGCCATACGCAGGTGAGCGTACCGGTCAGCAATATGCCCACCGGGCCTTCGCTGTCTTCGGGAATCGGTATACGCAGTGAATAACGTCCCTTATGATCCGTCGCCCCTGAAATGACAATGTCGGGCTGACTGCTTTCGTTGTAGGTATCCGTCCCGTAATAGGCTTTGGCCTCCAGTTTCATCCACGGCATGGGCTTGGTTTCCGCGCTGAGCACGAGGCCGGCCAGCTCAATATAGGAAAACTCCTTTTCAGGCTCAACCTCCACCCATCTGTAGGTGTACCTGGTGGCCAGCGTGCCCACCGATTCCGAGTTAAAATCTATTGACAATCCAACCTGTACGGAAAACGCGCCGTCTTTTGTTCCCACGGGCATGGCGAAATCAAACGTGTCATTATCCGCATACGGGGAATCGGGGCACGTTGGGAAGATCATTGTTGCTTCATATGGCGCAGATGTTCCTTCCGACTCGATATAGGCTACTGAAGATTCAAGGCCATACCCGTGCGTCGTTGTCTCAGTCGTGCCCTCGAAATAGTATCGGTATGAGAAGGATGATTGCACCTCAACCGATACGGAAATCCGTTCATTCTCTTGCGCATGCTCCGGCATCACACAGTCAAAGGACGCGCCGACCGATCCAGATGCCTTCTCGCTCTGATCGTTGCCCAAGGTATAATAATGCGTCCAATCCATCGCGAAGCTGTTACGCTCATACCGGTATGTCCTTGTGTCCGTCACATCCCAATCGACGTCCCCCATCGGAGTGACGTCGTGATTATAGTAATCCTCGCAGGTGATATCCTCGACTCGCTCCAGCACCCATTCGCCGGACGGCTCCTGCTGTGCGCGGGCCGTCGCGAATGGCGTCAATCCAGATGCCAGTAATACCAAAATCAATATCGCAAACGGCTTTTTCATCTTCACTCTCCATATCATACATTTCATTAAGAAACCTCACTTGATATCACAAGGACAGTATTACTATTTCAGCAGCGGACATTTGCAGGAAACAGGATTCGTCATTGATCTCGCAAAGCGTGGCGCAGGCGCCGCAAGGAATAAACCTATCGCTCGTCTTATCAATAAATTAGCGGCATCGGCTATTTATTCAGAAGGCTCACTTTTGTGCCGTCCAAGCATAAGAGGCAAAGTTAACGCCCATCATGGAACAGTGCATTACCCCGCTAATCGTAATCTGGCTCCCGCTTCTGCTTACGTCTCCCTTAAACACACAGGACACCGCATAACCATCCTCCTTCATCGTCACGGAAAATGTAACAGTATTGCCTGCGCATTGCGCCTCGCCGTCAAAGCCAAACACGTTCACTGTACCCGTACCCGATTCGTTGAGTTGCAGCGTTACCGGCAGGCTGTCGTCAGCCTCCACGTCGTCTGCGACATATTGCAGCATCGCGCTCCCGCTATAAGTGCCGGCCATTTCCTGCGCTAAAATGGACCCCGTGGCAGAATCCTGTTGCTCTCCGGTTAGGGACCCTTCTTCTTGGTCAGAAGGAACTGTCTCTTGAGGTAGTGGACTTTGTTGCCCCTCCTCCTGAGAGCTGGCAAAGATTCGAGCGATTAGTTCTTGCATTTTTATGAGAGCCGCCTCGGAATCGATGGTATTGGCCATTATCAGCTCCGACAGAGAAACGCCTTCCTCTTTGGGGAACATCAATTTCATTCCTTCCAGCGTCTTTTCGACATCCGGGATGTTTTCACCCATCAGTTCAATGAGCCGTGCCAATACCAAAGAGTTCCCTTTTTTAGTGGTTTCCACCGCAATTCCAGTAATTTTCCCTGGATAACACCACTCCATCATCGCTTCGCCTAAGAAAGCGACCTGTTCAACTGCAGAACTTGGATCCATGGTAACAAGACTCATAACCGTCGAAACCGGGCCGATCACATCCCCGGCTTTTTTAAAATCCACGGTTACCTGATGATCTTCGCCCAATATGATGGAGCTGGTGGTTTTTCCGACGTCTACTATGCAGTCCACGCCGCCTACGATTACGGCTCCCGCTACCGGCACAGACATGCTGCTGCCCGCCAGCGCGGTCAGGGTTCCGCCCCCGGTGGCGACTGTCGCACCAATGAAAAGCCCCACCTTGCTGCCTGTCTTATACCCTTCCACGATATTGATGCTGCGGGTATATGCGCCCACCTCAGCCTGCGCCTCCTCAAGATCCGCTGTATTGTGCATAATCTTTTGCGCCATCTCCATTTGTTCCCAGGCGGTTTTTGCATCTGTGCCCAGCTGCTGTGCTAGCTGCCTCAGACGATCTGCACCTTGCAGCGCGTCATATTGCTTAGACAAGTTCTCCGCCCAGGTTTGCCGGTCGATCACTTCACCGTCAGCGTGGGCAAGAGGAATCACTGATAAATTCGGCCCCGCTTTCGCAGCAAGTGTCGAAAATTGCCCCTGCGGCTGAATGTAAGTCGCCGTCTGATTGACAGCCGATGCCTCCAGCAACAGAACGGCCTGATTGGTAATACTTACAGCCCCGGATGTGAGCGTATCTGCCATTTCCCAAATGGAAACAAGCTCATCCATCATGCTTTCAAACGCTCCGTCTGGTATGGATTCAAAATCCGCCGCGATGAGTTCTTCGGTTTTCAGCCGGGCATAGATGTAATACCGCAAGGCAAGAGCAGTAGCTTCGTTTACAATTTGCAGTGTTTCTGGCCCCGCTTCCCGCTCTACCACTACAGGTTGTATTTCATCCGCTTCATCCGCCGCCACTTCTGTCGGGGCCGTTTTCTGCCCCGTACAGGCGCAAAGGCCAATAAGCATGGTCCCGACCAGAATTGCAACCAGAAAACGCCTGACTGTTTTTGAGATGCGTCTTTGATAAAGACTGTTTTTCATCTTTATTCCCTCCCATTAAGATAGAAATGCTGGTGTGATTCCGGTTTCATAACGGAATCGTTCGGAAATTTCCTCCATCGCCGCCGGATCAATTACCGGCCGCAGCAACCGAATGTTCTGTGTTTGTTTTTCCGTGCCGTAGGTAAAGGAAATGAAATCTTTCCCTATCTCCACGCCCCTCAGCCGGATACCGTCCTGGTTGAATTTGATGATTCTCTCGGCCATCAGAATACCGAAATACGAGATAACCACCTCGGTTCTATCTTGTTTCTCCGGCTGGGCCGCCTCGCCAGATATGTCGCTGATGACGGCGGTTTGGATGTGCAGAATTGGATTTTCCGTGATGAGCCGCGCTATCTTTAACTTCCCGCGCTCTCGTATCCAAAACCCCGCCGCAATTCCGCCCGCAATGACGACGATTGCCACAAGTATCTGCGCCCGGATTTCAGACGCTGCTTCTCCTAAAACAAGAAGCATAGCGCCAGTCAGTATAGAAAAGCCGGTAAAAGCCGCGAAAGCAAAACATTTTTTTCTGATTGTTCTCAAACGTACCCCTCTTTTTCCGACAGCATTGCACCCGTCAGAAACAGTATACTAAAAGCGCAAACAAAAAAAGCCCACCCAGCCGGGTAGTTTGCACGAAAAAGCCCCTACCTTTTTCGGGTAGGGGCTAAATATCAGAGTTCTATTCCGACAGGGTTGCATCCTCTTTTTTCAGCATGATGTCAATCAGCTCCGCGCGGCTTTGAATGTTGAATTTGGAATAGATGTTTTTCACATAATACTTGACGGTATTCTCGCTGATATATAGCTCGCCAGCAATTGTTCTGTAGGTTTTTCCCTGAAGCAGCAAAGATGCAACCTGGCTTTCCCGTTCGGAGAGGTTGCCGATCCTTGCTGCCTGGTCGAGATGGCCTGATTGCTCCTGTGCGGACAGTTCGGAAAAAGCCGAGAAATATGCATGGCCTTTAAGCATGGAGGAAAGATGCTTGTGCAGAGGAGGTAGGAGGGCAATCGTAACACAAACCACGACCAGCGCCAGAAGCGTGGGATTCGGACTGTGTATGTTTGCGGATGTGACGGCCTTGCCGACCAACCCGCCCAGCAGCACGCCCAATACGTTGGCGGAGAGGCCCACACCCAAAACTCTCGCGGGATTTTTATGCATCTCCAACATTTCACCGAGTATGCTCCACCAAAACAAATCGTATACACCAAAAGCACCAAGCATCAGCGTATTGACAGCAAGATAGGCGGCAGCGGTATAGTCAAGGCTCATAAAGCCGATAAACGAGAGCCCGAGCATTGCAATCGCCACATAAAGCAAATGAGTTCGGCTAACTTTCCGGGGAAGATTGCGCATAACGAAAAGTGCAGCAATATAAGGAATTGCCCAATACCAGCTGGTCAGCCATTCAAATCCCACAAACGCCGGGTTGACCACCTTATACATTAACCCCGAGTCAATTGTGATAACGACAATAAAGAGACATAAAAAGGCGAGCAGCCCGGTAACCTTGCTTGGTTTTTCATTTGTCAAGGATGAGTTAGAAGCCGATTGAACGCTGCCAGACGGGAGCTTCAATGCGAATAAAAACGCACCTGCCAACATCAGCATTGACAACGCAAGGCCGATATGAGGTGAGATATGGATTGCCGCCATATTGAGCAGTATCATAAGGACATTAGAAAAGATAAGCATATCGGCAACTGTTTTTATACGTTCATTTTGCGGCGTACTGCTTTTTAAAAAAAACCCCCATGCCGCTACGCAGCTTCCGGCAAAAATTGAGCCGATTATAACAGCGATCGTCCAGAGTGTTGATGGAGGAAAAAAGAACAGAATAGACATTGCAACGAAAAATGGATAGGCACATAGGAATAGTCGCTTTGCTGCTTTTTTTGACTTGATTAAAAACCCGCTTAAAACCAACCCGGCAAATAAAAATGCAATGCCGCCAAAAATCATTAAGTCAATAGGCAGATCATATAAAGCTGCTAAGGAATAGAGTATCTGACCTTCAAAAAGAAACGACAGCATCCAAGATGAAAACAGCGAATGCACGATGATAGACAGATTTCGTTCGTTCAGTCTTATTCGCGGCATACTGCACCAATGTTCATCTTCCATTTATTCACCTCTTATGTCTGTTTCGTAATACTCAATTTTTGCATCCTTTGTCGGTTGGCTTTTCTGGAAACTATTATTAACATATTATACTATACTGAGTTGTTAAACACCATTGATTCTAGGAATTATATATCATCCCCCAGGCGGCATGCCTATAGTTCACATCTATACTGCGAATCATCACGTATGCTTCGACTCTCCGGCGTTCTAACAGGGCCTTTATCGAAGTTGTCCACCTGTCGTCAACGACAACTTTAATAAAGACAATCACCTTCAATCACTCATTTTAACGAAAATCTCTATAGACATACCAAGAACATGAGTGTATTTTCTTTTTGAATATAACCGAGCGAACAATTCTTTACCACAATCCATTAACTGTGCAGGTATCACATTATGCTTCTTCGGGACATAGCCGAGCTTAATACCTGACTTATTATATATAGCAACGGCGTTTATATCATATTGATTCAGGGGTTCTCGTATGAGTTCAAGTTTATCCCCAACTGATGTACTCTCATCCGCTTCTCTCAAGTTCTCAATAAACCCTGAACCCGCTATGTTAACGAAGCCTAAAAAGAGACCACCTTCCCATTCAGTATTAGCAGATCTGTAATCCTCTACCTCTTGGGATAATTGTGTGAAATTGTATGGTTTAACTGCCGGTTTATTGATATCTTGTTTATGCGATGTGATTGCGTTTGGTTCGATTGCAACTGATATAACTATTTCTTTGTCATCCAAATAATCTTTCTTTGTGACTGCACAATTGTCGTTTCTCTGATTAATCACGTCATTCTTCTTTTGATTGGATATGACCTGCTGTTTGAGAATTAAGTAAATAATTAGGCCTATTAAACCAATACTGCCTATAACGATTAACGCAGCCACAATGTTTTGAATCGCCACTGCGACAAGGATGACTATGATAATCGTTGAAGGGACTGTCCCGCAGCCTTTTCCACTGGAGGGGCAACCGCCACCGCCACCGCCGCTTGTTTGGGTATACGTGTAGTAATTATCAACATTGCTTTTCCATGAGCCTCCACTGTTAAATCCACCGCCACCTCCAAAGAAATCCGACATTGCCATCACCTTCCTCTTATTGTTATTATCGCAAATAAGTGTACAAAAAGAGGGACAGCAATTATTAGCCTCAAGCCTTAACAGCAATACGGCAAATGTTCTAATGAATCCACTCTCAGATCATACATAATATCCTGAAAGTCCTCCAAAAACTCATATAGATAGACTTCCTTCAGTTCTTTCTCCTCGCAATCGAAGATTATCTGTAAGTCGTCAGGAATGACCAACCAGCAACAGGTATACAGTACTTTCAGTATTCCAATCAAAATATCATATTGCCCTTGCTCATAAACAGCATTTAAGAAGACCTGCAATTCTTCCATTGAAGTTACATCATTCTGATATAGATTCCATACCTCGCTCAAGAGCGGCCAAGTATGCGCACCGGAAATAATGTTAACTTTAAAAGCGTTAATTGTTCTGTCTTCGTCGATTGAATTCTTCTCAATTAAAACACTACGCAATTCGTTCCCATTCATTTGTTCCATGACTCTGTTTCCTCCTAGAATTCTTCATATTTTTTGGATGTATAATTGATGAATACGACTGTATTTAAACACTCAAATACAGCCGCGTTTGGCCAGTTTTGTACTATAAAGTCTATAGAATGATAAGGTGTTATATAAAAAGTGTAGTAAAATGTAGTATAAAGCCTCCTGACAGCGGTTTTTTACCTCATTATCAGACGCTAAAAAACAGCCTCGAAATGTAGGCTGTTTTTACTTTTGTGTAGTATAAAATTCGGAGTATTTTTGGGCAATAAAAAACCCCGAAAGTGGCTTCACATCGGGGTTTTCTGGCGCACCCGAACGGATTCGAACCGGTGGCCTCACGCTTAGGAGGCGTGCGCTCTATCCTACTGAGCTACGGGTGCTCGTTGTGTCTTTTTGCCTCAAATCGCATCGGGTTAGGAGGCGGGCCCTCTATCCTACTGAGCTACGGGTGCATATACCAGCGGTGCACGTCAAAACGCGCACCTTGTCATTTTACAAACAAACGATGCAAAAGTCAACGTTAGTTACGAATACCCTGAAGCGGCGCAGGGATACGGCCGCCACGTTCAATCAGCCTGTTTGATCCACCCTTGGCGACATCCATAACCACCACACTACCAAGTAGCCCGCCATATTCCACGCACTCTCCCACCTTGCCATCCGGTACCGGAATAATGCGTACCCCCGTCGTTTTCGAATTGATCACACCGATAGCCGCCTCATCCGCAATAATCGAAGATATTACGGTGTCCGGTGTATCGCCAGGGACGGCCACCATATCCAAACCCACGGAGCAAACAGCTGTCATGGCCTCAAGCTTTTCCAAAGACAATTGACCTTTCTGAACCGCTTCGATCATACCCTCGTCTTCACTCACGGGAATAAACGCTCCAGAAAGACCGCCCACATGCGACGATGCCATCACGCCGCCTTTTTTGACTGCATCGTTGAGCAGAGCAAGTGCCGCCGTGGTGCCGTGCATGCCGCACACATCCACACCGATCTCCTCTAAAATTCGCGCCACGCTGTCTCCGATGGCCGGTGTGGGTGCTAGTGATAAATCCACGATGCCAAACGGCACACCAAGCCGCTGCGATGCCTCTTTGGCCACAAGCTGGCCGACACGCGTCACGCGAAACGCTGTCTTCTTGATCACCTCGGCAACGACATCAAAGCTCTCACCCTTCACCTTTTCCAGAGCCGCTTTCACAACGCCTGGGCCGCTGACACCCACATTGATGGCACACTCAGGCTCTCCGGCGCCGCAGAATGCTCCCGCCATAAACGGATTGTCCTCAATGGCGTTAGCAAAAACCACAAACTTTGCGCAGCCGATACCGCCGCCTGATGCAGTCAGCATTGCCGTTTCTTTGATCACACGCCCCATCTTTGCCACAGCATCCATGTTAATGCCTGAGCGTGTGCTCGCCACATTCACAAATGCGCAAACACGCTCCGTTGCAGAAAGCGCAGAAGGCAGTGAATCAATGAGCACCGTATCACTTTTGGTTTCCCCCTTGTGCACCAGCGCACCGAATCCGCCGATAAAATTCACGCTCGTGTCCACCGCAGCTTCATCAAGCGCTTTGGCGAAAATCGTATAGTCATTTAAGCCGCTCGATGCCGCAACCTCGGAAATTGGTGTCACAGAAATTCGCTTGTTGACAATCGGTACTCCAAATTCACGAGCAATTTCGTCGCCCACGCGCACAAGATCTTTGGCATACTTGTAAATCTTCTTTTTTATATTGTCACAGCAAACGCGCGCGTCCGTGCTAACGCAATCGCGAAGCGATATGCCCATTGTGATGGTTCTCACATCAAGGTTCTCGGTGTCAATCATTTTAATCGTATCGAGCACCTCATACTTGGAAATCAATATGTCTTCCTCCCGTTAATCAATTACCCATTATAATACGAATAGTCCGTATAATATACCCAGTAATCATAGTCTGCATCAATTTTGCGCGCATACAGTTCAATCTGTGTACCAAAGCCGTCCGCAAAAGCCTCGTAATAGTAAACACCATCGTTGTCTATTAAAGGTCACAGCTGAATCTGTGCTATCGTAATACCCGGAGCTATTATAAACCAGGCTTTGCTGTTGCGCAATTACTAAGAAATGTGAAGCAAAATATTTCATATATATTACCAATAATAACATTCTATGAAGCCGCTGTTAAATAACGTTTTTGGATGTTTAGCCATTTTAAAAACAACCGATATTATATGTGTAAACGATAAAGAAAGGATGGAGGCTAATGAAAAAGCTGATTGCGGCGGGAGCAATGCTGTTGTTCGTGGGTTTATATTTTGTGGTTGGTATGATCGGCTGATTTAAAAACACATGAAAGGAGCAGCAAATGCTCAAAATCTAAAAGGAGCTTAAGGCCAAAACCCTTACGCTCTTTTATTTTGAATCACTCCAAAAAAGGTACGCTTTTCGGATGCCCGTAACGAAAAAAGCGGCCGGTCAGCCGCTTTCCATATCTATTCTTATTTTTCTCTGTGTTTGACCCTAGGTACCAACATGATTGCCCATAATCCGGCAAGGCCCACCAGTGCATAAATAATTCTGGAGACAATTGCAGACTGACCGCCAAAAATTGCGGCAACGAGGTCGAACTGGAAAAACCCGATAAGACCCCAATTGATGGCCCCGATTATGACCAGTATCATTGCAACGATATTCAAGCAAATCAACTCCTTTCGTGCTTATTATCCGCAAAACACTCCGGAGTTATCAAATTTTTGTCCTTTTTGTTCTTACCAATTGCTTCTATTTCTAATGTATCGAATTCGACGCTTTCCACAAAATCATCCGCGTAAAATACTGTTCTTCTAAACGCTTTTATTTCCGCATGATGCTTAGCACAAATAATCGGCTTGGAAAGATCCAGCCGATCACATATCGCGGATATAGCACTTAGAAAATCCTTTTCTTCAAGCGTCACATCCGTCTTCATACTGTCTTCAATTTTTATCTTTCCCCAATATCTCAAAGGTGCTCACTCACAAAGCTTGATAATCGCGTTCGCGATAATTTCCGCGTTTTTGATCAGGCTGTCAATATCGATATATTCATCCGGCCCATGCTCCACATTGGGCTGCCCGGGAAACAACGATCCAAATGTGACTGCGTTTTCAAACGCACGCGCATATGTCGCGCCGCCGATGGAGATGCAATACGCATCTTTGCCTGTGACCTCGGTATAGGCTTCTTTAAGCGCTGTGACCAACGGGCTGTCCTCGGGCACAAAATGTGAATCCAGTGTATGCTGATATTTTATGTGAAATGCATCAAAATGCTTTTGAAGCTTTTCTTCGACAAATTTGCGCTCAATCGTTATGGGATAGCGGATATCAATACCCGCTTTTAATACACCGTCACTTAAGTTCAAAGTGCCAAGGTTAAACGTTAATTTACCGGATACCTCATCGGATAAACCAAGCTCCACAGGCTCGCCGTTATAGTATGTGCCAACTTTGTTTGCCAGCAAATAGATAGCTTCTGACGTTTTTCCTGAAGCCAGCGGCAGTGTGCCGAGGTAGTGCAGCAGCGAAGCCGCCGCGTTAATCCCCTGCTCCGGCCTTGAGCCGTGTGCGCTCCTGCCAATTGCTTGAATTCTGACAAGTCCGTCACCGCCATCCTGCGCGCTAAGCGTGGCGCCTATGGGGCATTTGTAGCTCCCAAGGCTCTTTTGTATGGTCGATAAGGGTGCTGCTATCACACATTCCGCTTTGTTTGGTACCACATTAATTCGCGTACCCGCGGAAAAGCTTTTTACGCTGATGCCGGCTTCATTTTTGGATCCTTCAACGGACAGCACCACATGCAGCAAACCCTTTTCGGCATTGATTACCGGGTATTCCCCATCCGGAGAAAACGCGATATCGGGCAGCGGTTCATGCTTCTTGTAAAAATCCATGTCCGCCCAACCGGATTCCTCATCGGCGCCAAAAATAAGGCGAACCTTTTTGTTAAGCTGCACACAGTTATCACTGAGCGCTTTGATTGCATAAAGCGCCGCAATACAAGGCCCCTTGTCATCTATCGCGCCACGGCCGTATATCCTGCCATCCTTCTCAATTCCTTCAAAGGCAGGCATTGTCCAGCCGTCGCCCATGGGAACCACGTCGATGTGCGTCAAAATGCCCAGCATTTCGTCGCCATAACCGTAATCCACATACGCCATATGCCCATATAAATTGACACATTCCAAATCCATTCTTTCGGCTGTGCTCTGAACAAACATCAGCGCATCAAATATACCCTTCCCATATGGCATATTGGGCTGGCTCTCACTTTTGACACTTTCTATTTTCAAGAAGCTCTTAAGAACTTCCACCATTTCCTGCCTGTATGGCTCAAAAGAAAAATCAAGCATGTACATGAGCCTCCTTTATTTATATTATGCCCAGTTAATCATTTTTAGCAGATATTGATCCAGCAAAACAAGTATACCAAGCACCGCCACATATATGGCGAAACCATAAAGTCGTTTTTTGGAGATAAGAGCAAGCATAAATCTAATGGCAAAATAACCAGATATGGCTGCGCAAACAGCGCCGACAATCGTCGGTAGCAGTTCGACATTAATCGCGGATTCCGAGATGACCTTTGCACCCTGAAGCACAACAGACCCGAGGATTGCGGGTATGGACATAAGGAACGAAAAGCTCGCCGCCTGCCGTCTATCAATGCCCGAAACCAAACCGCCCGCAATTGTTGAACCCGCGCGCGATACGCCCGGGAATATCGCAACGGCCTGCAGCACACCCATTGTGATGGTGCTGCCCATACCAATCTCACGTTTACGGTGAACGCGGCTTGAAATCTTTTCTGATAATGTCAAAATACACGCGGTGAGCAAAAAGCCGTATCCAAGATAAGTTCCGGAAAACGCGCCTTCGAAAAAGTCTCCGAACAGCAGCGTGGCCAAAACAGCGGGGATGGTGGCAACGATGAGAAAAAGCGTCATTTTTGAAAAGAAGTTTTTGAATATATCCACAATGCTTTTCCACATCACAATCACAACCGCAACAAGCGTCCCTAAGTGCAGCATCGTATCAAAAAAGAGCTGCGGCTCAGACATACCAAACACATTATGCAGCAGCACCAGATGACCGCTGCTGGATACCGGCAAAAATTCCGTTAAACCTTGGACGATGCCAAGGACAATCGCTTCTAAAATTCCCATAAGAATTTCCTTTCATATTTTGGCGATGTTATTATATCAGTAAAGATATGATTTGCAAAGAGAGGATATGTAAAACGTCGTTTCACTTATGTTAATCATTTGTTTTCATCCTCTATAGGTTTTATTAAGTTGTTTCCGAGGCCTTCATTGGTGTTGACTAATCATTATTATCGGGTATAAAATACTTGAAAAAACGTGTTCTATATAATTATGAGGAGAATGGCATCATGAAGCTAGAGGTATTGAAGGCACAAAGTTTAAAACAAAAGCCGGAGGATGAATCCAAACTCGGATTCGGCAAGATTTTTACCGACCACATGCTCACCGTTGAATACAAAGCGGGCAAGGGCTGGCACGATGCCAAAATTCGTCCTTATGAAAATTTTTCACTGTCTCCGGCCTGTAACGTGCTACATTATAGCCAGACGATATTTGAAGGCATGAAGGCCTACCGCACCGACAATGGCATCAACCTTTTCCGTCCCTGGGAAAACTTCAAGCGCATGAATCTCTCGGCACGGCGCATGTGCATACCCGAGATTGACGAAGCATTTTCGCTTGAGGCACTAGAGGAGCTGATTCGTGTCGAGCAGGATTGGGTACCGCGTTCGGAGGGCACATCGCTTTATATCCGCCCCACCATTATCGCTACAGATCCATTCCTCGGTGTGCGCGCGGGTGAAGAATATATCTTCTATATCATACTCAGCCCTGTGGGTGCTTACTACGCTTCCGGCTTAGAGCCGATCGATATCTACGTGGAAGATGAATATGTGCGCTCAGTCAAGGGCGGCACAGGCTTTGTCAAAACGGGCGGCAACTACGCAGCCAGCCTTTTGGCTGGCGATCATGCGCATAAAAAAGGCTTTTCGCAGGTGCTCTGGCTGGACGGCGTCGAAAAGAAGTACGTTGAAGAGGTGGGCTCGATGAACATCTTCTTCAAGATGCGCGGCGAGCTTTATACCGCGCCCTTGGGCGGCAGCATACTGCCGGGCATCACGCGCGATTCCATCATGCGGCTTGCCAAGGACGTTTACGGTGTCAATGTGCGCGAGGAGCGCATAGCGATTGCTGACATATTCGCGGAAAACGAATCCGGCGGACTCGAGGAAGTGTTCGGTACGGGCACGGCGGCCGTGGTCAGCCCTGTGGGAGGCATGACATGGGAAGGCAAGAGCGTCAAAATATCCGACGGCAAGATGGGCGAACTGACATCCAAGCTGTACAACAAATTAACGGGCCTACAATATGGCCGTGAGAAGGATGAGTTCGGCTGGATTAAAACGATATAATAGATGATCGGGTTATTTGTTAAAATAAGAGCAGATGAAACGCTCAACATATGCTTAACCTGCAAAAGCAGGTTCA
>JAEWQS010000176.1 GCA_023399095.1 Bacillota bacterium
AAACAGGCAAAAACTTTGGTATCTGCTGATAATTCAGTTGCAAAACGAGAATGCTTATGTTAAAATACGATTCGTTATCAAAACGAGTATCATACAAATGGAGGTTTTGACACTTGCCTAATATCAAATCGGCGGAAAGACGCATGAGAGTTGAAGCGAAGGCCAATTTAAGGAATCGCATCATCAAATCCGAGCTTAAGACAATTGCAAAGAAATTCGCAGTGGCTGTCGAGGCTGGCAATAAGGATGCGGCTGCTGAGCTTTATAAAGAATTCACAGGTGCGCTTGACAAAGCGGCTCTTAAGGGCACGCTTCATAAGAACACTGTGAATCGAAAAAAAGCGCAGATCACCAAAGCGTTCTCTTCTTTGACAGCTTAAAGCTCCACCTACTTAGAAACGCAAAGCCCTAAGGCTTGGCCTTATGGGCTTTTTTGTGTTAACGGGGTATCCAATAATCATAGCTTCTTAAATATCGTTCAAAAACCGTAAACGCGCAGCAGGACAGCGCTCAAAGCAAGATCTGAATCCATCTGCCCCGATTTTATGCCGTAATCCAGATCGGCAAGCAGTTTTAGCCCCTCGCGAAGCTGCGCGGCAGAAAACCTCGCGCATTCTTTTGCAAGCATCTGCGCCGCATAACTTTTGACTTTCAGCTGTTCCGCTATTCTATCCAGACCAAAGCCCGCATCCAGCATCGTTTTCGTTTTGTACATATCCCTTATCTTGCGCGCAAAAAGGCCGATCAGCCCTTCGGGACGTTCCGATTCAAGTATTTCTGCCAGAAGGTTTCGCGCCTCATCCGCTTTTCTTTGAACAAAAAAACGGTGAATTTCAAACACGTTAAATTCGAGCGATCGCGAAGCGCACGCCCTCACATGCGCAGATGTGATTTCTTTGAAATCGCTGTAAATCGCAAGCTTTGCCGTCTCGTTTTCCAGCGTATAATAATCGCAGCCCGCCAGCGCAACAAGCTCCTCTGCCGTTCTTGTCGATATCTTCGCGCCTTGAGCTTTGGCTTGCTCCACCACGAAGCTCGCGCACACAGCGGCTGTGGGTGCGGTGAATTCGCGCACTTCACCCAGTTCCTTAATACGCTTATACAGCGAGCGGCGTTTGTCCGGCGTACCGTCGGTACAAAGCACGAGAACTGTGGAATCGGGCATTTTATCAAGATAGGCCGTGAGCTTTTTGGCTTCCTCGGCGCTGCCTGTCGTGGTAAGAACCGTGCAAGCCAGCACGATCAACAGGCGATTGTCCGCCATGAACGGATATTCGGCGCAGGCTGCTATCAGTTCATCCGCCTTGGGCATTGTTTTATATTCTGTGATGTTAAGCATGTCGTTTTGAATATCTAGCGCCTGCTTTAGTTTTTTTAAGCTTTCACGAACCATATAACCTTCGCCCGTAAAAATGTATACGTTTTTCATCTACCCACCATATGTCTTCACTGAAATTGTATCGTCTAAGCAAAACACGACCGCATGATCCTGCAAAGTCGTATAAACGGTATCGCTGTAATCTGCGAGATTGCGAAGCGCCCACGCATGCGGATGCCCAAAACTGTTCTCTCCCACGCTGACGACGCTGTACTTAGGATTCAGCACACTAAGCGGCAGCCGGTACGACGAATACTGCGACCCATGATGCGCGGCCTTGTATATGTCCACCTTGGAAAACTCCGTAAGGAGAGCCGTCTCGATGCCACCCGATACGTCGCCCGTCAGCAGCGCGCTGTGCCCCTTATACTCGATCAAAAGCACCAGCGAAAGATCGTTTTTGTTTTCTGCCGCTGAATCACTGTACGGGTATAATACCACGGCTCTTGTTTCATCGTCCAGCATAACCGTGTCTCCCGCAGAGAGCGGCACAACCTGCGCTTCCGGCATCGCGGCAGACACCGTGTCGAATTCCTGCGCTGAGCAATACACCTTGCGAAGCATTCCCTGATCATAAAGCGCCATCAGTCCCGAAAAATGATCGTCGTCCGTGTGCGACACAAACGCTGCGTCCGGCGTGATGCCGTTTCGCACCGTGAAGCTCACGACCTCTTCTGCGCTTTTTGGCGGGCCGGCGTCCACATAATATTCGCCGCCCTGCGTCGTGTGCACAAACGCGGCATCGCCCTGCCCCACATCCAGAAACGTCAGCATCATCCCCGCAGGCTGCGAGAGCAGCAACGCCAGCAGCACAACCGCCGTCATTGCACCGCTTAGCAGGGCTTTAAGCCGTGAACTCACCAGAAGGTATTTTGATAAGATGAAAAACAGTATAAAGATGCCGGGCGTCACGTACCACGGCGGTGTGGCAATATTCATCGCAGCAAAGGGAAGCACGGCCAGCGCATTGATGATGGAAAGCATGAGCCGTATCACTGCATCGGCCGCAAACGCAATGGATGCCGCCGTTTGTCCAATCAGCAGCCCAATAAGCGTTGTGATGAACGCGAGCACGATCGCGAGCGATGCCAACGGCAGCACCACGATGTTGATAACAATGCTGAGCACCGACAACCGGTTGAACGACGCGGCGAGCACAGGCATCGTGCCCGCTGTCGCACCGACAGACGCGGAGATCATATCGGACAGACGCGATGGCAGCGCTTTCACGAGCAGCCTTTTGAGCTGCGTGCCAAGTGTCAGCAAACCGAAAACAGCGCCGAACGATAGCTGAAAGCCTGCCATGAACAAATCGAGCGGATTGATAATCAAGGAAACGATAAAGGCGAGCGCAAGACTCGATAGCGTGTCCGTCTGGCGTCCGAAATGCTTGCCGAGAAGCAACACGACTGCCATCACAGAGGCGCGCACAATTGACGGCGTCAGCCCTGTAACAAATGCGTAAGCGGCGATAAAGGCCAGTGTCGCGATGAGCGTGGGCGTTCGGCCAAGGCGAATCAGTCGGAAAAAGCCATAGACAACCGCGATGAGTATGGCGGCATGCAGACCCGAAACAGCAAGCACATGTGCCATGCCCGTGTCCTTAAACGCGCCATAGGTATCTTCATCCAGCGATTGCTTGTCTCCAAGCAGCATGCCCTTGGCGACGGGCGCGGTATCGGCGGCAAATACCGTATCGATGATATCACCCAGAGAAGCGCGGATATCAGCCAAAAATGTCACAAATGAAACCCGTGTTCCCGTAACCGTCACGGCATCTGCATACGCTTTATAATGTATACCCTCGGCAAGAAGATAAAGCCGCTCGTCAAAACCGCCCGGATTGCGCACGCCATCCGGTATCTCCACCTCGGCAGCGGCTACAATCTCATCGCCGCATTTGAGCGCCGAAAACGAAGACGCGTCAATATAGAGCTTGATGTTGCCGCAATCCTGTCCGTCTAGCTGCGCGTTGTCCAGCAGACACACCACGCTGCCGTAGTCGTTCACAGTCGGTGTGCTGTAAACATGCCCTGTCACCGTGCGCGTGCCGCCAGTTAGATATGCAACGTTAGTAACCGAAGATGAAAGGAATGAGCCAAATAACGCAAACGCGGCACAGACGAGTGTCAGCCCCATCCTTGCCCAACCGTTTCTCGTCATCATGCGCAAACAAAGAGCCGCAACGGCAAGCACCGCGGCGGCTGATAAATATATCGTTGTGAGATGAATATAACGCCCCAGCAAAATGCCAGACGCAACACAGAGAGCGAGCAAAACGAGAGGCCGCATATTAAATACGTGGCTGGGCTGCATCGCGCTCCCCACGGCTAGACCTCGTACATTTTTGATTCCTCGATCAGCTCAGCTGACGGGAAGCTTTCCCTCACCTCGTTCAAAATGTCATTCTCGTTGTATTCAGGGAAAATGTGCGTGACGAGCATACGTTTGACCTGTCCGTCAAGAGCGATACGACCCGCTTCGATGGCGTCTACATGCGGCGCACCGGGTGTTTTGTCACGCGAGAGAAACGCCGCTTCCATGAGCAGCAGATCAGCACCCGCTGCAAACGGAGCGAGCTTGTCGTTTTCCTTCGTGTCGCCCGAATAAACAAAGGTTTTGCCATCCGCGCAGAATTTCATCGCGTAGCTCGGTACAGCATGAGGCATTAATGAGAACATTACATCAATCCCGCAAATATTGGCGCTCAAGCCGTCCGATATGATATGCGCGTCGATCATGCCATGCTTGCATATCAACCCGGATTCAATTTCCGGCTGCCCCGGCAAATAGACGGGAAGCGGCATCTGCCTCTGCCCCATTTTCTTTGACGCATCCAAAGCATAGCGAAGCGTCAATACGTCACCCATGTGATCGGCATGCAGGTGTGAAAGCACCAGCGCGTCGATATCCGCCACGCGCAGCAGCCCCAGCAGCTTTGTCAGGGAACCGCAGCCCATATCGATCACGATATTATTTCCGTTATATTGAAGAAGGTAGCACGAGCAGCTGGCACCCGCACGCGGATACGGCCCATACCGTCCGATACATGTCAGTTTCATGATAACAGTCCTTTTGTTCTTTTTACCGGATAATAAAGCGCCGCCGCGACCGCCACGCCCGCTGCCCATTGCAGTAAATTAAACGGCAACGTGCCCACAGCATATGCCCAGCCAAACAGGGCCAACTCAAACAAACCATATCCCACCGTCATAATGGCGCCGCCCAGAACGCACGCCAATATAAACTTCGGCAGACCTGCGTTTTTCATCAGCAGCGCGCACACAAGACCCATCAGTGCTTTGATAACCAGTGTCGCCGGAATATAGATGCCTCCGCCCAGCAAAATGTCGGCCAGCATACTTCCGATGCCCGATGCGGCTGCGGCCCACGGCGCGCCCACCAGCATCCCTGCGCAATAGATGACGCTGTCACCGATGTTCATGTAAGCTCCGGTACTGTTGACAGGCACTCGAATCAGAAATGTAAAAACAAAAATGAGTGCGGCGAGTATACCCGAAATAACAAGCGTCTTCGTATGATTCTTTTTCGTCACTGATGTCTCCTCTTTCTTTCCCTTTTCGTTGCCATTTATTCTAATGCATTTTGCAAGCCTATGCAACAACCTGTTTGATGCTGACATTCACGCACGGAGACGGTGTTCATATACTGTTAAGAGAAACACTGATCATGATGAGGGCACTTAAAGCGTTTCTTTTTATGTAATAAGCCGGTGTTTTCATATGAATGACTTTTGACGGGGGCTATGAATTTATGTGTGGAATTGTAGGTATTGTTGACTTTGAAAACGACATGCTCAGGGAGAGCAGAACGCTGGCAGCCATGCTGGACACCGTGGCGCACCGTGGGCCGGACTCTGCGGGCACGTTTGTGACGCATCAGGCGGCGTTGGGGCACCGGCGTCTGACGGTTGTGGATCCTGCGGGCGGCAGCCAGCCAATGACGCGCAGCATCGGTACCAATACATACACAATCGTTTACAATGGTGAGCTTTACAACACGCCGGAATTAAGGCGCGAGCTGATCCACAAAGGGCACAGCTTTTTCTCGCATTCGGATACCGAGGTTCTTTTGCTTTCTTATGTGGAGTGGGGCCCTTCTTGCGTAGAGCGCTTCAACGGCATTTTCGCGTTCGCTATCTGGGACGAGAAAAAACAGCGTATCTACCTCGCGCGGGACAGAATGGGTGTGAAGCCGCTGTTTATTGCACGTACGTCACACGCATTGCTTTTTGCTTCTGAAATCAAATCACTGCTCGCTCATCCCTATATATCCCCCGTTCTGGCCGAAAACGGCCTGCTTGAGCTTTTCGCTCTGGCCCCCGCACGCACGGCAGGCAAAACGCTGTTCAAAGGGATTGACGAGCTGCGCCCCGGCGAGTGTATGACTTATTCACCTCTGGGTACCTATGTGCATAAATACTGGGAGTTCGTGAGCGCCGAACACACCGACAGCCTTCACGAAACGACCGACAAGCTGCGCGATCTGATTATCGACTCCGCAAAGCGCCAGTTGGTCGCGGATGTGCCTGTCTGCACATTCCTTTCAGGCGGTATCGATTCGAGCACGCTGTCCGCCATCGCGGCGCAAGCAGCAGCGGAAAAGGGCGACACTCTCTGTACCTTCTCTATCGATTATACGGATAACGATAAGTATTTTGCGCGCAGTGTGTTCCAGCCCAGCCCCGACAGCGACTATATCGATATCATGCGGCGTCACATCGGCAGCGAGCATCAGTCCTGCTTTTTCGATTCGGATCAGTTGGTGGATTCTTTGCGCGCCGCGATGATCGCCAGAGATCTGCCGGGCATGGCAGATGTGGATTCAAGCTTACTGCTGTTCTGCCGGGAAATAAAAAAACATGCCACAGTGGCTCTGTCCGGGGAGTGCGCAGATGAGATATTCGGCGGCTACCCGTGGTTCTACCGCGAGGAGCTGTTAAATCTCGATATGTTCCCGTGGGCCAATTCTCTTGAACTCCGCCGCAACGTGATGTCTCGCGGGCTGGCAGGGCTGAACATTGAAAGCTACGCAAAAAGCCGGTATTTTGACACCATAGAAGAAACGCCGCTGCTCGGAGATGAGACGCCGCTGGAGCGCCGCCGCCGTCAAATGTTCTATCTGAATATAAAATGGTTCATGGCGAATCTGCTGGAGCGCAAAGACAGGATGAGCATGGCCTGCGGTCTTGAAGTACGTGTGCCGTTCTGCGATCATCGAATTGCCGAATACGCATGGAACATCCCATGGAGCATTAAGAATTTAGGAGGTATGGAAAAAGGCATACTGCGCCTCGCTGTGAAGGATCTGCTGCCTGAGAGCATATATAACCGTAAGAAAAGCCCGTATCCCAAGACGCACAATCCCGAATACACAAGGATGGTTTCAACAGCGCTCAAAGCCACACTTGCTGACCCCAAAGCGCCTATACACGCGCTTGTGGACAGAGCCGCAGTGGAAGAAATGCTCGATTCGTTGAGCCTTGTCACGCCATGGTTCGGGCAGCTCATGACAGGACCGCAGCTTTTCGCCTTCCTGCTTCAGCTCAATATGTGGCTCGAAGAATACAAGGTAGAGATCGAAATATAGAGGTTAACTGCCGTTTTTAACAATACCGTAATTTCTTAGAAAAGGGTCCGAGATGCACAGATGGCCCGCAAGCGTGTCCGTCTGTGCCCCTTCCACCAGAAACTGAACCTTATTGATGCCGTCCATCGCCGTGACAGTGTTGACGATGGAATAAACAAGCAGCATCTCGTCTTTATCGGAGAGATCTTGACACGCTTTTTTAAAGTCCGCGGACAAATCGACAAAGGCCGTATCGCCATACACGTCGGCTGATAATATGCCGCTCTCGGTCATGTCTGAGTATATGACCGGATTAACGCTTCCAACGTCACCTTCCTGCGGTCCTCGTACGATTGCGCGGACGCGTTCAAGTGCGCTCCATATCTTTCCTTGTTCCATGCTCCGCGACACTTCGATCAGAAGGCCGGAATCTGCATACTGCAAGTACAAAGGCGCACTGCTGCCGATATATCCGACAAAGTCACTTCTGCGCGTGGCATCGGTATTTTCGTTCAGTTGGTAAACAAGCGTTTTGTCCATATAGATATAAACTGCTCTGACATTCGGAATAAACCCCGTGATCGTATAAACAATTGCGGCATATGCAAGTTTCTTAGATATTGCGGAGGCTATCCCCACCGGCGGTATATCAAAGGCAAGTGCAATATCGAATGTGCCGTCAGCGTTTTCAATTAATTCCGGTTCCCGAATCAGGAAAGCATCCGATTCAATCGGGCTTTCCATCGTTACTGTATTCAAAGGGTCCACTTTGAGTTCGTCGATGATCGTCTTCACATAAGCGCTGCTGATTGCTTTTTTATCATCACCGGCTCCCGTGGTGGTGTATGTAATGTCCCTGACTTCCGGCAATATATAATCACCGCTGGCCGACACAAAATACAACACCGTGGAAATTGTATTTGTTTTTGGAACGTCTTCAGGCGTTTCGCTGGCCGTCTGAGGTGTTTGGGTCGGAGAAACGTTATTATCGGTTTCCATGGGCAAAGCAGGCACATACTTGGCCTTTGCGTTGTTATATGCTTCCTCCACGGTTATCGTCTGCTTTTTTAGCGGGGCGGACGGATAGCCCTGAAAGCCCTCACGCAAGCCGTTATAGAATATGTTGATAGCGGTAGCGCCAAGCAGGTCGGAAACGGTGTTGGCAATGGCAAGCTCCATGGTGTAGTTTTTGTCTTGCTCAATAGGAGCCCCGTCATAATTGAGATAGATGTTGGCCACGCCATTGGAGTACTCAACGAAATCCAGCGTCATGCCTTCCGGGGCTACACTTATCAGCTTGTCGTTGATCGGCCCGTCAAGCAGCGCCTTGATCGCCGCTTCAGCGGGGTTTGTATCCTGCTCGACCATGATAAAGCGAGGATCAGCGGTCAGCGTTCCGTTTGTGCCGTTTAGAAAATAGACCGCCGCCTTTTTGGTGCTGCCCCCCACATCATGACTGCTTAAGTCAAGCTCACTTGTCGGCACGTCTTTGCCTGCGCCCTTTGTGTCATGTATGACGCCGCATCCGCTTAGCAGAATGCAGACAGCCAATACGGCGAGGATCAGTCGTTTCATTTTCTTACCCCACATTGATCAGCACATTGACCACGGAAGAATATGAAATCTTCCATATCTCCTCTTCCCTGACAAGTTTGATTGGAACCTTGGGTCTCGCGATATCTCCGTTGGGCGTCTTTATTGTATAGTCAAGTATGACCACTGCAGATTGTCCGTCACTGGCCACGTTAACACCTACCGGTTTGTATGAATCCAGCGAATTGCCCGTTTCACCAAGTGCCGCGGTAAAGTCGTCACTGTCCGGCTTTACGGTGCCATCCGGATTCATATAAGCTGTGTAGTCGTAAAGCTCCATCCAATCTTTTTTATTGTAAGAGTCCAGCGCTTCTTCCACTGTTTTCTCGGGCGTGAGAATGTATTGATTGTCCCAGCTCTGCGGAGCGAGTCTCTCCTCGCTGTCTCCAAACCCTGCTTCGCTTTTCAAGATACCCATAGTGCCGCCGCTGCTTTCCACATAAAACTGCACGCTTGAGTACGTCCCCATCTCAGTGATCGTGTTGACAATGGAATAGATCGCAAGCTTTTTGCGGTCTGCAACCGTTCCTTCGCCCAGCACCGGGGTTGCCGGGTCTGTTGAAACAAATTCTTCACTGAGCGTCACAAACAATATATCATTATTGTTTTTCACATTCACAAGCTCAACACCGTCCCAGAACAGCCCAACAAGCTGATTGCGGTCGGCAGAAGGTCCGTCGACAAGCGCTCTGATAACGGCATTCTCCAGCTTTTCGCTGACCGGCACGTCTATCGAACGCGTCTCCCCCGCAAGAAGCTGCTGTCCCTTGTAGGAATAATAAAGCGTTACCATGGACGTATCCTTATTGGCTGATTCCGCTTTCGGATTGATGTCCGGCGTATTTTTTTCGGGCGCGTTATTTTGCATAGCCGCACATCCGGAAACGGCCATAATCAATACCAGAAGCACCGCGATAATCTTCATCTTTGACATGTCTTACTCCTATCCCTTGATCGGCAAATACAGCGTGAACACGCTGCCCACGCCTTCCTCGCTTTGCACCTCTATGCTGCCACCGTGAAGCAGTGCAATTGTGCGCGCAATATGCAGTCCAAGGCCGCTTCCGCCCGTACCTCTTGCGCGTGCCTTATCGACGCGGTAGAAACGGTCGAAAAGATGCGGCACGTCACTTTCGGGAATGCCGCTTCCGTCATCCTTGATGCCGATCGCAGCGTATGCGCCCGATTTTTGAAGCGTGATCCACACATGGCCGCCCTGATCCGTATATTTAATCGCGTTGTCGATGAGGTTCATCACAGCCTGCATCACCTTAACCGCGTCGCAATTCACTTCAAGATCGTTGTTGACAGTATAATTCAGCTTGATGTCTTTTTCGTGGGCAATGGGCTTTAATGAATTAACCGTTTTGTTAACAAGTTCACTAAGCAGTATCTTTTCGATTTTCAGTGCCTCTGTCTCACTGTCTGTTTTGGCGAGGGTCAGAAGGCCGGAAATCACGTCGGCCAAGCGATCAATCTCGTTGTTAATATCGCCCAAGAACTCCTTGTATATCTTTTCGTCCACGCCGTCCTGATAAAGCAGCGATTCGATGAGTATCTTCATGGAGCTTAAGGGTGTCTTCAGCTCATGCGATGCGTTGCTTACAAACTCGCTGCGCTTTCTGTCCATGTTCTCAAGCTTCTCGCTCATGGTATTGAACGTATCGGCAAGCGCCGCCATTTCATTACGCCCCGACACCTTGATGCGCTGATGCAGATTACCGCGTGATATTGATAGCGCGACGGATTTGAGCTCGTTGATGGGCCGCGTGATATAGCCTGAGAAAATCACGCTGATGATCAGCACGAGAAGGCTGGCCCCTGCCACGATCAAAAAGACAATGTTGATAAACTCCTGTGTCAAATCGACCACGTCCTGGATATCCGCGGAATACAGCACCGCTCCGATTGTCTCGGATTCCGACACGATGGCTGATGTATAATAAACCGCATAAAACGGCTCCCCTGGGCCGTCGTCTATTTCATGAAAACCATACGATGTATCAAGAGGGCCTAATAACACATCGGAAATCTCTTTGTGATACAGCTTTTGTCCGTTAAACACCGAAAAGCTGTCTATCTGCACAATGCCTGATTTGTTGAGCACCAAAAAACGTCCGCCAAATTCCTTGGAGCTTTGCTCCGCCAGCTCATACATCTTCTTCGCGTTCGCGCTGCTCAAATAAGGCGCCATGCTCACCGCGATGTTGTTTGTGTTTTTTAGCTGATCACGTATGCGTATGCCGACCAGATAGTCCTGAGCAAGATAGGATATGACAAAAGTGACCGCCGCAAAAGCGACGGCAGTCACGATGAGATAGATAAAAACAAAACGCCACCGTATGGAATACAGCAGGTTATTTATCCGAGAAATAGTACCCCACTCCCCACTTGGTCAGTATAAACTCAGGCTTAGCCGGGTTATGTTCGATTTTTTCGCGTAGTCGGCGGATATGCACATCCACAGTCCGAAGATCACCAAGATACTCGTATTTCCATATGAGCTCAAGCAGTTTTTCTCTGTCGTACACCTTGCCCTTGTTGGTGATGAAAAGCTGCAAAAGGTCAAACTCCTTCGCCGTGAGCGCGACATCCTGACTGTCAATCTCCACGCTCCTGTTTTCCAGATTCACCGTCATGTTCCGCGCACGGATAACCTGCGGCTCGCGCGTTTTTTCGGTCCCTTCCACGCGCCGGAAGATGGTCTTGATGCGTGCCTTTAACTCCAACATATTGAATGGCTTCGTCATGTAATCGTCTGCGCCAAACTCAAGCCCCATAATCTTATCCATGTCGTCATCCTTGGCCGTCAGCATGATGATGGGTACGTTGGACATGCTGCGAATGCGCTGGCAAACCTCCATGCCGTCGATTTTGGGAAGCATAAGATCGAGCAGCACCAAATCATATTGACCCGCCTGAAACATTTCCAGCGCCTGCTCACCGTCAAGCGCCTCATTTACCGTGTAGCCGTCCTGCTGCTCGAGATTAAACCTTAAGCCCTTGATTAGGCTCGGTTCATCATCAACGATCAGTATACGTTTCATATACATGTCTCCTTTTTATATCTATATGCAAATAAATAATACCGACATTGATTATACCACAATATGAAAAATAATAAAATCCTATACGAAAAAGCTCTTTTTATAAGAGCGAATGGTAATTTATAAATATTCAGTGACGACTATATATAAGATGCTAACTTCTTTGCCTGCCTTTTGCGGCATGACCGCTGCTTTTCGCAGCATGTCCAGTGTTTTTTGCAGCATGACCGCTGCTTTTTGCAGCATGACCGTTGCTTTTTGCAGCATGACCGTTGCTTTTTGCGGCATAGCCGCTGTTTTTTGCGGCATGGTCACTACTTTTTGCGGCGTTATTGCTGTCTTTTGCGGCATGTCCACTGCCTTTATGGGTACGCTCACTGCCTTTAGAGCCGCGTAGGTTTGGCCTGCCTGTCTCTGGCGGAACGAGGCAGTCTTTACCGTACCCGATCAGATCTTCCCTCCCCGCATCGATGAGCGCCTGCCGTATCTGCGGCCAGTTGCGCTTTTTGTCAAACGCAAGCAACGCACGCTGCATCGCCTTTTCCTGTTGCGTATCGGCCACATAGACATTTTTGCCCGTGAGCGGATCAAGCCCCGTATAATACATGCATGTGGATAGCGTGCCGGGTGTGGGGTAAAAGTCCTGCACCTGATCCGGTACAAACCCCTGCTTTTTAATCGTCGTGGCAAGCTCTATGGCGTCAGAAAGCGTGCTGCCCGGATGCGAAGAAATATAATAAGGCAGCAAAAACTGCGGCTTGCCCGCGCGCTTGGTTGCTCCCTCGAAGCGCTTTGCAAAGCGCTCGTACACACCATAATGAGGCTTGTTCATGAGCGCGAGCACATCTTGGCACACATGCTCGGGCGCGACCTTTAGCTGACCGCTCACATGCTTCTTCACAAGCCGTTCAAAAAAACGACCATCCTTGTCTGCCATGATGTAATCAAAGCGCAGCCCTGAGCGGATAAACACGCGTTTCACGCCGGGCACGCGTTCTACGCCCTCAAGCACCTCGGAAATGCCCTTGTGACTGATCTTAAGGCTCGGACAAATTTTTGGCGACAGGCATGTGCGCGTACAGCTTTTGGAATTCTTCGCGGTGCAGATGGCATCGTAGAAGTTCGCTGTGGGCCCGCCGACATCCGAAATGTTGCCCTTAAATTCGCTCATTTGTGTGATGCGGCGTGTTTCCTCCACGATAGATTTCTTCGAACGTTTTTGGATGCTCTTTCCCTGATGAGCGGAAATAGAACAAAAGGCACACATGCCGGGGCATCCGCGCAGCGCAGTGATGCCAAACTGCACCTCTGAGAGCGCCGGGATCGGCTCCGAATATGACGGATGAGCCCGCTTCTGGAACGGCAAACTGTATATCTCGTCCATCTCTGGTGTGGATAACGGCAGCGAAAGCGGAAACTGTATGAGCAGCCGATCACCGTGCGGCTGAACAAGCGTCTTGCCATCGGGAACGCCGTTTTTGTACATCAGCTTAAACGCCAAGGCATACGTCTTTTTGTCCGCCGTGACGCGTTCAAACGACGGCAAATCGACATGGTCACAAATACCTTCCAGTGAATGACGCAGTATGCATGTACCGCGGATACCAACCAAATCCGATATCGCTTCGCCGTTTTTAAGCCGTGTGCATATTTCTGCAAGCGGACGCTCTCCCATGCCGTAAACGAGCATGTCCGCTTTGGAATCTACAAGATACGAGCGGCGCACCTTATCCTCGTAATAATCATAATGCGCGAATCGCCTTTGCGTCGCCTCTACACCGCCGATAATCACCGGCGTATCTTTATGGGATTGCTTCAGTCTCGCCGTATAAGCGATCGTGGGACGCGGCGGGCGCAGCCCCGTTTTGCCGCCCGGCGAATATGCGTCCTCACCGCGCAGACGCTTGGCTGCGGTATACATATTGACGATGCCGTCCATGTTGCCGCCGCTCAATAGAAAGGCGTAACGCGGTGTGCCGAGTTTGTTAAAATCAACATCGCTGCGCCAGTCAGGCTGGGCGATGATGCCCACGTGAAAGCCAAGGCATTGCACATAGCGGCCGATAATGGCTGCCGCGAACGACGGGTGATCCACATACGCGTCCGGAGTCACCACTATATAGTCAAACGGCTTGCCGTTTGATTCCTCGATAGACATCGGTAAAAAATCATTATTCATACGTGAAGTATACCATCAGATCAAGTCTTCCAACAAGCGTCAATTCGATGAACACCATCTTTCTTATCGAGCGGCAGGTTTTTGGTTTCCGGCTCGCCGTCTATGCGCAGCCACGCGCTGCCCTGATACCCGGGCGTCACATCCACAGTGATGATATATTGTGCACCGTCCTTTTTGTATTCAATCGTGTAGCTGCCAAAATCGTCGGGGACGCACGGATAGATGGAAAGCGTGCCGCGATCAATGCGCATGCCAAGCAGATAGACGATGGCTGCCTGATACATCCAGCCCGCGCTTCCTGTGTACCATGTCCAACCAGCGCGTCCTTTGTATCCATCAGTATAATAAACGTCCGCCGCCATCACGTACGGCTCACCCTTATATTTGGCCACCCCCGCAGGCGTGCGCGTGTGATTGATCGGGTTGAGCATTTGAAAAAGCGCTAATGTATCGTCCTTTTGCCGCAGCTTGGCCGCCGCGATCACAAACCAGACCGCCGCGTGCGTATACTGGCCGCCGTTTTCCCTCACACCCGGCAAGTACGATTTGATATAGCCGGGGTCTTTGTCCCATTTGTCAAACGCCGGAGCGAGCAAACGGATAATACCCTCCTCACGCATCACAAGATGCTCCTCCGCAGCGGCAAATGCACGGCGTGCGCGCACCCCACCAGCGAGCACTGCCCACGCCTGCGATATGATATCTATGCGGCATTCGGGCGAGGCGTTGCTTCCAAGCGGCGTGCCATCGTCGAAGAACGCACGCATATACCACTCGCCATCCCACGCATTGCGCTCGATATTCATCATGAGCTCTTGCCTTGTTTGCTCATAACGCTCCGCAAGCACAATCTCGCCGCGCATGCGGCACACCTCAGCAAATTGCCTCATCACATCCACAAGGAAAAACGCAAGCCAGACGCTCTCTCCCCTGCCGTCGATCCCCACCTTATCCATACCGTCGTTCCAGTCGCCCGCACCCATGAGCGGCAAGCCGTGTTCTCCGAAATTGAGCGCTGAATCAATGGCGCGCACGCAGTGCATAAAGATGCTTTCGCTTGTATCGCTGAGTGGAAACGCTTCATAAAGGTCGTGACGGCCTTCAGGGATCGGCTTGCTCTCCAGATAAGGCGCGTTTTCATCAAAAAGGCTCATATCTCCTGTGATGCGCTCGTATTTACAGGCGACGAAAGGAAGGAAAAGCTTATCGTCGGTGATGTGAGTGCGCACACCGCTCGTGGGTTCGTGCCACCAATGCAGCACATCGCCCTCAAAGAACTGCCGCTGCGCACATTTAATGATATGCGACCGTGCCGCAGTCGAATCGGTATACATGATGGCCAGCACGTCCTGAAGCTGATCGCGGAACCCAAAAGCGCCGCCCGACTGGTAGTAGCCCGTGCGACCCCATAGCCGTGAGGTGTATGTTTGATATAGCAGCCAGCCATTCGTTATCATATCAAAAGATTTATTGGGCGTTTTAATCTTTAAGCCTCCCACGAGGTTAACCCAATGCGTTTTTGTGGCTTCGAGCCTGCTCTGCACCTTTTCCACCGCGCCGTATGTCTCCAGCACATGCGCAATGGCAGGTTCTTCGCCGTAGCCCATAAGTATCGGCAACATCTGGCTTTCGCCCGGTTTGAGTGTCACATGCGCTTGCAATGCGAGCAGCGAAGCGCCGCAGCCGTCGCTGTCGGACAACGCCTGCGCTTTGAGCGTCTCAGGCCACACATTATGCCCCGGCACACCGAAAAACTCCCTCGCAGAGGCCGTGTAATTGACGATTTGGCCGGGCATCGCGAGAAACATGGCTCTGTCTGCCGAAGAAAACGGTGAAGACGCTTCAAGGCGGTCGCCTTTGAAGCGTGCACGGATACCGCCGAATTCCTGCGCGGCAAGAACAGGTTCGGCATAACAGTAAACGGAAAGCGTTTCTTCCCGATTTGTGGTGTTAGCAAGGCTCAAAAGGCCTGCCTTTACGGGCAAGTCTTCGTCCACAAAATACGTCATGCGCGTCTCTATGCCGCCGTAGCGCTCGAATATCGTGTACCCGAAGCCATGGATCACGCGGTATCTGCCCTCGGCATACATATCCGGCGAAACGCTGAACGCCTTGCCCGTGCGGTCGTTTCTGATGAGAACGCCTTCTCCGGGCACGTCCGTGAGCGCATCATTGCGAAACGGAGTGAGCCGTAACATACGCGCGTTTCCTGCCCATGTATAACCGCCGCCGCCCGCGCTGATCAGACTGCCCAGCGTTCGCCCAGCCAGCAGATTGCTCCAAGGTAACGGCGGTTTACCCTGCACGTCGATGCAGTATTCCGTGCCGTTGCGGATAAAGCCGCCCTGAGTGTTGTCAAACGCTTTAAGCAGCTTAAACGGACGGCTGCGAAACCGTTCCTCCGCCACTTTTTCAAACACCCAATACGGACGCGTCAAAGCGGGCAGCTTTAGCTGTTCGGAAAGCGGCGCATTGTCGTAAAGCACAAGACAAGCCGCTGTGACAATGGCCGACTTATCTGCAATTTCCATTTCCTCAGAGTTGAGCGCATAGACGCGGTTTTGGTTCCGCCCCGAGGCAGCTTGTTCAAACTCTTTGATCTTATCCCGCAGCAAATCGATATAAGCGCCGGTATGACTGTAGAGAATCACGAGTTCTCCAGGGATGCGCTTGAGGCTCATATACTCCACTGCTTTGACCACCGTTTTGATGGTATCGATATAATCGAAGCTGCTGGCAATCAGGCAGATAATCGGAAGATCGCCAGATATGCCATACTTCCAAAGAGACGCCATTCCCCCAGCCTTTTCGTCCATCGGGCAAATGGACGGCACTTGTATGACCGTGCGTGAAGCAATCTGCTGAAACAGATTGGCCTGCATATTTTTGAGCTTTAAGAACCTCATCTCCACCTGCGCGTGCGTCCACGCCAGATGGAATACACGTTTGATATCCTCATCACCCGTGATATCCGCGAGACACTCTGTCACGAGGCGTTTGCTGTCTGCCATGGCAATGGCAAAAGCGAACGAAGCCGATTCACCCACGGGTATGCTCTTGTGCCCGCGGATTGCCACAGCACGCGATATGTCGTGCTCGGAGGGCTGTTCGGCCATGCACGAGGGAATGCCAAAAACATTACGGCGTCCGAATATGTACGTTCTGTCGGTTAAAAATTCGATATCCCCGTCGAAGCACGCTTTCATCGCGCTGCAAATTGGCTTGCCGCGACGACGCGCATAAACCGTGCGATTGCCCGTGTCTTCGATGGTATCAATGAACAGCTCTGCAAACGCAGGATGCGCCTCAAAATCCTTGTCGGGCGACAACGCTGGCGAATAGACGCAAAGCACCGAAAGGTTCAGCGCCTTGTCCGTGTTGTTTCTAATTTCAAGATTTCTGATCTCCATATCGCATTCGGGCGACACGCAGACCTCCATCGTCGATTCAATGCCGTCAACCTGACGGTAAAACGAGGCTTTGTGAGGTTCAAACTGCACAAGGTCCTGATCCGCCTGCAGGCAGGTTGGCAGAAATGCCGCCGACCACACCGCTCCGGTATCCATATTTTTGATATACATATGAATGCCCGGCGCGCGGCGCAGTACGTCGCTTTCCCACCGGCTTATCATACGGCCCTGACACATCGAATAACCTGTACCATACTGCGTGAGCATCACGGTGTAGCTGCCGTTAGATATAAAATGCGCTTCGGGATACTGCGAGAGCGATTTATAAGTGCGCGCTGCATGGATTTCCTCCGCGTACACCTGCGTCTCGTCCGGTTTCTCGCCAAGGCTTAGCGTCACGCTGCGCGGCGGCACCTTTTCTTTGAGCAGCATCTCTGTGGCTTTCACACAGGTGGCGCTGTGGAAAAGCGTCTGCATGCGCCCATCTTGCAGGCTGTTGAGTATCGACGAGAGAATCATGCCCTGATGATGTGCCATGTAGCTCTTGATAATGTGTTTTTTCTTACCCTTGTGCATACGCGATGTCGTGTAGTCGACCGCTTCAAAGAAGCCATAGCGACCGTACGCGCCCAGCTTTTCCAGCCGCGCCAGATTGGCGAGTGCAGCACGAGGATTCACACCCAGCGCTAGTACCGTGGCGTAAGGTGTAATCACAGACTCGCGCACAAGGCCGGATTTTAGCCCAAGACCCGGAACGCCGAACGCTTTGTATTGATAGTTCATCTGCATATCGAATGCGTAATATCCCGATTCGGACACGCCCCACGGCGCGTGACGCTGTTCGCCGTAATCCTGCTGCATATCCACCACGGATCTATACGTCTCTCCGAGCAATGTGTTATCGTAGCTTTTCATGATGATAAGCGGCATCAGATACTCGAACATTGTGCCGCTCCACGAGAGCAGCACGCGGCCTTCTCCCGCAATGGTCAGCGGGCGGGAAAGCCGGAACCAGTGCTTTTCGGGCACGTCGCCTTTAGCGATCGCGATGAAGCTCGTCTGCCGCGCTTCGGAAGCCAGCAGATCGTAATGCGAATCACTGAGTATGTTGTTTCGAATATCAAAACCAATGGAGAAAAGTCCTTTTTCCGCATCGTAAAGGTGTGAGAAATCAGTTGTATCAATAAGCGCGGCAATTCTGCGGCGCAACCGGCTCACGCGCTGCGTCAGTCTTCTGCACGCCACATAGCTTTCGCCAAGCGCTGTCTCCATGCGTGTCACCCACTCGAGCACATCTTTGTGTTCGTGCAGCTTGGCCTTTTCGAGGATATCTGACAGGGGTTCCAGCACACTGTGAAAAACCTCTGCGTAACCAATGACGGACACACGCCGCAGTTTTTCGCGCATCGAACGTGTCAGCTCAATATATTCATGCACCATTTTTGAGGGAAAAGCGTTAAGCACACCCGCCCAAGACACATAACGCGAAAGCATCGACTCATACTGCTGCTTTAGCGCAAATATCGCCCCTTGCCCTCCTCCGATCAACTCAAGCGCATTCACCGCGTTGAATATGTCATTATCAATATTGAAGGCAAGCTCGCGTCCGGATTCACGCGAGACTGTCAGCAAACCCTGATGCATATGAGACGCGAAAGAGGAATTGAGCATGTCTTTGAGAGCTTCATCTGTCACAACCAAATAACAGATTAAATTGCCGTTATCCACCGACGACACATACCGGGGTTCAAGCGGCTCAAGCTTTTGGATATCGTACCAGTTGAACAAATGCCCCTGCCACTTTTCTGCTTTTTCTATACCCGCCACAATTTTCTCCAGCCTTCTTACCGTCTCAATGAGCGTGATGAATCCAAAGTAATAGGCGCAGATGGCGGCTCCCATTCCGTAAGCCACGTTGGTCGGCGATGTCCTTTTCGCCAAACCTTTTGAGGGGCTCTGCTGATAGTTGTCGGGCGGCCAGTAATATTCGTCTTCCTCAGAGAAGCGCTCGAAAAAGCGCCACGTTTTGAGAGCCACATCCTCAAGATATGCTTTTTGCTTTACATCCAGCGCATAAATCTTTGTATGGCGGGGCCGACTGATAGCGAGCGCAACGGAGGGCGCGAAGAACCAAATACCAAAAATCAAAAACGCAATAAGCGAAAAACAATGGGTGATAATGATGGACAGCCCATATAAAGCCCCGGCCAGCAGCGGCGCGGCAGCCATGTTCTTCCAGTAATATGTGACACCCATTTTGGCTTTTCTGTCGCCCTCGGCAGCCGTGACCCACTCCAACAGATGGCGCCTTGTGACCAATCGGATAAGGCTGCGAACCGCCGCGTCCATCATGAGGTAAGTTTCATACGGCAGAAACACAAATTTATAGAACGCTTGCTCGAACATGGTTTTTGTTTCGTACCAGACATCTTTAAACGTGGAACCTTTACCCGCGTTTTTCATAAGCGTCAGTATACGCGTTATAAAATCGAGTATGCTGTCAATAAACAGCGGCAAAATACCCGATATGAACCAGAATATCGCGGAGTTGTAAAAAGCGGTTTGAGACAGCAATATGACAACAAAGCTAAGCGGCACTGATAAACTGCGCCGCATGTTGTCGAATATCTGATATCTTGCGAGCTTTGACAGCGGATTTTTGGTTTTGCCTGTCTTGGTCGGCACCATCCGCCGCAGCCACGGCAGCAGCTGCCAGTCCCCCCGCACCCATCGATGCTGGCGGTTCGCCCACGCGGTGTAGCGCGCGGGGCATCCGTCCATCAGAACCACATCTGTCAGCAGCGCACAACGAAGATAACTGCCCTCCAGCAGATCATGGCTGAGTATGCTGTTGTCAGGGAATGTATCTTTGAGCACGCGCACATAGATGTCTTTGTCAAATATGCCCTTGCCAGTAAATATGCCTGTGCCAAAGCCGTCCTGATAAACGTCTGATGCGGCGCTCGCATATGTATCCAGCCCGCCTTTGCCCGAAAAGACAAGCGAAAAGCGTGTTTTCGCGGCGCTTACCACATCCACGCCGATTCGCGGCTGCATAATGCCGAAGCCTGATTTAACGGTGTTCGTTTCTTCATCGATCACAGGCCTATTCAGCGGATGCTCCATCGCGCCGACCATTTTGACAGCGGCATCGCGTCCCAGCTCGGTATCCGAATCTAGCGTGATGATATATTTTATGCCTGCGGGCAGGCCTTTGGTCACATGAGTAAACGCGGATGCGTCTCCATCCAGCATCGTGCAAAAATCCAGCAATGCGCCGCGCTTGCGCTCATAGCCGCCATACCGTCCGCTTTCCTTTATAAGTGTGCGTTTGCGCTGCGCATAGAAAAAAAGCGTCTTGCCGTACTGTTCGTTAAGGCGGCTGACAATGCGCTGCATACTCTCTATAATCTTCTCATCGTGCGCGGCAATTTCATTCTTGTCTTCTTTGAAATCACTGAGCAGCGTGAAATACAGGTTGTTTTGCTGATTAGCTGCCCAATAAACTTCCATTTTATCGAGCAACGCATGTCCGTCTTCCTCGCTCGTGACGAGCGCGGGTATCACCACCATCGTGGCGCATTCATCGGGAATGCCACCTGTAAGCGCCATTTTTGGTATCAGTGCGGGCTTGTTAACCAGCGTAAACAGACGGTTGCTGACCGCTATTGCGACGGTATATATGGGTATCAAGCTGATAATAAACCCGATAATGCCGTAAACGGGCGGATATTCTAAAAACAACGGCAGCGTGAGCAGCCCTGCGCTCACCAGTGCCGAAACAGCCGCACCGCCCGCGTAAAGCAGCAGCATGTGCCTTCTGCAAAACTCAATGAAGCGCACCTTGATCGGCAGCCTGCCGAATCTTGCGTATAGCTCGCGCTTTCTTGAGCCGACAATAAACTCGCCCACATGCGCGCCTGTCTGGGCGGCGAGCTCAGCCGTCGCCTTGGCCACAGCCGGTTCCGGCGCGTGCAGCGCGGAAGCAATGGCGCTAATACCTTTGCGGTAATAATCACGCGAATGTGCATCCATCCCCAAATAATCAGGGTCTTCACTTAAGTATTTATGTACAGCCGATACACTTTCAAATATCGGCTCGAAATTGACCTTGGCAAACAGGCGAAGCGAGGCAATGGCATTGGAGATGTAGTGAATATTATGTGCCTGCGCGGCATGAGCCTTTTTAATCAGGTGCTCGGCCTTTTGGCCGCGGAGCGAAAGCCTGCCATTGATGCGCGTCATCACACCTGCGGCATGCGGACTATCACGCAGCATCACCATCGAGTGTTCTAGAAAATCCTGATTGGCGAGCACGCTTTTGTATTGATTGAGGCTCGCTTGCTCCGCCATCATATCCTTTTCAACGAGCGCGCAGAATTTATCTGCACGGTTCCACATCGCAATCGTTTTGACGCTCTCGCGGGCGAGCACCGCCACGGCGCGCAGCACCGCAATTTTTAGCATGTCGACAAACGCCCAGAGCTCTCCCGAATCCAGTTCGGCTTCCTTTTGGTAGACCTCCAAAAAATCCTGTATGCTGCTTATCGATACGTTGAGCGCGCTGTGGCCCAAAAGCAGTGTCGCAAGCGCAAGGCTGCGCGGCGTATGCGCAAAACGTCCCGAACGATAATGAGGCAGACGGAAGCTGCGTTTATCCGTTTCCAGCTGTTTAATTTGCTCCATAAACAAAAAACGGTTGTCGTAGAACCATTCCGAGAGCGGCGGCAGCTCCAGGCCTTTATATTTACGCTGGCGCGCAGCTAAATAAGCACTTTCTATCTGGCGGCGTTCCTCGGATAAATTCAGATGCTTTTCATCGATCTTTCTCGTATAGACTTTGTCTTTAAGCGATAAGTCAGCGGCAACTTTGAGAAGTTCCTGCCGTGAGAGCGTAAAGTCGTCAAGTATATGATTGCCGTATTTACCCAGCATAGATCCTCCGTTGCATATGATTCTTAAATCTATTATTGTCCTGCGGCATGCGATAAATTCACTTAAGCGATTTAAAAAAAGTTCACTTTACAGCAACGGTTAATAAAAAAAAGAAGCCCTTTAAGGAACTTCTTTTAAAAAATATCAAGATGTTGAGACAAGCCTGTAAGCCGAGTTCTGTCGAGAACGGTCATCTATCTACGCCTGCAGTTGCCAGCAGGCTCCAGCGATTACATGGGGCGCGGCGGGCAACCGCTTAAATGCCCACTATCAATCTTGCACCGGACGGGGTTTACATAGCAGCCAAGTCACCAAGGCTCTGGTGAGCTCTTACCTCACCTTTCCACCCTTGCCAGATAAAATCTGGCGGTATATCTCTGTTGCACTTTCCTTAGAGTCGCCTCCACCGGGAGTTACCCGGCGTCCTGCCCTGCGGAGCTCGGACTTTCCTCCCATCATGTTAAATGACGGGCAACCGTTCGGCTTGCTCAAATACTATTATATCAGATAAAGTATGCGACCGCAATTCTCACATTCGACAATTGCGCCTTCTTTCTTCAATTTTGCGAGATCCCTCGATGGGAGCTCCATGTTGCAGCCTGTGCAGCGGCCGTCCTTCAAGAACGTAACCGGCATTGGCTTGTTTTGTTTGATGCGGTTGTACCGTTCAAGCAACGCAGGTTCCACCTTGGATGCGGCCAGCTCGGCGGCCTTTCTCAGCTTATCCAGCGTATCCGCACCCGCACGCAGCTCTTCCTCATGCTGCCTTTTCAGCGCGGCAAAATCATTCTGCGCTTTGCTGACATGAACAAGAATATCTTTAAGCCGCGACTGTGTGTCTTCGGCTTTTTTCTGCACGGCGAGTGCCTTGCTCTTTTGTTTGACGATATTGTCATATGTGACCTCATATTCATGGACGAGGTCGCGAACAACGTTATAATCGAGCTCTTCCGGATCCATCTTCTCGTACTCGCCGATGTTTTTATGCTTTTTGTTCAAAAGCTCAATCATGCGTTCATACTGCGAATCTATCTCAGAAAGCGCGTTCTGCTCGACCAGTGCCTTGTTTTCCATATCACGAAGCACAGCCTGCTGCTTTTTCAGATAGTTCTGCAGTTTAATCAGCTGTTTTCTTGTCGGCGTACTCTTTAATTGTTTCTCATAAGCCTCGAGCTCGGCATCTGCCTGCTGGTACTCATATAGTAATGCCAGCTTATCCAAATATACGATCCTCCCTACTCAACGCATTCATCATTCGAATACGTATGGTGCCTTATCATTCTCAGCCTTTTTAAGACCTAAATCCAATTGTACCTCATTTAGGTGCGATTGTAAACTCATATATATCGTATTTGCGAACGCACATTCCGTATCATAATGCCCTGCCTCGATAAGCAATATTCCATGAGACGCCGCTTCAATGAAATGATGGTGCTTTGCTTCCCCCGTTACCAGTGCCTGAGCGCCTTGCTCTTTCGCTGCCGCAACAAAATCGCCGCCGCTGCCGCCCATCACCGCCACGCGTGAAATATTAAGTTCTACTGTTTGAGACACACGCAAAAACTTCACACCAAGCGCAGACTTCACACGGGCTAAAAAAGCGTCTTTCTCAAGCGTTTGCGGCAATTCACCGACGCGCATCAGCGATTCGCCCGCACCCGGTATCACCACGGCATCTTTTAAGCCAAGGCTACCGGCGAGCACGTCGTTGATACCCCCGTCTGCACGGTCAAACGTGGTATGCGCAGCGTAAAGCGATATCCCGGAGCGAATCAGCTTCATAAGCACCGCATCCTGCGGTTTATGGCAGCTCAAGGATTTCACAGGTGAAAAGATAAGCGGATGGTGCACGAGTATCATATCACATCCGCTGCGCTGTGCCTCCTCGGCTACGGAAAGCGAGGCATCCAGCGCGATGAGGACGTTGCTAACCGTATCACCGCAGCGCAGCAGCAGCCCTGAATTGTCCCAGTCGTAAGCAAGCTCACGCGGCGCGATATCTTCCACGATGTGGACAAAATCGTCCATGGTTACAGGCATTTTAATACCTCGGCGTACGTTTTGAGCCTCTCGTCGATTTCATCCAGAAGTTCTACTTTTCTCGCTGCCTTTGTTTTTTGCAGCTTTGCACGAATTGACTTCGTCAGGTCGATACGGTGGTTTACATAATATTTGAGAAGCTTTGGCTTCCTTTCAAGAAGCAAAGGGCCAAATTCCAGCTCCAAGTCACTTAGCGCCTTGCTTTCACCGCGCTTAGCGCGGATCACCGGATAATAATGTCTGTTCTCAAGCACAAGGTCTTCATCCTCAATCACGAACCCGTTTTCACTGAGCCACTTTCTTAAAACGCCGGAGCCCTTGTTGCACGAGAGCACGAGTGTATCGGGCAGCTTGTCTCTTCCCTGTTCGAGTATGGATGTAATGAGTTCTCCGCCCATACCCGCAACCACCGCTGTTTGTGCTTCGCCTTTATCCACGACATCGAAGCCGCTTCCTTCGCGCAGCGACACGGCATCCTTGAGCCCTTTAGACGTCACAAGCTTTCTCGCTTTTTCCAACGAACGCCCGCTTAAATCTCCGCACACCGCGTACTTGGCTCTGCCGTTTTTCAGCAGCCATACGGCCACTTTTCCGTGGTCGCAGCCGATATCCGCCACGGTTTCCGATTCTGGCACCATTGACATGATGGCTTTAAGCCTGAATGACAGCATTGTTTCCCCCTTTATGCACAAGAGAGGCAGCCCATGGCTGCCTCACAATTTGACATGTTATACGGATCAACGTTAATCCAGAAAGTCTCTCAATTTTTTGCTGCGGCTTGGATGACGCAGCTTTCTTAGCGCCTTGGCCTCAATCTGGCGGATGCGCTCTCTTGTGACCATGAATTCTTTGCCGACCTCTTCAAGCGTGCGCGCACGTCCGTCGTCCAGACCAAAGCGCAAACGCAGCACCTTTTCCTCACGCGGTGTCAGCGTATCTAGCACATCCATAAGCTGCTCTTTGAGCAGCGTAAACGCAGCGGCCTCCGCTGGGGCGGGCGCGTCGTCATCGGGAATGAAGTCGCCAAGGTGGCTGTCCTCCTCCTCACCGATCGGTGTTTCCAGAGACACAGGCTCCTGAGCAATCTTGATAATCTCTCTGACCTTGTCTTCGCTGATATCCATTTCGCGTGCCACTTCTTCGGGCAGCGGATCGCGTCCGTATTGCTGAAGTAGCTGACGCGATACACGGATCAGCTTGTTGATGGTTTCCACCATATGAACAGGAATACGAATGGTACGCGCCTGATCCGCGATCGCGCGCGTAATCGCCTGTCGTATCCACCAGGTGGCATAAGTCGAAAACTTATATCCCTTGGTATAATCAAATTTTTCTACAGCTTTAATCAGCCCGAGGTTCCCCTCCTGAATCAGATCGAGGAACAGCATGCCGCGCCCCACATACCGCTTGGCGATGCTGACCACAAGGCGCAGATTCGCTTCGGCAAGCTTGCGTTTGGCTTCGTCTTCTCCGATAGCCATGCGTTTGGCAAGATCAACCTCTTCATCCGCAGACAAAAGGCTCACTTTGCCGATTTCTTTTAAGTACATCCTGACAGGGTCGTCAATACTGATGCCTTCGGGCACCGAGAGATCGATATCTGAATCCACATCCTCTTCGTCGTCCGAAATATCCTTCTCAATCTCAGCGTCAATAACGTCGATCTTCATCTGTTCGAGCGCGCCCAAGAGCTTATCGAGGTTTTCGGCGTCAATTTCGGCACCGTCCAGCGCATCATTGATTTCCTTGTATGTCAATACGCCTTTCTTTTTACCCGATTCGATAATGTCCTTAAGCTTTTCCTCTTTGTCCGTCTGAGATATGACGCTCAGCGCCTGCAGTTTGGCCAAATTCTCTTTGGACAGCGTCATTTGCTCATCTGACTTATTCTTTTTTACAGGCCGTTCATCATTGACGGCCGTATTCTTTTTTGTTTCTGGCTTGCCTGTCTGCGAGGCTGCCATAGACGGTTCGCTCTTAACGGCGGGTTTCTCCGTCACCTTCGGCTTCGCCGTCATCTTTTTGTTCAAAATAAAATCACCCTATTCACTCAAACCTTATTTGGTTCAATTCTTTATCTATCTCACCGATTTCGGCAAGCAGTTTACGCTGTTCGTCGATCGATGCGCCACGCAGCGATTCCTTGAGCGCTTCCCTCTCCCGTTCACGCCTTTCAATGCGCATTCTTGTGACGCAATCCTTAAGGAATACCGGCGGATCTTCGGCAGCGGTCTTTATTCCCGTAAGCCGTGCCGCTTCATTTCGGTCCTCTTCGTCCTCAAGCTGCGATAATAGTTCGGCATTTGTAGGCTGAATTCCTCTTTTTACGCTATCATATAATGCAGAAAATATATTTTTATGCGTTTTTAGCACGAACTCTTCCGCACTGATATCATCCGCAACGTCTGCAAAATACCTGATATCCTCCATCGCACAGGACAAAAATGCGCTTTGCGAGCCGTCCAGGGCGGTTTTTTCAGTCTTATTATACCTATAATTGGCATTAGTATTCTCATTTGAATTCTTCTTATGCATTTGGCCTAAAATCGAGGCTGCGCTGTATCCGGACTGCTCTGCGATCGTCTCTGCATATCTTTCCCGCTTGATCGGGCTGTCGATACGCGAAATGATCTTCGAGGCTTCAATGGCATAGCCCTCCCGCCCATCTTCGGTATCCAGCATATACTCGCGTTTTTTTATCTCCAGCCTGTAGCCAATGGCCGAAGGAGCCGTCTTCACCTTTTTTGCAAAACCGGCAAGCCCAAATTTGCGGATAAAGTCGTCAGGATCCTGCCCTTCGTCGAAGCGAATTACGCGTACGCTAAGACCTTCTTCTTCAAGTATATCCATCGCTTTCTGCGTGGCGATTTCCCCGGCCTCGTCGCCGTCATAGGCGATGAACACGTCGTTTGTGTAGCGTTTTATTAGCACAGCCTGTTCCTTGGTGAGCGCCGTGCCCAGCGATGCCACCACCGATTTGACACCGTGGGCATACATGGACACCACATCCATATACCCTTCCACAATCACGGCACTTTTTATGCTTTGCTGCCGCCGAAGCAAGTCGATGCCATAGAGGTTGCGGCGTTTATTGAAAAGCACGGTTTCCTTCGTGTTTAAGTACTTGGGCGTCGAGTCGTCCAGCACACGCCCGCCAAAGGCGATCACGTCACCAAACACATTGATGATGGGATACATGACGCGGTTACGGAACGTGTCGAACACCTTGTCGTTTTTCGCTGTCACAAGGCCGCTTTCATTAACCAGAGCTGACGAATAACCGTTTTCGGCAAGCAGAGATGTCACGCTGTCCCATTTGTCCGGCGAATAGCCCAGGCCAAAGCGTTTAATTGCATCCTCGCCGATTCCGCGGTTTCTTAAATAACCAAGAGCCGTTTTCCCCTCGGGTGACATCAGCGTATCATAGTAAAACCGCGCCGCAAGCTTGTGCATCGCGGCGATTTGCTGCTTTTTCTCCTTTATTTGACGGTACTGTTTGTCGTCTATCATCTGCGGCATTGGCAATCCGGAGCGGCGAGCGAGCACCTCGACCGATTCGCCGAACGTGAGGTTTTCGACTTTCATAATGAAATTCGCCACGTTGCCGCCCTTTTTGCAGCCAAAGCAGTAATAAAGCTGCTTTTCTCGATTCACGGAAAAAGAGGGCGTCTTCTCATGATGAAACGGACAAAGACCCCAATACCTGCCCCCGCGTTCGGTCAGCGTTGTATAATCGGATATGACATCCACGATGTCGCTTTTTGTGTATAGCTCAGACAGCCAGACATCGCTGAATCTTGCCACTAATACTTATACCAGCCTTTCGGAATATAGATTTCCCTGAACAGTGCCACCGCGTACCTGTCGGTCATCCCCGCGATATAATCGGCGACTGTTGTTTGCAGACCATACGTCTCCACGCGCCGCGCCGCGTCCTCGCCCATCATATCGGGCTTTTTGATGAACATCTCAAAAAGCATCTCCAGCATGCCTTCGGCCTTCGTCTCTTCCTTTTTGGCGACCGAGCCCAGATAAACATGGTCGAACATAAACTGCCGCAGCTTTTCGGTGAGCGCGGCGATACCGTCTGACATGGATAGTTGCGGCTTTCCCGCGCTGCTGATCACGATATCCGTGATCATTGTGTTGATGCGTTCTCCATGTGTGTGCCCCAGCCCAGCGGCGCATTCCTTGGGAATCTTGCCTATCAAGCCCGCACGCAGCGCGTCATCGATATCATGGTTGATATATGCGATCCTGTCTGCATAATTGACGACCATGCCTTCCATTGTCTCAGGCGTACTGGATTTGCGGTGGTTGAGTATACCGTCTCTGACCTCATAAGTCAAATTAAGCCCCGTGCCGTTTTCCAGCAGCTCCACCACTCGCAGGCTCTGTTCGTTGTGCTCAAAATGCCCTGTGAGCTTTTGCAGCACGCGTTCTCCCGCGTGACCGAATGGTGTGTGCCCAAGATCATGCCCCAGCGCGATGGCTTCCGTCAAGTCCTCGTTGAGCACGAGGCTGCGTGAAATCGTCCGCGCAATCTGCGATACTTCCAGCGTATGCGTGAGGCGCGTGCGGTAGTGGTCACCCTCGGGTGAAAGAAACACCTGCGTTTTATGCTTCAAGCGCCGGAATGATTTGCAATGGATGATTCTGTCGCGATCGCGCTGAAAAGCCGTGCGCAGCGGGCATGGTTCCAAGGAATGCTCGCGGCCCATGGAAAGCGCCGATTTGGCCGCATAGGTTGACAGCCTCTCCAATTCATTTTTCTCGCTGATTTCACGAAAATGCAGATCGTTCATATCCATACATATTATTTAAACAAATATTGAAAAAGTCCTGCCCGAGGCGGACAAATTTTCGATATGCATAGGCTGCAAGGCCTATTGTTTGCAGTCTGTTCACAAAAAGCAAAAGGCGGAGCAAATGTTTTGTTGTTTTTGAGTATATTGAAAAGCGTATAACTATCCTCTTAACTTAAAGGTTCTCGGCGCAAGCTTATAGGCAAGGAATAGTGCCACTATGACGTACAGAATACAAAAAACCGTAATCAGAGAACCGAAAATTAATGTTGGTATTTTTTGATAGATTGCAAAATAGCAAACTAAATAAGTCACGCTGTTTGCTATCATAAATGTTGCATTTTTCATTTCTAAATTGACATTATACGGTTGAAGCAGATAATACATCATAATATTATGCACCGAGAAAAAAACCGACATGGTAATGATAGATGTCAGTAACAGAATATAGTTTAGCGGATTTGATGTTCCTCCTGTTATGAGCAGCAGCAGCGGCATGCCTATGGCAATAAGAACAGCGGGAATCAGATTTATTAAAATAATGTATTTTAATCTTGCTGTAAACAGGCTGAGAATGGCTTTAGGCTGTCTGTAAAACCGATAGGTGAGCATACTGTGATCACAGTTCATAAACATGGCCTGTGTAATCACTTTTCCCCTGTTGATGAAATACATGACAAAAAGAAAATACGGTAAGGAAGTGATCATCAATTCGTTGATGCCATTCTTTATATTCGGCAAAATCATAATCGCCGCAATTGAAGCGACCAATACAATAAGCACACATATTGTGATTCGTTTTACCGATTTGGCAAGCAATCTGCTGTGCCGTTTAATAAAAAGATCGTGAATAAGCGCATATCCTGTCTTTTTGCTGGTGGTATTGTCAGAAGAAATATCTATTTTCTTTAAATAATAGCTTTTTGTCGTATTCACCTTGGTTGTCTGGCTATGAAACACAATGTTTTTCGGACTTAGAAGATCTTTGTACACACTTCTGTATTCATCAAATTTCCTAATATACCACAAGGAAACAACTGAAATAATCAAACATATGCCACAGACTACAGCGAAAATGGCAGTGTTTATGGCATAGCCGAAAACGGGCGGCAGATAGGCGAAGGCAAGCAGCATAACCACTGCGGCAATAATCCCTGGCGATGGAAGATTCTCATTTTTTACTTTGCCTTTTTTCTTATAATGAAAGAGAACCACCGAGGAAGAAATCAATTTCATCGAAATTACAAAAAACGGCATGATCATGCAAATGACCAAATTGATACCAAACATCAATCCGAAATAAATAGTAAACGGCAAAAAGCCAACCACCATTTTGATGAGAAAATAGCAGTAGTTTGACAGTGTATATTCCTTGGCATCCATACGCATCAAGAACATCGCATAATACTTATCCTTCGTAGGATCAAATAGCTTTGTGTTTAACAGGCATCCTATAATCGTAAGAAAGAAAAACAAATGAATGAAGCCATCTGGATTGGTGTTTTTCATCCAATTTAGTGCAAGAAAAATCATAAGCAGCATGTAAAGCAGCTTACCAAAAAATATAGAAACGATTTCAAGTATAATGCTGAGAATACTGGCAAGCTTTTTTAATCCTATGCTTGCATATAGCGAAGACGGAATAAGCTGCTTAATCAGGGGAATAGACTTTAGCGAATAGATAATACCGTTGGTTTTATATGTGTATTTCAGTTTAAATGAGAGAATAAAAGAGTTAAGCATTTTCATCTCCCTTTAATGCTGATATGATTTTATCCTTGAACGCGGTGTTATCAAGGGCACCCTTTTCAATTTCTTTCAATTCCCCGCCGTTTAGAATAACGATATTGTCGCATAAATCCAAAGCAAGCTCCATAATATGCGTAGAAAATATGATAATATGATCTTTTCTTATTTCATGAAGCATCTGCTTCATTTCATCCGCAACAACCACGTCAAAGGAGCTCAGCGGTTCGTCAAGCAGCAATATACAGGGATTCGCTATTAAATTAACCAGCATCTGCATTTTATTTTTCATGCCGTGCGAGTAGTCCTTAAGCAGCTTATCACGGTCATTGATATCAATTTTCATAAAATCGAAATAGTCGTCTATTGCTTTGCCGTCCGAGATCTTTTTCTTATTAATATCTAAAAAAAACTTTAAAAACTCTCGGCCTGTCAGAAATTCTGGAACAACCGGAATTGACAAAACATATCCGATATCATCGGATTGAATGTTTCGTCTTGCACCGTTTTCTTCAATTTCAAACGTACCCGAATCGACCTTTAAATCTTCGTTGATACAGTTGAAAAGCGTTGTTTTTCCGGCTCCGTTACGGCCCAGAAGGCCATAGATTTTTCCCTTTTCAAATTCAAAGCTTACGTTACGCAGCACTTCTTTTTTTTCAAAGCTCTTTTTTAAGTTTCTTATTATTAGCTTCATTTGTAAAACCCCATTAAAAATCATTTATTTAAAGCTTTTCTCATTCCTTCGAAGCCTTAAGTTTGCAACCCCGCTTTTTCCAATTTTAAGAATATCCTTTACTCGAAAACTTCCTTTAAAATGGCAAAATCTTTTTAATTATAGCATAGTTAGCCAAGCCGTCAATGCTATTGACACACTGTTAACATTTTCTCACCTCTGAATATTAAGCAAAAGGCGGAGCTGCGCGCTCCGCCTTAGTGTATCTAATTGTCCTTTGTTACGCCTGTTTGGCGAGTATCGCCGCGTGAGCCGCCGCCAGCCTTGCAATAGGCACACGGAACGGGGAGCAGGACACGTACTGCAGGCCGATATCGTGGCAGAACTGGACCGAGCTGGGCTCGCCGCCGTGCTCGCCGCAGATACCCAGCTTGATGTTCGGGCGCACCTTTCTTCCGAGCTCGGCTGCCATCTTCATGAGCTTGCCGACGCCCTTCTGATCCACCTTTGCGAACGGATCAGATTCGTATATCTTCTTATTGTAATAGTCGTCGAGGAATTTGCCCGCATCGTCACGCGAGAATCCAAACGTCATCTGTGTCAGATCGTTGGTACCGAACGAGAAGAATTCCGCTTCCTCCGCGATTTCGTCGGCTGTGAGCGCCGCACGCGGCACTTCGATCATGGTGCCCACCAAGTAATCGATCTTGATACCTTTTTCGCAGATGACTTCTTCACATGTCTTGACAACAACGTCTTTGACATATTTGAGCTCTTTGATCTCGCCCACCAGCGGAATCATGATCTCAGGCTTAATGCTGATGCCCTTCTCTTGAGCAACCTCAATAGCTGCTTCAATGATGGCACGCGCCTGCATCTCGGCGATTTCCGGATATGTAACGGCCAGACGGCAGCCTCTGTGACCCAGCATCGGGTTAAACTCGTGCAAGCTTGAAATCGTCAGCATGAGCTCTTCCATCGGAATGATCATTTCCTTGGCAAGTTTCTTGATATCGTCTTCCTCTGAAGGCAGGAATTCATGCAGCGGCGGATCCAGAAGACGAATTGTCACCGGCAGCTCGCCCATCGCTTCGTAGATGCCCTTGAAATCCTTCTTTTGCATGGGCAGCAGCTTGTTAAGCGCACGCACGCGTTGATCCACCGTCTTGGAGACGATCATCTCGCGCACAGCGGGGATTCTATCTTCGTCGAAGAACATGTGCTCCGTACGGCAAAGGCCGATGCCTTCCGCGCCGAAACGGATCGCCTGAATGGCGTCCTTGGGTGTATCCGCATTGGTTCTCACCTTGAGCGTTCTCACTTCGTCGGCCCATTCCATGATGATACCGAAATCGCCGGTAAGCTCAGCTTCAAGTGTCGCGACCTTTTCGCCGTACACCTGACCGGTGGAGCCGTCAAGAGAAATGTAATCGCCTTCGCGGTATACCTTGTCGTCTACGCGCATCGTCTTGGCGCTTTCCACGATCATGATGTCACCGCAGCCCGATACGCAGCATGTACCCATGCCTCTCGCGACAACAGCCGCGTGAGACGTCATGCCGCCTCTGGCGGTCAATATACCCTTGGAGGCGTACATACCCTCGATATCTTCAGGGGATGTCTCAAGACGAACCAGGATGACAGCTTCGCCCGCGTCTGCGGCTTCCTTGGCATCCTCAGCCGTGAAGTAAATCTTACCGCAGGCCGCACCCGGCGATGCCGCAAGACCCTTCGCAATGGACTTGGCGCTCTTGATGGCCTTGGGGTCGAATGTGGGATGCAGCAGTGCGTCAAGCTGCTTGGGTTCTACCTTGAGCAGCGCTTCTTCTTTTGACAGCTTGCCTTCCGCCACGAGATCCACGGCAATTTTCAGCGCCGCAGCAGCGGTACGCTTGCCGTTTCTTGTCTGGAGCATGTAGAGCTTGCCCTTTTCGATTGTAAACTCCATATCCTGCATATCACGATAGTGGTCTTCGAGCTTCTGCGCGATTGTGACAAACTGATTGTATACTTCGGGCATTGTTTGGGCGAGCTCGGATATTTCCTTGGGTGTGCGGATACCCGCCACCACGTCTTCGCCCTGCGCGTTCATGAGGAATTCGCCGTAAAGCTTCTTTTCACCTGTTGAAGGATTGCGTGTGAATGCCACGCCTGTTCCCGAATCGTTGCCCATGTTGCCGAACACCATGGCCTGAACGTTGACGGCTGTGCCCCAGTCGCCAGGGATGTCGTTCATGCGGCGGTATACGATCGCACGGGGGTTGTCCCAGGAACGGAAGACCGCTTTGATGGATTCCATCAGCTGAATCTTGGGCTCCTGCGGGAACTCTGTTCCCATCTCGACAAGATACAACGCCTTGTATCTTTGCACAACGGTCTTTAAGTTTTCAGCCGTTAAGTCCGTATCATTCTTGGCGCAATTTTCTTCCTTGACGTCGTCCAGAATTTCTTCAAACTTGGCTTTGGGGATGCACATCACAACATCCGAGAACATCTGGATGAAGCGTCTGTAGCTGTCATAGGCAAAACGCTCGTTCTGCGTGAGCTTTGCGAGGCCTTCCACAGCCACGTCATTAAGGCCCAGGTTCAAAATTGTGTCCATCATGCCGGGCATCGATGCTCTCGCTCCCGAACGAACGGATACGAGAAGCGGATTTTCAGGATCACCAAACTTCTTTTGGTTGATCTCCTCCATCTTAACCATGCCTTGATTGATCTGTTCGATAATATCGTCCGCGATCATTTTACAGTCTTCGTAGTAGCGCGTGCACGCTTCTGTTGAAACTGTGAAACCCTGCGGCACAGGCAGCCCAAGACCCGTCATCTCTGCCAGGTTGGCGCCTTTGCCTCCCAGAAGGTTCTTCATTGAGGCATTTCCTTCACTAAAAAGATACACATACTGTTTTGACATTAATACAACTCCTTCAACATTTTTTAAGGCTTCTCAGCCTTGTCAAAAATCCAGCCAAAAAATTATACCGCATTTGACAGGGCAGTACAACATCAATTATGCATGATATTTGCCATGGGTATTCTCTTTTTGCGAAGTTTGATGAAAGAATATACAACAAATAACCAAGAATATTGACAGACAGGTTTTATGGGGGCTAGAATCTTATCCAGATACAAATAAAAGGAGACGGTTATGGAACAAGGCCGATCACGCAGCAAGAAGAGAAATACATCAAAAAAGCTTAATCGAATCGTACTCGTATTGAGCTTGGCTGTCACACTTTGTATCGTGCTTTATGTGGCTGTCATAAACGATGCACCTGCCGGTTCGGAGCACGCAGCGTCCACACCAGCCGCCGGTTTAAAGCAAGAGCTTAGCGTCATAGTTATTGATGTGGGTCAGGGAGACAGCATACTCGTCACCTTCGGTGCAGACGAAACAATGCTTATCGATGCGGGAGAATCAAAGGAAGCAAAGGCAGTCAAAGAAGAGCTTGATGAACGCGGCATATCGCAAATTGATATTCTTGTCGCCACGCACCCCCATGCGGACCATATCGGTGGCATGGCTGAAATTATTAACGATTATGAGATCGGCTGCGTTTATTTGCCCGACATGCAAAGCAATACAAAGACATATCGAAATTTGAGAGATACCATCGAAAAGCATCAGATCCCAATTGTGGAAGCTTTCGTGGGCGATAAGTTCAAGCTGGGCAGCGCTGAGTGCGCCATTGTATCTCCGGCTCAAGACGCAGATAAGGACGCGAACAACGAAAGCGTCATGCTGCTGCTTGATTATCTGGATACCGAATTTTTGTTTACGGGCGATGCGGAAGAATGGGCGGAAGAGCAGGTACTCAGCGCCGGATATCCTATCGATGCCGATGTATTAAAAGTGGCGCATCACGGGTCATCCACAGGTACATCCGAAGCCTTTTTGAAAGCCGTGACTCCCGACTATGCGGTGATCAGCTGCGGCCAGGATAACAAGTACGGCCATCCGCATGAAGAAACACTGGAATTGCTCGACAGATACAACATTGATACATGGCGTACGGATGTTTCCGGCGACGTGCTTTTCCAATCTGACGGAAACAATATTCAGATCGTTCTGGGGGATTAACCAAATCCGCAATACGGCATGTCAACGACGGCAGGCTTGTCGATATTGCTCATAATATGACTAAAACAATGCCATAACTTTGCGATGAGCATCTTCAATAGCGCTGGGCGCCATCTCCTGCCCCGTCCAAAGATTAACCGAGATCACTGTCTGATAGAAAAGCATATCCAGGCCGTTTCTTGTTTTTGCGCCGTAGCTTTGCGCCTTTTTCAAGAATTCCGTGGGTACATAAGACGTATCATAAGCATATTTAAAGCTTTGGTATGTATGCGGATGGATATAAATATCCGAGGCTTTGCCTCCTAAGTCTACCTTGGCCGTATTGAATACGGCGTAAAACTCATCGGGCTCCGAAAGACCTTTAATCGTCTTGAGCCTGTTTTTGTGGTATTTCTCCTGCAGATTCTCTTTAAGCGCAGCGGCATGATCTTCATTGCGTGAAACCAACGTTAAAAAAGCGCCTTTATCCAGCAGCACACTGGCCACCGATCTCGCCACGCCGCCCGCTCCTACCAGAAGGATATCTTTGTCGTGAAGGTCACCTGTAAAACCGATCAGACTGCGCCTGAAACTCTCTGTTTCAGTGTTATAACCAATCAGTTTTTCATCCTTGACAACAATTGTGTTGGCTGTCCCTGCCTTTTTTGCTGTTTCATCTGTTTCATCCAGATGCGGCATAATGTCCCGGCGAAAAGGCGCAGTGGTATTGAAGCCTGCAAACTCCATACGCAGTATAGGAAGCGCGGATAAAAGTCTGTCTTTAGCAACAGGAAACGGAAAATATACAGCTTCATATTTAAGCATATCAAAAATCGTGTTGTATATAGAGGGCGAAAATGAATGGGTGATATCCTCCCCAACCAGACAATAGCTTAAAAATTCGTTCATTATGTCATCTCGCATTCCTAATTGTCTTTTGAACATATGGAATGTTAATTATCATAGCATAATCTTTTTCATAAAAAAACGGCTTTTTATTTTTTCTTGGCAAATCCAAAGATAAATTTCTTCATGACGCCGCTGTCGAATTAATCAGTGCTTCCTTAAGAAAAAAAGCAGATCGGCGTGAACATCGCACCGATCTGCTTCAATATTCTTGGTTTTAAGTTGTCAGCTCATGTTGTTTAAGTCTCCTACCGTGACAACAGCTTTATATTCCTGTCCGTTGCGCCACACGGTAAGCTCAATCTTATCTCCGACGTTGTGGGTCTGAATCGCCGATGTCAGTGTTTCCACCGAGTCCGCTGCCGTTCCGTCGATGACAGTGATGATATCATACGCTTCAAGACCTGCTTGCGCGGCAGGGCCGTTTTCCGTCACATTGACCACTGTGACACCTGCAGGCGCACCGGCTGCATTATATTGGTTGGTCATATCCACAAGACACGTTATACCTATACCGGGGCGCTGAATGCTGCCCGTTGCAATGAGCTGCTCGATGATAGGCTTTGCGGCATTGATCGGTATTGCAAAACCGATGCCCTCTGTACCGATCGGCACGCCGTAGTCGTCATATCCGGCAAGGTAAGTCTTCAAAGTGTTGATGCCGATGACCTGACCTTTCATGTTGACAAGCGCACCGCCGCTGTTACCGGGGTTAATCGCCGCGTCCGTCTGTATGTATTCCTGGCTGAAGCCGTTGGTACTGATATCACGATTAAGCGCGCTCACAATGCCTGATGTCACGCTACCCGCAAGCGAAGCGCCCAAAGGATTGCCGATGGCGACCACTGTTTCACCCACTTCAAGCGCACCCGAATCACCAAGCGCCGCAGGGATCAACCCTGTCGCTTCGATCTTGAGCACGGCAAGGTCTGTCGTGGCATCAACGCCGACGACGGTGGCCGGGTATACAGTTTCGTCGTTATAAAGCGTGATATTTACGGAATCCCCTCCCTCTACCACGTGGTTATTCGTTACGATATAACCGTCCTGTGAGATGATAACGCCTGTGCCGTATCCGCTTTGCTGTTCGGTTGGCCCTTGCTGTCCCAATATTGGCTGATTCACGCTGACCGCCACACCCACAACAGACGGCCCGACTTCCTTGGCGATCTGTACGATGGGACTCGTTGTTGCATTAATATCCGGATCAGCGCCGCCAATTTCGGGCACTTCCACAGTCTGATCGTCGGTGACTGCAGGCTGTGAGGCCGTTGCATCATCGTCTGGCAGCATTGCGAGACCGTTCGGCAGCGAATTTTGTATGTTGCCGATTCCCGGCGCTACGAGAAATGTACCCGCGGCGACACCACCCAGAAGACAAACCACGACAAGAAGTGCGATGAGCGCACCCTTTGATTTTTTGGGTTTATGTGGAGCTGCTGAGCCGGTAAAGGACGGCTGCTGCCACGCCTGCCCGGGGTTCCAGCCTTGATCCTGCTGTCCGTAAAAACCATATCCGCCGACAGGTGGTGCCTGCTGCTCTGACCTGTGTTTGTCTT
>JAEWQS010000077.1 GCA_023399095.1 Bacillota bacterium
GTGATGGGGACGCGCTGCGGTGACATTGATCCCGCAATCGTGCCGCATCTGATGAAAGAGATGAAGCTTAACTCCGAGCAAATGAGCGAATATATGAATAAAAAGTGCGGTGTTCTGGGTATCTCGGGAGTATCAAGCGACTTTAGAGACCTTACCAAAGCGACAGCTGAGGGAAATGAGCGCGCGGCGATTGCTATAGAGATGTTCTGCTATGGCGTCAAGAAATACATTGGCTCATACGCGGCGGCCATGGGCGGCGTCGACGCGATTGTGTTTACAGCGGGTATCGGCGAGAACGATTTCAATGTCCGTTCAAAGTGTGTCGATGGGCTTGAATATATGGGTGTCAAGCTGGATAGCGAACTCAACCAGACTCGCGGCAAAGAAATGCGCTTATCCACCGCCGATTCCAGTGTGGAAGTCTGGTGCGTACCCACCAATGAGGAGCTCATGATTGCCATCGATACATTTGAGCTTTGCAAATAGTAGACAAACGGTTTTTAGCCGTGTATAATGTGCATAATTGAAGAGGACATTCGCTCAAAACATGCCGGGCTTTTAGGGACTTTCCGACTCGACTGCAATTGGAAAGGGATCGGTTTGAGACGGGTAACAGCCTCTTTACATCACGAATAATGCTAAAGCGCCCAAGGATGATCTTGGGAATCAAGGGTGGTACCGCGGGTGAATGCTCGTCCCTGTCTTCATTGACAGGGACTTTTTATTTACATTAAGCAGATTCTTCGTCCGGCACGAAGCAAAGCATAAATAAAGCAAGCGTGAATGGCCGGACTCAGAATGACCACTGTGAGGAAAAAGGAACAAGCCAGCGTCATTCTGAGGAACGAAGCGACTTAAGAATCTGTCTTTACGGTAGTAAGCCATAAAGACTGCGGATAGACGACTGGTCACACGAATTGAGAGGTGGAGAATGCTGACAAAAGCGCCGAAAGGCACGAAGGACGTTTTGCCTGCGCAGAGCAGCAAATGGCATTATGTCGAATCGGTTATACGGGAAATTTGCGCGCGTTTCGGATACCGCGAGATACGCACGCCCGTGTTTGAACACACCGAGCTTTTTCTTCGCGGCGTGGGAGACACCACGGACATCGTACAAAAGGAAATGTACACGTTTGAAGACAAGGGCGGGCGCAGTATAACGCTAAAGCCCGAGGGCACGGCAGGCGTGGTGAGAAGCTTTGTGGAAAACAGCCTTTATTCAGGTGCGCAGCCCACAAAGATGTATTATCTGAGTACGCCGGTTTTCCGATATGAACGTCCGCAAGCCGGGCGCTTGAGGGAGCATCACCAGTTCGGTGTCGAGGTGTTCGGCTCGCAGGGGCCGTCCATCGACGCAGAGGTGATCACGGTGGCGCTGTCGCTGTTTCACACGCTGGGCGTCAATGGCCTTGCGCTCAATATCAACAGTATTGGCTGCAAAGAATGCCGACCGGCATATAATGCCGCGCTTCGCGAATACTTAAAACAAAGGGAAGAATCTCTTTGCCGCAACTGCCGTGAGCGCATGGTCACCAATCCTTTGCGCACGCTGGACTGCAAAGAGGAAACGTGCCGCGACATCGTGCGTGAAGCGCCCGTGATGCTGGATTGTTTGTGTGACGAATGCGCCGCGCATTTTAAGGGTCTCAAAAAAAGGCTGGAAGCGGCGGGCATTGAGTACAGCATCAATCCGTTTATCGTGCGCGGTCTCGACTATTACACGAAGACGGTATTTGAAATCATATCCACAGACATCGGCGCACAGGGCACTGTTTGTGGCGGCGGACGCTACGACGGGCTTGTGGAAGAGCTTGGCGGGCCTTCTATGCCGGGCATCGGCTTTGGCCTCGGCATCGAGCGGCTGCTGCTCGTGCTTGAGTCGCTCGGCATAGGACTGCCCGAGCCGAGGCTGTGTGACGCATATGTATGCACGCTGGGAGATGCGGCGGCAGTGGAAGGCTTCTGTATCACGAAGCGTTTGAGGGATGCGGGCATAAAGGCCGAATGCGACCATATGGGCAGGAGCTTAAAGGCGCAGCTCAAGTATGCCGCAAAACTGGATGCGAGATTCACGGTGATTATCGGCGACGACGAATTAAGTAAAAGTGTCGCGGTGGTTCGGGATATGGAAAAAAGCGAGGAAAATACAGTTCCGATAGCGGAACTGAATCAAATTATAAAGGCAGGAATACGATGAGCGAATTTTTGCAGGGGTGGAAAAGGACTGATTACTGTACAAGCTTTTCGGTGGACGATGTCGGCAAAGACGTCACGCTGATGGGCTGGGTGCAAACGCGCCGCGACTTCGGTGCGCTGATATTTGTGGATTTGCGAGACAGAACAGGGCTTATGCAGGTCGTGTTCGACGAATCGGTGCTGGATGGCGATTTTTCGCGTGTCAGCAGCCTTCGAAGTGAATTTGTTATCGCCGTGAAGGGCACCATCGTGCGCCGCGACGAGGAGACAATCAACGAAAAACTTCCGACAGGCCTTATTGAAGTGAAGGCCCGTGAGCTTAAAGTGCTGAGCCGCGCGCAGACACCGCCTTTCGAGATTGAGGACGACACGGCAGTGCGTGAAGAACTGCGTTTAAAATACCGTTTTCTTGATTTGCGTCGCGCAACGATGCAAAAGAATCTGCTGGTTCGCAGCCAAATTTCGGCTGCCGCTCGCGAGTATTTAATCAGTAACGGCTTCCTTGATATCGAGACGCCTATGCTTACCAAGAGCACTCCCGAGGGCGCGCGCGATTATCTGGTGCCTTCGCGCATCCATCAGGGCAGCTTTTATGCGCTGCCGCAGTCGCCGCAAACATTGAAGCAGATACTCATGATATCCGGCTTCGACCGGTATTTCCAGATTGTCAAGTGCTTCCGCGACGAGGATTTACGGGCAGACCGCCAGCCCGAATTCACGCAGATCGACCTTGAAATGTCGTTCGTGGATGTGGACGATGTGATAGCCATGAACGAAGGGCTCATCGCGCACGTTTTCAAGCAGACGATGGGCATTGATATTAAGCTGCCGCTAAAACGCTTGTCTTACAAGGAAGCGATGGATCGCTACGGCTCGGACAAGCCGGACACGCGATTTGACTTGGAGCTTATTAATGTGAGCGATATCGTGGCAGAAAGCGGTTTTCAGGTATTCTCGTCTGTGGTCAAGAACGGCGGCAGCGTGCGCGCCATTAACGCCAAGGGCTGTGTGGACAAGTTCGCGCGCCGCGAGATCGATGCGCTTGTGGATTTTGTCAAGATATACGGCGCCAAGGGCATGGCGTGGATATCCATGAAGGAAGACGGCATGCAGTCGCCCATCACCAAGTTCTTCACGGAAGACGAGATGGACGCGCTGCTCAAACGCCTGGGCGCAGAGACGGGCGACATCATCTTCTTTGTGGGCGATAAGGACAAAGTTGTGTACGATTCGCTGGGCAACCTGCGCTTGAAGCTTGCAGAAAAGCTCGAGCTCATCGATGAGAGCGTGTTTGATCTGCTTTGGGTCGTGGACTTCCCGCTGTTTGAATACAGCGAGGAGGATAAGCGTTATATGGCGATGCACCATCCGTTTACCTCGCCCAAGGACGAGGATGTGGACAAGCTCGAAAGCGACCCGGGCAGCGTATATGCCAAGGCTTACGATATCGTGCTTAACGGCAACGAAATCGGCGGCGGCAGCATTCGTATTCATACCACGGAGCTTCAGGAAAGAATGCTTAAAGCGCTCGGACACTCCAAGGAGGATGCGTGGGAAAACTTCGGGTTTCTGCTGGAAGCGCTTAAATTCGGCGCACCGCCGCATGGCGGCCTTGCGTTCGGGCTAGACAGGCTTGCGATGCTGCTCCTGGGGTGTACGTCCATCCGTGACGTTATCGCGTTTCCCAAGGTTCAGAACGCATCGTGCCTCATGACCAACGCGCCTTCGCGCGTAGAAACCAAGCAGCTTAAAGAGCTGGGTATCAAGGTGACAGAATAATAAAATGGACAGCTTAACGGAACACGGGCAGGTTGTGGATGTAAAGGGCGATATCGCGCATGTGAAGTTCATGCGCACGTCGGCATGCGGCAAGTGTCACGCTTGCGGCATGCTCTCTACACAAAATGAAATCGTGGTGCAGGTCAAAAACGAAGCTGATGCGGCCGTGGGCGATATGGTGGCTGTGAGCATACGCATGAAAAAAGCGATGGGAGCATCGGTTCTTGCCTATGTGTTTCCGCTGCTTATGCTGATTTTGGGGGTATTTTTCGGGTGGCTGCTAGTAAATGAGTGGCATATGTTTCAAAACGCCGATATCACAATGGCGCTTTGCGGCATTATTTTTGCGGTGCTGTCGTTTTTCCTGTTAAAAATAGCTGCGCCGTTATATAATAAGTCGATAGGCAATGTTTACCGTATGGTGGGCAAAAAGTAAATGAAATACCCGATAACGAAAGATAAAAAGGAGTTATTATGTCTGAAAAATCTATAACGATTACCAATTCTGATTTTGAACAAACAGTAATGGGCGCGACGCGTCCTGTGCTGATAGACTTCTGGGCTGAATGGTGCAACCCGTGCCGTATGCTGAGCGCCACGGTGGATCAGATCGCGGAAGACTATAAAGACCGCGCCATTGTCGGCAAGGTGAATATCGATGAAGAGCCGGAGCTTGCGAACCGATTTGGTGTGATGAGCATTCCCACGCTGATCGTCTTCAACGATGGCAATGTGGCGGCCAAAACCGTCGGCGTGGTGCCTAAGACAAAAATCGCGGCGATGCTGGACGAAACGCTGGGCGGTCAATAACCGCACAGCCCCACATCGATCACACCACATTCAAGGAGGCTCTGATTAATTCGGCGTGCTGAAACACAGATTGCGTCAAATCAGCACACCGCATGTAATCAGTGCTTTCCTAAAAAAAGATAGTCATTTATTCTACAGTTTGATATAATGAATTGTTAAATTAAGTGGGGGATGTTATGGAACCATTAAGAGTTTCCACCAAGTCGCTGCCCAAATCCGTTGCGGGTGCTGTTGCGGCTATGATAAATGAGCATGGACATGCCGATATACTGGCCGTTGGTGCCGGCGCTGTCAATCAAGCCATTAAGGCGATTGCCATTACACGCGGATTTATGGCGCCGCGCGGCATCGAAATTGTCGTGATTCCCGCATTCGCCAATATCGAGATAGACGGCATAACAAGAACATCGATTAAGTTGGTCGTCGAGATTCGCTAGACCGGGAGCGAAATTCGGCAGATATGCCGATTTTTTTTTGCAGGGCAATCAAAAAGCATAATATTAGGGCGTTTCTTGCAGCATGTAAGAGCGCTTATAAGACCAGCATGGCATATTCTTAAAGTTATAAAGAAAAAAAGAGGTTGCTTTATTTGTTTTTAAAATGCATTGAAATGACGGGATTCAAGTCTTTCCCTGAGAAAACGCAAATGCATATGAACGGGTCAATCATCGGCGTTGTGGGGCCTAATGGCAGCGGCAAGAGCAATATTTCTGATGCTGTGAGATGGGTGCTCGGCGAACAGAGCCCGCGTATGCTGCGCGGCGGTATGATGCAGGATGTGATTTTTGCGGGCACGCAGACTCGCAAACCGCGTTCATACTGTGAGGTGACGCTCGTGTTCGATAACACGGATGCGCGGCTTGGCACCGATTATACCGATATCGGGATATCACGTAAGCTTTACCGCAGCGGCGAGAGTGAGTATGCCATCAACAACACAAAATGCCGCCTTAAGGATATTTTGGAGCTTTTTCGCGATACGGGCATCGGCAAGGAAGGTTACTCGATCATCGGACAAGGGCGTATCGACGAAATACTAAGCGAAAAGTCGACTGACCGCCGCCGCGTATTTGAGGAAGCCGCGGGTATCATGAAATACCGTGTGCGCAAGGAAGAGGCGGAGCGTAAGCTTGACAGAACGCGCCAGAATCTCGTTCGCGTGGAAGATATTCTGCGTGAGCAATCGTTTATGATTGAGCCGCTTAAAAAGCAGGCGGATGACGCGACGGTGTATTTGGAGCTTGGCAAACGGCTAAAAACGCTGGATGTCAACCTGTTCCTGCGCAACTACGATAAGCAAACAGAAAAGATCGCGCGGCTGGAAGCCACGAAGGTCGAGCTGGAAGAAGAGCGCGCCGAAAAGGAAAAGCTGCTTAACGATCTGACTGAGATACTTGCGCAGCAGCAGGAAGAAGCGCGCCGTTCCGAAGAACAGGGCGGAGAGCTTGCGCAGCAGATCAGCGTCAGCATGGCCGAGCTCGAACGTGTGGAAGGCGAGATCAGGCTTTGTGAAGAGCGTATCGCCAACATCGATAAAGACAGTGAGCGTGTGCGGAGCGAAAATGCCGAGGCCGAGAAAAAGATAGTGGAGCTGTCGCTCAATAAACAGACAAATTTAAGCCGCATCAAGCAGATTGAAAGCGAGCTGGAGCGGTATAAGCAAATCGCGGCAGATACATGCAAAGAGCTTGAGGCACTGACCAGTGCCGTGGAAGACCGTGTTCGTGTGATCGAGACGGTGCAGAGCGAAAAGGTTCAGAGCATCGAGAAAATGGCCGATGTGCGCAGCGCCGTGTCTGCCTTGGAAGAAAAGGGCAGCCATCTTATGCAGCGGCTCGCGGAAACCGAGACGCAAATGGCGGCGCTGACAGAAGAAAAAGCAAAATCCGAACAGGCGCTCGTTGCGCTGGACGAAGGGCTGCAACAGCTTTCGCAAAAGTCTGGCGATATTCGCCGCCGGTTTAACGAAACGATACAAAAGGAACGCGCCGCGTCCACATATTTTGCGGAGACGCAGCAAGCCCTTGAGGCTGCGAGGCGTGAATACGCGTCCAGCGCGGCTTCGGCGAGGTTCCTTGGCGAAATGAAGGCGAGCTTCGAAGGCTATGCCGAGAGCGTAAAAAACCTCATGCTCGCGGGAAAATCCAATAAGGAGCTTGGCGGTCGCATCGTCGGCACCGTGGCAGACGTTATGTCTGTACCGGCCAAATATGAAGCCGCAGTGGAAACCTGCCTGGGCGCGGCATTGCAGAACATCATCGTTAATGATGAGTTCGACGCAAAGCAGCTTATCGCCTATCTTCGCCAGCAGAGTCTGGGGCGTGTCACATTCCTGCCGCTACAGGCACTGCGTCCGCGTTCACTTTCGGATGAAGAACGCGCCAAAATAAAAGAAAACGGCGTCTATGGCATTGCAAGCGAGCTGGTATCGTGCCATACAGCGCAAAAAGCCATCGATTTTCTGCTGGGGCGCACCGTGATCGTCAGAGACAACGATACGGCAATTCGCGTGATGAGAAACTGCAATCAGGCCTTTCGCGTGGTGACGCTTGAGGGCGATGTGTTCAACCCGGGCGGCTCCATCACGGGCGGAAGCGTGCGCCGCGAAAGAAGCGGGCTGGTCTCAAGAGATCGCCGCGAGGAAGAATTAAAGCAGCGCGCGGCCAATCTGGCCGAGCAGGTCTCGGAGCTGGAAAAAGCGCTCGAAGCGCGTAAAGCCGATCGTGACAGCCTGCAGGAAGAAATAGAGAAGCTGCGCACCGCGCTGCATGATAACGAGATTGAGGCGGCCACGGGACGCGAAAAGCGTGAAGCCTTGGTGGCAGCTGAACAGGACGCTCAGCGCCGCGGCGAAGCCTTGCAGAAGGAACGCAGTGAGCTCAAGCAAAGCCACATCGGGATCAACGAAGAAATTAAGCGGTTTGCCGCGCTGCAAAGCGATATCAAGCAGTCTAGCGAGACGCGCAGCGAGGATTATAAACGGCTGGAAGATGAATATACTAAGAATGCGGCTCAAATTGAGCTGTTAAAGCAGCGCCAGCATGATGCCGAACTCAAAAGCGCCGAGATGTTCCGTGAAAACGCCTCGCTTATGAACGACAATCTGCGTCTTGGTATGGAACGGCAGGAGGCTGAGCGCATGCGCTCAGCGCGTAATAAGACGTTGGAACTCAACGCCGAGAGCGAGGAGAACCTAAGGCAGATAAAGGCACAGCTTGAGGAAAAACAGGGCGAGAAGAAAAACGCGCTTGAGGGTTTGAGGCAAAAGCAAAGAGACATGACACAAGGGAGAAGCGCGTCATTGCAGGCGCTGACCGAGCTGGAAGCGCTTATGGACAAGACACGAAGAGAGGGCGCCGAAGCATCTGAGAAGGCAATGCGAACGTCGTTTAACATTGAAAAGACGCAGGGCGAAATGGAAGCCGCTCAGAACAGGCTCTGGGATACGCATCAGCTCACCTATGCAAACGCGTTGGCTGCGCGTGAGGATATCGATCTTTCAGGCGCACAGTCCGAAGCGGACGAGATTCGTGAAAAGCTGCGTGAGCTGGGAAGCGTGAATCCGGCTGCGATAGACGAGTATGCGGCGCTTAAGGAGCGTATGACATCGCTCACAACACAGAAGGAAGACCTTGAGAAGGCTGAGGCCGATCTGCACAAGCTTATTGCTTCGCTGGTAGCCGAGATGCGGCGCACCTTCCGCGACAGCTTTGAGCTCATCAACAAATACTTCGGCAAGACGTTCAAAGAACTGTTCGACGGCGGACGCGCCGAGCTGATACTTGAAGAGGGCGAGGATATCATGGAATGCGGCATCGAGATCGTTGCCGAGCCGCCGGGCAAAAAGCTGCAAAAGATCACGCTGCTGTCGGGCGGAGAAAAGGCACTCACGGCCATCAGCCTGTTGTTCGCGCTATTGAAGATTAATCCGTCGCCTGTGTGCATACTCGACGAGATTGACGCGGCGCTGGATGAAGCCAATGTGAGAAAGTTCGCGGAATATCTGGAGAAATATACGGAGACCATGCAGTTCATCGTGATTTCACACAGAAAGCCCACGATGGCGGTCTGCAACAGTCTTTACGGGCTTGCGATGGAAGAAAAGGGTGTGTCCAAGCTGCTATCCGTACGGCTTGACAAGGAGAATGAATGAGCGTATTTGACAAGATAAAAGGCGGTCTGAAAAAGACGCGCGATAATATATCATCTAAGGTGGGCAGCGTGCTTGCCGCTTTCAAAAAGATTGACGACAATTTTTACGATGAGCTGGAAGAAACGCTGATTCTTTGTGATATCGGCGTGAATGCCGTGGAAGACATTATGACGAAGCTGCGCCAGAAGGTCAAAGAAAAGTCAGTCACGGACACGGCAGCCGTCAAGCCGCTGCTGGTGGACATCATCACCGAAATGCTTACATTTAATGATAAACAGATAGACGGCGCGGGCGCAATTCTCATCGTGGGCGTCAACGGCGTCGGCAAAACGACGGCCATCGGCAAAATGGCACATCAGTTTATTTCCCAAGGCAAGAGCGTGGTGCTCGCTGCGGCGGATACGTTCCGCGCGGCGGCGGCGGAGCAGCTCAGTATGTGGGGTGAGCGCTCAGGCGCGCGCGTTGTCAAATACGGCGAGGGAGCCGACCCGGCAGCGGTGGTTTTCGATGCCATCGATTCCGCGCAGCACCGCAATATAGATCTGGTGATTGTGGATACGGCCGGACGGCTGCATAACAAGAAAAACCTTATGAACGAGCTTTCCAAGATCAACCGTGTGATCGACAAATCCTACGACGCGGCACATAAGCGCACCTATCTTGTGCTGGACGCGACGACGGGGCAAAACGCCATTTCCCAAGCGAAGGAATTTGCGCAGGTCACCGATTTATCAGGACTGATATTGACCAAGATAGATGGTACGGCAAAGGGAGGCATCGTCTGCGCGATATGCAGCGATATGCAGCTGCCCGTGGTTTATCTGGGTGTGGGTGAAGGCATGGAAGATTTACAGCCGTTTAACCCCCGCGCATTCGCGCAGAGCCTGATTGAATAAGAGATGATAATTGAGGCGTCGGCATACGGCGCTTTTTTATTGCTTTTTTTATTTTGTTCGGTTAAAATAATTACAATAATTTATAAATATTAGTAGAATAAGGACATAATAATGAAGAAACTAACAGTATTGATGATATTGGTCCTTTGCGCACTTATGCTTTTTGCAGGCTGCTCAGGAGTGTCCGGCACACCAAAGCAGGATGGCTCTGAAGCTGTTGCGCAAACACAGCCAACAGAAAATGAGGATGAGACCGCTGATGCATCTGAGCCGGCGCAGACTGAAGCGGTACAAGTGCCTGCATCCGCGTTGATTGAACCGGAGCAGCTGATATCTCAAGAAGAAGCGGAAGCACTGCTGGGTGAAGCGCTTGTGGGTGAGAAGTCGGAAAATCCTGTCGTCGGGCAAAAGATTTACTTTTATGAATCTGCTGATGAGAACTCGGATATATACTTACAGATTAGCTTGACACAGCAGGCGTTTATGGCTGAAGGCAGCACAAGTACGCCCCAGCAGCTTTACCAAGCTATCTGTGATGCTTTTGAAGCGGAATCTGTGTCTGGGTTGGGTGACGAAGCGAATATCATTCCAAGCGGTTATCAGATTATGTGCGACGGGTATTATTTGACCGTCAGCGCAGGCTATACCAACGATGACGAGGGCATTATGAGCGAAGCGAGCAAAACGGCAGTTGCAAACCTTAAGGCTTTACTGGGCAAGTAGCATTGGCCTACCAAGAGGGCGAGGCGCAGACTTCTCGCCCTTTTTTCATATTATGACATTTTTTAGGAGGGCTTATACCGATGAAATATTATGTTGTCGATGCGTTTACCGACAGACTTTTTGGCGGCAACCCCGCAGGCGTATGTCTGCTGGATGCGCCGCTCTCCGATGAGGTGTTGCAAAATATCGCCTTTGAAAACAACCTCTCCGAAACAGCTTTGGTGCTTGGAAAAGATGGGGATTATGACCTGCGTTGGTTCACGCCTAGCGTCGAGATCGACCTTTGCGGCCATGCTACATTGGCGAGTGCTTCCGTGCTATCCATGCACCAAGCAGACACCGAACGCTTTGTATTTCATACCAAAAGCGGCAAGCTGAGCGTTACACGAAGCGGAGACGATTACTTTCTTGATTTTCCGTCACGTCCGCCTGTTGTGTGCGAGAAGCCCGCAGTGCTGGAAGAGGCGCTGGGTGTTCACGTGATCGAAACGTATATCGCTCGCGATATGCTCGTTGTTTTGGAATCCGAGGAAACGGTACGTCAGCTTAAGCCAAATCTGGAACTGATCAAAAAGATCAATGCGTTTGGCATTATTGTGACGGCAAAAGGGGAGAGTGTCGATTTTGTGTCGCGTTTCTTTGCGCCGGGTGCGGGAATCGATGAAGATCCGGTCACAGGTTCCTCGCACTGTACGCTGATTCCATATTGGAGCGAGAAGCTCGGTAAAACGGAAATGAACGCAGCACAGCTCTCACAACGCGGCGGCACGCTGCGCTGCATCGACGATGGGGAACGTGTTAAAATCGGCGGCAATGCGGTTCTCTATATGGAAGGTGACATTCGCCTGTAAGGAATACATAAGCAGAATGGTATCTGCTTATTCAGGATATTTACGCTTGACAACGCCGAACAAATCATTATAATAGCACTGTAAAGTATTTTAGCTTTACAGCATTTCGGGGTTTCAGTAAGCAACGTTTTTTGGGGCGCGATTTCGGGTGGTGCGGTTTTGGAGAAGGATTTTGATACAGTGCTGCTGCTGGATACATACGCAGGATTATTAACAGATAAGCAACAGCGTTTGTGCGACATGTATTACAATCAGGACTATTCTCTGGCCGAGATTGCCGGGATTGAGGACACAACGCGGCAAGCCGTAAGAGACGGCATTGCCAAGGCTCGGCAGAAGCTGCTCTGTTTCGAGCAGTGTATCGGGCTGAACGGCCGCCGCGAAAAGACGATGGACGCATTAAGCCGTGCCCGCACGATGTGCGGGGAGCGGAGCGAACTAAAACAACTGATCGACGAGATATCCGATATATGGGAGAGTTCAGATGGCATTTGAAGGACTTGCGGAAAAACTACAGCATGTATTTTCGAAGCTGACCAATCGCGGTAAGTTGACCGAGGTGGAAGTCAAAGCGGCACTGCGCGAGGTAAAGCTCGTGCTGCTCGAAGCCGACGTCAACTTTAAGGTGGTGAAGAGCTTCTTAAACCGCGTGACCGAGCGCGCCATCGGCGAAGAAGTGTTGAAAAGCTTAACGCCCGGTCAGCAGGTTATCAAGATCGTGCGCGAGGAGCTTGTCAATGAGCTCGGAGAAAAGCACGTCGGTGTGAATTTTTCGTCCAACCCGCCCACCATTGTCATGATGTGCGGTTTGCAGGGCGCGGGCAAAACCACGATGTGCGGCAAGCTTGCGAAGCTATGGAAAAAGGACGGCCGCAGTGTGATGCTCGCGGCGCTCGATATATACCGCCCGGCGGCGATACGCCAGCTGGAGGTGGTGGCCGAAAAGGCGGGGGCAGCGTTCTTCTCACAGGGCACGCAGGACCCCGTGAAGACGGCGAAGCAGGCCGTGGCTGAGGCCAAAAAGAAGCTGATCGACGTGCTGATACTCGATACGGCAGGTCGGCTGCACATCGACGAAGAGATGATGGATGAGGTCAAACGCATCGCGGCGGCAATGAACCCGCATGAAAAGCTGCTTGTGGTGGATGCGATGACAGGCCAAGACGCTGTGAACGCAGCGTCGGCTTTCAACGAGAGCCTTGAACTTAACGGCGTGGTTTTAACCAAGCTGGACGGCGACACACGCGGCGGCGCGGCGATATCCGTCAAATCCGTGACGGGTAAGCCCATCAAGTTCGCGGGCGTCGGTGAAAAGCTTGAGGACGTTGAGGTATTCCATCCCGATCGTATGGCGGGGCGCATACTTGGTATGGGCGATATGCTCACGCTGATTGAGAAGGCTGAGCAGAATTTTCAGGCCGACAAGGCAGCGGAGCTTGAAAAGAAGCTGAAAAAAGCCGAGTTTACGCTCGAGGATTTTCTGGAACAGATGGATCAGCTAAAGAACATGGGGAACTTAGGCGATATGCTCTCGATGATGCCGGGAGGCAGCAAGCTCTCAAATGTGCAGCTGGACGACAAGCAGATGGCACGCACCGGAGCGATTATCAAATCCATGACGCCCGAGGAACGGCGCAAACCGAATATCATCGGGGGCAGCCGCAAGAAACGCATCGCGGCAGGCAGCGGCACCAAGGTGCAGGATGTCAACAGACTGCTCACACAGTTTGAGCAGATGACAAAGCTCATGAAGAGCATGACAGGCAAACACGGAAGAAAGGGGCTCAAAAACTTTGGATTCTAGGCCTTGAGTCAGCAACCAAAGTGTTTAAAAAAGCCCGTTCTGATACATATTAAATTTTTGGAGGAAATTATGGCGGTAAAAATTAGACTGAAGAGAATCGGTGCGAAGAAGAAGCCTTTCTACAGAATCGTTGTTGCGGATGCGCGTGCTCCCCGTGACGGTCGTTTTGTAGAAGAGATTGGGAACTATGATCCGATGTCCAAAAAGCTCGTTGTTGACGGCGACAAGGCCGTGGATTGGATTAAAAACGGTGCGCAGCCGACCGAAACAGTCAGGTCGCTTCTCAAGAAAAACGGCGTCCTGAAATAGGAGATGAATATGCTTGAGCTGGTTAAATACGTAGCCGAGTCATTGGTTGACAACCCGTCCGAGGTGAAGGTCAAGCAAGTCGAGGGCGACAAAACCATTGTGCTCGAACTCAGCGTGGCGCGTGAAGATATGGGCAAGGTGATCGGCAAGCAGGGCCGCATTGCCAAGGCGATTCGCTCTGTGGTTAAAGCGGCTTCTGCAAAGTCGCGCAAAAAGTACGTTGTCGAGATTGTGGAGCATGATTGAAATTGCACGCATACTAAAGCCGCATGGTATTCGGGGAGACTCAAAGGTCAGGCTGTTTTCGGAAAACCTTGACGCCTTCGCCGAACGCGGTTTTGCTTATATCAAAAAGAACAGCGACTATCAGCGCACCGCTTATACGGCGGTGCGTATTGACGCGCCCTTTGTTTATGTGCATTTTGACGGTGTGGATACGAGAAACGATGCGGAAGCGCTGACAGGCACCACGCTTTATCTGCGTCGGGAAGATCTTGACGTTCCGGACGAAGGTGAACACTATATCATTGATCTCATCGGTCTAAAGATCGTTGACGATGATGGAAATGAGCTGGGAACCCTCAAAGAGATTTTGCAGCACGGCGCGGCAGATGTTTATGTGGTGGGCGGCAAAAAGAGCTTCATGTTTCCAGCACTTAAACGCGTGATTCTCAATATCGATATGGAAAAGGGCATGATAAGCGTGAACGCTGCGGCACTGGCCGAGGTGGCCGTTTATGACGACTTATAACGTATTGACTCTGTTCCCCGAGATGTTCGAGTCGGTCTGCGCGGCCAGTATATGGGCGCGAGCCATCAAAGCGGGACATATCGCTGTCAAAACGGTGAACATTCGCGATTGGACGACGGATAAGCACCACCGCGCTGACGACTATCCTTTGGGCGGCGGCGTGGGTATGGTGATGAAGCCTGAACCAGTGGACGCATGCTTCAAGGATGTGATGAGCAGTTGTGAAGCGCCTTGCCTCAACATCTATATGTCACCCTGCGGAAAAACGCTGTCACATTCGCTTGTGACGGAGCTGGCACAGTACCAAAGCCTCAACATCCTCTGCGGCCACTACGAAGGTGTGGACGCGCGCGTGCTCAAACGCCACATCGATATTGAGGTGTCGATAGGGGATTATGTGCTGACGGGCGGTGAGCTTGCAGCCATGGTACTGATCGATGCGTGCATCCGCCACGTAGACGGTGTGCTGGGGAACGGCGAGTCGGCGGTAGGAGAATCGTTTGCTAACGCGCTGCTCGAATACCCGCAGTATACGCGCCCTGCCGTTTACGACGGCGAAGCGGTGCCCGAGGTGCTGCTATCCGGCCATCATGCAAATGTGGACGCATACAGACGGCGCATGTCACTTAAAGAAACCGCTTTTCGGCGGCCCGACCTGCTTTCCAAGGCGAGGCTCACACAAAAGGATATCGACATCATCACAAGTCAAGACGACGAATAGCCCGCGCAAGCGGCGGCCTGAGAAAACGGTGCACTTGGCAAACTATTCGATGCGCTTGCAAGCGCAAGCGGTAAAATGCCTTTATAGGGCTAAAGCTTACCACTGGCTGACCGGTGGTCCTGATTTTGTTAATAAAATGTGAAAATAATCCCTCTTATACTCTTGACATGAATCGTAAATTATATATAATAAAAAATCGGAAAACCGTTCCTCAGTAGCTCAGCGGTAGAGCATTCGGCTGTTAACCGAAGGGTCGTTGGTTCAAACCCAACCTGGGGAGCCACAAGCTCAAGGCATAAAACCTTGGGCTTTTTTAATTCCTTTTCGCTAATGGGTAATACATATAAGTAAAATGATAATAAATTATTGAAAAACAATAAATTATATGTTATAATTACCAAAACAATGAGCGGAACAATTCGTTTTTTCAAGTAGCTTCGAGCTTCTTATAGGAGTCAATGTACGTGAATTTAAAAAGACAGAAAACTGATTATATCAATATCCTTTTCGCAGCTTTCGCGATTGCTTTTAGCGTACTGTTCATTCTCGCATATAATATGGCCAATGATAAAGCTATAGCGTTGCTGCTTTCACCCCATGCGATGTTCACAGAGCTCTTCTACAATATCAATCTGACCTATGTTGAAAATGTCGGTTACATAGGGCTTGGCACTGCCTTTATTATCGCAAAAGATTGCTTTGGTGTTTATTTTGTTGCGATGCTATTTTGTATGTTTGTGTGCGGTTTTGTGAAACAATTCAGTAGCGTCAAAAAGCTGTATTGGTGTGGATTTTCGTTTGTTTTGGCGGTGGTTGTGGGCGTTCTGGTCAGTTGTATGCGAATCATAGGCTCTATACCTTTTGTATCTTCAGAAAAGTTTTCAACACTGCATACGGGAATAGGCGCTGTTTTGTATTTGCTTACGCTGATCTCTAGTTACGCCATCTTAAGAAATATTTTAAGGAGACAAAAAACGTGAAAATAAGCAAACAATCAATTGGCTTTTTGTGTGTCGTAACACTGCCTCAATTACTGCTGTCAGTTCTTTTTGCTTTGCTGCTGCTTCAAAAACCAAATGAAGTGGCTGGATGGGTGCTTGCAGCCTCACTGGTCGCAAATGTGTTTTTTACTGTCTACGTGTTTATTAAAGGCAAAACTCAAAGCCTGTCTATGCGCTTTCATATGTTGCTGGCTTGTACTTACGCCGCGATGCTCATCGGGGGCATGGTTTTGCTTGAAGACAGCAGCCTATGGGGGGTTATGAGCGTGCGCCTTACGGCATTGCTTATTGATTCCGCTGCGGTTATTTACGCCTTATTTCAAATTGCAAATCGTACATCCGCCGATATCTCAAAGCAGATCGTCGCTTTGGTGGCCGTGCCGCTTATTTGGTTGTTTGCTTACAACATTCTGAGCGGTGCCCGTCTAGATACAGCTGTCATGATACTGATTGTTTTGGGCGGCATTGTCATGGCGTATCTTATCATCAAGATAATATTGGTGAAACGACAGGAGAAGATCGAGTCTGGACAAAGGCCAAAAAGGCTGGCGCTTTATATCATATTCTCCTTGGTGTTACCGATAGCCGGGCTGACACTTAACGTCAGCATGGATAACCTTTTCGGCGATTTTTCTGATCCTCTTTTCTTTTTCGTTCCTTTTATTAACGGTGTTTTGCTGATCGTACCGCCGCCGTCGGAGAAACGGCTGCGGCTGCTTCGCTTTTTCATTATAGCTGCCGCAACAACGTATTTGCTCTATTTCTTCATTGCGTTTTTGCCGTACATGCCGATTGGTTTTCTTGGCTTGGCGATTGTGCTTGGGGCATTGGTTTTTGCACCGGCAGCTGCACTTGTTATGCAAATCATTTATCTGATTCAAGAGTGGAAGGCAGTTTCCGTTCTTTGGGGTACCATTCGGTTGACGGCTGTTTTTGTTGCCGGGCTTGTTTTGCTGCCGATACTGGTGCTCACAAGCTATCTGGGAGATCGTGTAAATCTCGAAAAAGCGATAGCATACACTGAGCAGGATATCAGTGTAAATGGTGAGATCATTGATTTTGGCCGACTGGACAGAGCACTTGATAACGCGGATGCCGTTGAAGAGAAGGATCGGTTTTTTGATATGCGAGTAGCAGACAACACGCCGATTCTGTCTTCAATCTATGCTCATTTGGTTCTGGACAGCCGTATCCTTGCAAACGACCGGCTGGAGAAACTGCGAATGGCTTTCTTTGGGGAGTATCCTGAGCAGGGTTTTGCGAACGGTTTGACGACAGATATGGAGATGCCGCAGGTTAAGCTCAAGGATATATCAACTCAAACGACATTTGACAATACAACAGGCATTTTTCGAACATGGGTGAATATCACCCTGCAGGGGCCCAAAAACGGATGGAATGAGGAATACGTCACAGAGTTTGCGCTGCCCGAAGGCGCATACATCAGCGACTATTACCTTGATGTATTTGGCACGAAGAAGATGGGTATTTTGGCAGACCAAAGAGCTGCCATGTGGCTTTATAATGATATCGTTGTGCAAACACCTGCACAGGACCCCGGCTTGCTTCACTATACGGGAGACCGGACAATTGAACTGAGGGTTTATCCGTTTAACGGAGATGAGCCGCGTTATACCGGCTTTGAAATCATCCACAACGAAACGGCAACGATACGAATTGATGGGGAAGAGGTACTGCTGTCGGCTCCGCCGCAGACCCGGCTGAAGGAAATGGAACACGCTGTGCTGATACCCGGAGCGGTGAAAGACGGGCTGCCGGTGGCTCAGGAGAGACCGCGCCGGTATTACTTCATCGTCGATTGCTCTAAAGACAGCGACATTGACGATCAGCTATACCGCATCGAAGATTATGCTCAAGGTAAAGGGATTTTAGATGCGACGGTTATTTTTGCGACATATAAAACCAACACATGCCGTTTGAAAAATGCCGATTCGGTTAACATCACGCCCCAGAGCGGTTTTAATCTTGCGTTGGCAGTCAAGTCAATTCTGATACAAAACGGAGACGACAGTGTGCCGGTTATACTATTCACGTCCGATAACCCTGCTCTGGCGCTGATTCCGAAAAATGTAACGGTTCTTGCGGCTCAGTATCCGGAAAGCGATTATTACTATCGATTAAACGCTGACGAAACGCTAAACGGTTATGATTTTGAAACAGGAAAAAATGTTGGAAAGATGAACCAGCCACTCATATCACAAGCGCGGATGTATAACGGTGTGAGGGTGCGGGATGACAGCCAAACTCAAATCTTACCTAACGATTCCGTTGATTTTATGGATATGGAGATTTCGGGTAACGAATACGAGCAGGCTGTTATGCTGGACATAGCGGCGAGAAACGGTGGAGCGCAGAACGCAGCGCAGTCACTCAAACTGCTGCGTGCAAGCTTCAAGGCGGGCATTTTAACACCGCAGACAGCGTTTATCGTTGTGGAAACGCAGGCGCAGGAAGTCGATCTTCTTGCGAAGCAGCAGCAATTGATCAAGGAGGACAAAGAACTGATAAAAGAACAGAATGCTGTGAAATCTCTGGATGAGCCGTCAGCCTTGGTATGCGCGTTTATCGCCTTGCTTGGCCTCTCTTTGGTAAAACTGTGGAAAAGAAACAGAACAGAAACTCGTTGATTAAATGCAAAGACATAGCCAAGAAAAGGCTTTATCAGTGTTGATAAGTGGATTTCAATACGATGATAAGAGTTTTTAACGTGGGGTTTATCCGCTGCTTCATCAATCGCTTACGCTCATGGGAAGACATATGTCCCTTGATTAACACTTTGGCATAGCCGTAAACAGCTGTGCCTTTTTCATTTAGTATAACCCGTACTCATTTGATTCAATGTCACTATTGACAATATATAAGGCATATAATAAAATACATATGACCAATATAGTAAAAACAGTCACAGGAGATTAGACTTATGTCGCCTAAAGCATTTTCTGAAGAAGAAAAAGCATTGGTTCGCAACAAGCTTATTGAAGAAGCCAAAGAATGTCTTGCTACAACAGGTATCAAAAAAACGACGGTTGAAGAGCTAAGCCGGGCAGCAGGCATATCCAAGGGCGCATTCTATATGTTCTATGACAGCAAAGAAATACTTTTTCTTGATGCGCTGGAATCGATTCAGATAAAAATACACGACACGCTGATCAGTGAAGTGAAGCGACATAAAAACAAGAGGAGTAGTTTTATCCAAGTTATAAAAAGGATGTTTTTAGATTTTCGCCCTATACTCAATGTGCTTTCAAACGACGAATATGAAATCCTGCTGAGGCGAGTCCCGCAGGAGCGAATCAAACAGCATATAGAGATAGACGATAAGGCATCACGGCTTTTTTCAGAACAAATCAGCGGAAATAGAGTTAATCCGGAGCTTTTATCGGCTGCACTGCGTATGCTGATGCTGGGCATGCTGCATCAAAACGAAGTCGGTTCCCATGCCGAGGAAGCTTTTGACTACCTGCTCGAAGCTGTCGCTGATAAAATATTTTCGGAGGATCAAAAATGATTAGCGTAGATAATCTGCATTTCACGTATCCAAGCGCCAAACAGGAAACGCTTAAAGGAATGAGCTTCTCGGCAGATAAGGGTGAGATATTCGGCTTCTTAGGGCCATCAGGAGCGGGTAAGAGCACGGCTCAAAAGATACTCACAGGCATACTCAAGGGCTATTCCGGCAGCGTCAAGGTGTTTGGAGGAGAGGTGCGGCTCAAAAAGCGTGATTATTATGAACGCATCGGCGTGGCGATGGAAGTGCCGAATCTATACGGTAAGTTCACCGCGCTGGAGAACCTTCGTTACTTTGCGTCGCTTTATCAATCACCTTGCGAGGACGCCATTAAGCTCATGGAAAGGCTGGAACTCGAGCAGGACATAAACACACGTGTATCAGGCTACTCAAAGGGAATGAAGATGAGACTCAATTTTATTCGCGCCCTCATGCATCGGCCGGACATATTGTTTCTGGATGAACCAACGGCGGGTCTTGATCCGACACGTTCTCGCATTATCAAAGATATGGTGTTGGAGCAAAAGGAGAAAGGGCGAACCGTTCTGCTGACCACGCACGACATGCATCTGGCCGAGGAGCTTTGTGACCGCGTCGCTTTCATCATAGATGGCACGATCAAGATGATGGATACGCCGATGAACCTGCGTTTGCGCGCGGGAGACAGACGCGTGCGTTACACATGGTTAGAGGGTAAACGCCGTGAGACGGTAATACCACTGCACAGTCTCAAAGATGATGCACAATTCTTGTCATTGCTCAAGCAGGATAAAATTGAAACGGTGCATACGCTTGAGCCTTCGTTGGAGGACTTGTTTATTGAAGTGACGGGGAGGAGTCTGACATGAAAAGGCTTTATCACGCTTTTTTGTCGGATGTGCGTTACCAGCGACGGTACGGCTTCTATTTAGTTTATGGCTTCCTCACCGTTTGTTTTATCATTGTACTGCGGCTGCTTCCGGATAGCTGGCGTGAGACAGCGCTTGTGGTAACGTTGCTTGCAGATCCCGCGTTGCTCGGGCTTTTCTTTATCGGCGGCCTTAAGCAGCTTGAGCGGGGCGAGGGTATACTGGATGCGCTTTTCAGCTCGCCGCTGCGTCCGTGGGAATACATCGTGTCTAAAGCGTTATCACTTGGGATGATATCCACGCTTGTCAGTGTTATCGTGGCACTGGGCAGCGGTGTGCCGGGTGTTAAGTTTGCCGTGCTTGTTCCGGCAATTCTATTCGGCAGCATGTGCTTCACGCTTATCGGCCTCGCGGTATCGGTGAACTTGAAGAGCATGAACGCGTTTTTATCCGTTGACGGTTTATGGGAAGCAGTGCTGCTGCTGCCGCCGTTGCTGCTGATGTTCAATGTCTCGTTTGCTCCGCTAGAGTTTTTTCCCGGAAGCATCGCACTACGGCTCGTTCAAGCGTCGGCAGGGGTATATCCCATGTCTCATTTGATTTTCATTGAGTTGTTGATCTGGGTGGCAATCGCGTTTTGGTTCGCGCAAAGACGGCTGGCTTCAGCGCTCAGCCGGATGGGAGGCGGTGCGGCATGACGAGTATATTAAAGACTTTTTTCGGTTCCTTTAAACTGATTCGGCGTGATCCCTTGCTGATGATACTGGTATTGGGTCCCTTTCTGTATGGCCCGGCTTTCCGCTTTGGCCTGCCATTGCTGCAGCCGGTGCTGATGAATGCGTTTGCGTTCGATATCACGCCATGGTATTCGCTTACAGACATGATGCTTTTGACGCTGACGCCCATGTTGGCAGGCATGCTGTGCGGATTTTTGATGCTGGATGAACGCGATCAAGGTTTGGGAGAATACTACACAGTTACGCCTTTGGGCGGCGTTGGATACCTCGCTTCGCGGCTTGCATTGCCTGTAGTATGGAGCATCGTGATCGCGCCCGTGTTGATGCTGCTGTTTTCGCTCACTCATCCCGATATGCTGAGAGTACTTTGCATTGCCGTGACAGGCGGTGTATTTGGCGCAGTCAATACGCTGATGCTGTTAAGCTTCGCGGGCAATAAGGTGGAAGGACTCGCGGTGTCAAAAATGCTCGGGCTCACAATGCTGCCCGCACTCGTGCCTATCATCACAAGCTCGCCATGGGGATTGATCGCGGGCATATTTCCGGCGTACTGGCTGGGCGCGCTGCTGAAAGGACCGCTGTGGCTTTTCCCCGCGGCGCTGGCCGTAGGAGTGATATGGATTGTCATATTTTATAGAAGGATGCGAAAATAACATATAACACGTAGGGGCGCGTTTCCATACGCGCTAGTTTCAATTGAGGTATACGAATTTGGCGGGAGGTATGACCACACCTGCGGTATAGCGCAGAATAAACGGCACTTCATGTGTCGCTTATCTAATATACCCTGTAGAGAACGGTTTTGACCGTTCTGTATGCTTCGCAAGAAAGCAACTGAGGCGGCCAATGGCCGCCTCAACGGTAGAATATGGCTGTTAAGTATATCGGGTAATACCCTTGTCCCACTTTCCCGCTCACCTAAATCACGCTGTTATTTTCCTCTTCTTCAAGTTCCTCGTGGGCTTGCTGCTTGGCTGCTTCATACGCATCAAATACATCGAGCTCGGGCGCGTTAGGTTTCGGCTGCGGCGTGCAGCCCTGCACTTTGAGGCCATAGGCCGCCAGTGCGTCATCGGCGCGTCGGAAAAAACCGCGAAACGATGCGAAATAGCCTTTTGTTTTGGGCCCTACGAAATCAGCGGAGACGGCAGGGTCGGCAAGAAGCTTGTCAAATGCGTAACCGCCGTTCACGCGCAGCAGACGTATGATGCCAAAGTTCACGGCATCCTTGGGGCAGTACATCACGCAGCGCATGCACATCGCGCAGCGTCCGCCAAAACGGAATCGCCCGTCTTCGTACGTGATGTTGGCGGCAGGACAGGTTTTCACACAAAGCATACAATGGCTGCATTTTTTATTGTTCACAGAATACATCCGTCCGTTCAGCCACGCGCCGAACCACTCAATGCGCATGATCAGCGAAATCAGCCGCCGCACCTTGCTGAACCGAAATGTGTCACGATCCCCATTGAGTAAACGCAGCGCAAGAAGCTTGCACAGCGCGTCTGCATACAGCGTCATTTGCTTGGTGAGTCCGTCCGGATAGCGGAAAAGGATATTGTACGGCATGAGCATGTGCGTGTCCAGCACCACATCATAGCCTTTTTTCATGAGTATGCGGTACAGCGTCGCGGATGATTCAACGTTGATCTTCGCGGGTTCTCCCGATGTTTTGAATATAAATGCTTTGTTTTGTTTCGACTCTGGCAGACTGCGTACGAACCGCAGAAACATCAGCGGTGAATTGAACGCGTGCACAGGGTAACCAAAACCGACGTAATCGCAGTCCTGCGGCACAGGCACGTTTTCAAACGGATACTGAACCTCATGAATGCGTGTGGAAATGCTGCTCAATTCCAAATACTTTTGTATCATTTTGGCCGCTTTTAATGTGTGGTAGGTACCGGTAAAAACATAAATAATTGCGTTTGGCATAGGGACACCTCTCTAACTTGTTTCGGCAGCCAATTTAAGTTCGGAAACAAACTTTTCGGGATAGCAGGCCTGCATCGTATAGAAGACGGCTTCCTCAAGCCCGCCGAGCTCAAAACCCAGCGCTTTCGCACTTTCACTTGCATCGAAATACAGATAATCCGTGATAATATCGCGCATCAAAGACTTCGGGTCGAGCCCGCTTTGCAGGCCTTTCTTTCGCCAGCCGCGCTCAATGAATCCGCCTGCCAATACGGCCAGAAAGCGCGGTATGTTAATGATAACCGTGCGTCTGCCGATTGCTGTCATCATCATTTTCAGCATCTCTTTGTAGGTGTGGTTCTCGTCGCCGATAGGGTAGCGCCTGCCGTGTTCGCCCTTCTCTAGCGCACCGATGATCGCCTCACCCACATGCTGTACCGCGATCATGCTTGTGCCGCCTTTGGGGAAGAAGATGATTCGGCCTTTTGCGTACTTGTCGAGAAAGACATCCTTCCAAATCGGTGTTCTTTTGGGCATGCTGCCGAAAATATATGGCAGCTCGAGTATCATCACCGCCAATGAGTCGCCGCCCGCGGCAATGGCGCGCTGCGCCTGCTCTACGCGGCATTTGATATAGGGATGACGCTCAGCCAGTCGCTTTTGCGGCCAAAGCCGGTCGAAATACGCAAAGTACGAATTGAGTATCACACAGCGTTTCACGCCTGCCTTGCGCGCGGCAATGACGGCTTTTTCACAGGCCAGTACGAGACGTTCATGAAAGAACTCATAGGCGGGAGCAGGCGGCACCACGCGGTCGTCCGGGCCCACGGCATAAACAAGCGCGTCATAGCCCGCGAATCGCTGTGCCAGTTCATCGCCGGAAAGCGTAAACACGTCGCCGTAATCCACAGTCACGTTTTCGGGAAACCAACCTGAAAGGTCGATATCATTGATGGTCAGAGCGCCCAGTTCATACCCTCTTTTCAGACCTACCAATGTGGCATGATAGCCCAAAAATCCGGTTCCGCCTATAATCATAATCTTCATACATTTATCCTGCCTTTATTTTTTTTGGTCAGGCCTAATGCTGCGGATACGTGATGCCTTTCAATTCAATGTATTAAATATGCCGTGTTCATTATACTGCCTCAAACCTTTTTTTAAAAGTGACAGATAAAGAAGCTGAATTTTACGAATGTAAGCGGCTAAAAAGGAGAGAATAAGTGTGAAGGAGATGATTCTATGACGAAAGACAGCCAGCCCGACAACAAACGGGCGAGAAAGAAAAAGAGCAAGGGGCAAACGCCAATTACAGCAGACGCGCAAAATAACAGCCGCACCACCAAAAAGCAGTCCGCTAAGCGAGGTGATGTTTAAATAGTTGATGCAAGCTTAAGGCTCTGGAATGCCCATTTTCAGGGCTTTTTTCATTTCACCCCTCGGCGGATTATTTTGCCACTTTTTTTATTTGAACAAATCCTATTATAATACGTCTATATAAGTGAAAGGGGTTAAAGGAATTGCCTGACGAACAGCTGCTGCTTGAGACCTTTTCCAACGGAGACTTTACATATATCGATTTGTTGATCTGCCGGTATGAGGACAGCTTATTAAACTTATGCCTCAAACTCGCGAAAAATAAGCATGACGCTGAGGAACTGTATCAGCAAACGTGGCTTAAAGCCATACAGAAATCGCATACGTGTGCAAAATCGTTTAAAAACTGGCTGTATACCGTCTGCCTAAACGCATACAGGGACAGCTACCGACGCAGCAGACGTGAACGAGAAGTCGTCGATGACTCGCTGGACGCTGAGACAAAGGATTATGTGATCGCGTCGGCAACCGATAATATATCGGCGGAAAGCGAAGCGCTTGCCAAATTGACGGGCGAGATACTGATGAATAAAGTGAATATGCTGCCCGACAAACACAGACTGCCGATTATATTGTTTTATTTTGAGAGGCTCGACTACAAAGAAAGCGCGGCAGTGCTGGGGCTGCCCATGGGCACGGTCAAATCCCGTTTAAACGCTGCCAAATCCAAGCTGCGTAAGGAAATGGAGAACGAACTGAATGTTTGATATTGAAAAAGAGTTAAGAGGAATAAAATTTGAAACAGCGCATCCAAGCGAGCGGCTTAGGCAAAAGACGCAGCAGCTCGTGACTCAAGAGGTGCGCAAAAAACAGCAGACCAAGCCAATTGGCAGGCTTACATGGGTGCTGACATCAGCGATGGCGGTATTCGCCGCGTTTATGATAATTTTTTCGCTGCCTCCGGCTGCAGACGGGGTCAGTTATTATACCGTAGATATTAACCCAAGTGTAAGCGTGAAGGTGAACGCATCCAAGACAGTCCTGGAGGTATCCGCAGAAAATGACGATGCGGTGCTGGTGCTCAAGACCGTAAAGCTTGAGGGACTTGCGCTTAAAGAAGCGCTTTCGGAATTTATAAAGGCCGCAGACGATCAGGGATACCTTAAGGATCAAGGACATGTGTTGGTTGCGCACTTTGGGGAGGCGGCGAGTCTGACTCAGCAGGAGATTGATGACGTCGTGAGCGGCGCTACGGAGCGCGAGGTGACAGCTCTGCTGCTTCAAAGCACAACGAACGAGTATGAGCAGAACAAAACACAGCATGGTCAGCCCGGCATTGAACTGCTCAAAAAGAAAGCGGCGGAACAGGGTATAAAGGAGCGCGATGTTGATGAAATTATCGAGCAAATACGCGGAAATTCAGCCAAGCCGCAAAACGATAAGCAAAATACCCCAAATCACAGTGAAAAGGCTGACGATCGCCCAACAGCTACAGCCATCGAAAACGATCAGAGTGAAAAGGACAACAGCGGAGGCGCAGGCAATAGCGAAAACGCAAAAGACAACGAGCAAGGGGCTTCAAACATTGGGAGCGACAATAAAGACGGCGAAGAAGTGAAAGAAAACAACGGCAAGGTTGAGGACAAGCCGGTCAGCGGCAGCAATGGCAATCAGAACAGCAACAACCAAGATAACGGCAATCAGAACAGCAACGACCAAGACAAGAGCGATGTGGACAAAACCGAAAAGCCTGACAATAGTGACGGAAGTCAAAAGGACAAAAACCGCAGTGGTAGTCGGCAGGAAAATGATGAACAAAACGAGCAAAAAGACTAGTGAAGCAGATATTTTATAGGGAGGCAACAAGATGAAACATTTTAAAGGACAGAAATCCTTGGCATTATTGCTAAGTCTCACAATGATAGTGGCATTCGTGTTTACAGGATGCGCGACGACACCGCAAACGACGCAGCCGGAGACATCACCGACAACAGCGCCAACCATTGCGCCCACTGCGGCGCAGACAATGGCGGCTTTGCCGACTCAGGCGGTATCCCAGCAGCTAAGTTATGTGTCTATTGACGTGAACCCGAGTATCAAGTTTACCGTTCAGGACGGTGTCGTACTGGACGTCAGCGCGCTTAACGATGACGGCGAAGCCATCACGCTGGAAAACGATGTGACTGGCCTTACACCAACTGAGGCGCTGAACGCTTTGATTGGGGCATTCGCGAACGGCGGCTATATCACAGAGGAAGATGGAAACGCGTCTCTCGTGATTACCACAAGCGGAGATGATGAAGAAGAACTGCTGCAGAACCTGCAAGACACAGCGACACAGCGCTTAACAGAGCTTGGTCTTGCGTGTGATGTGGTGGTGTCTGCCGTCGAAGATGAAATCACAGAGGAAGCGAAGCTGAACGGCCTGACACCCGGCAGATATTTGCTGCTCAGTTATCTTGCCGAAAAAGAAGGCATCACGCTGGAAGAAGCAAAAGCAAAGTATGGCTCGCTCAAGATGGGTAAGATGGTTAAGCTCGTGGACGATGTGGACGAAGTTTTCGGGCACAAGGACGATGAAAAAGATATGCAGGAACTTGTGGACAGCGGCATACTCACGGCTGAGCAGCTTGAGATATTGACGCAGGCGCAGAACACATTTAAGACTTCCATGAAGCAGGCACAGCAGACCTATAAACAAACGAGAACCGATGCCATGGATCTGTTGAAGGCCTCAAAAACCGAACTCAAAAATGCGTTTAAGGCCGATAAAGATGTTGACAAATACAAGTCTGCCAAAACCGCGCTCCAAGTACAGCTCGAACAACAAAAGCAGACAGCTATTCAGACTTATAAGCAGGCCAAGGTACAGGCCAGGGAACAATTCAGAGCCACGGTACAGTCACTTGGGCTGACGGATGAACAAATTGCCGCCCTGACGCAATGGGACTTCGACTTTGATTGGGACCAGGATTATGACTGGGACGATGAAGACATTGAAAACGATAACGACGGCATCAAAGACGAAGATATTGATGAAGAAGACGAAAAAGACGAAGATATTGATGAAGAAGACGAAAAAGACGAAGATAAAGAGGATGACGAGCCCGGTAAAGGTAATAACGATAAAGGCAAAAACGGCAAAGGCAACTGAGTTAAGCTAATTATACAAACCAAATAAATAGGGTTATTAACGCACATGAGGGAACCGCTGGGCGCCAGCGGTTTTTCTCATTTTGACACCTGCCAGTTGTATCGGGACAACTTCTTGCATGGAGAACCGGTTCTTGTTGATTTATTTATAAAATATTGATATAATATAGAAAAATTTTGGAGTCAGAAATGTTTAGATCAAGCTATTTCGACACAGGTCAATAGCATTATGAATTAAAACCTATCTGGTTACCCTTTCGCCGGAAAGCCTTGTGCCTCTCGGCTTTTTGTGTTCGTATTCGAGCGCCTCCGATTCACATTTGAGTTTTGTTTACATTTTAAATTTGATCGGAGAGTATTTAATAATGAAAAAAACAATAGAACTCTTTTATTTGCACGGATTTTTCAGAGAATTCGTTTTGCTTTACCCTGTTTATTTGCTGATGTTTGAATCAAGAGGATTATCCATATTTGAGATATCTTCACTTCTGATGATATGGAGTGTGCCCGTATTTCTTCTGGAGATTCCTTCAGGTGCGTTGGCAGACATGTGGAGCAGGAAAAATATGATCGTCCTTGGGACAGTGCTGAAGCTGGCCGGTTTTACAATCTGGCTGTTTGCGCACGATTTTGTTCTTTTCGCGATAGGCTTCATTTTATGGGGCGTGCAGGAGGCATTTTGCTCGGGAAGCACGGAGGCTTTGCTGTTTGACGTGCTTAAAGAGCATCAAATGGAGCAGGAATATGAAAAATACGCTGGGCGTTTTCGATTCTTCAGTGGAATCGCTATGGCCATGGCTATGGTTATTGGCGGATTTGTTGCTGCGATAGGGTTCCATGTGGCTGCCATGCTATCTATGGTATCTATCGGGCTGTCGCTGCTCTTTGCACTGATGCTCAAGGATGTAAAAAACCCAACCTTAGAAGAAAATTCATGGAAGCTTTATTTTCAGCAATTGAAGACAGGTTTTGTATTATCCAAAAAAAGCATTCGGCTCACCATGGCGTTGATGCTGTGTGCGTTAATCGCCGTGGTGCCTGGCGTATTAGAGGAATATGACCAGCTTTATGCGCAAAGAGTCGGATTGTCCTTTGGGATGGTCGGTGTGTGGAGCGCTTCGCGAACCGGGCTTGAGTCCTTGGGGTGTTGGTTTGCGCACAGAGCCAAAAGGATTTTCGGATCGGCAAGCGGCATCAGTATACTAACCGCTGTCGCGGGTGTACTGCTGTTTGTTTCGGGATATGTCAATTCGGTTTATATGCTCCCTGTATACGGGCTGTTTTATATGCTGACTTCCTGCGCTTATGTGCTCGCCGAAGGGCGGATACAGCGCCTGACAAACTCGGTGCAGCGGGCAACGGTGTTGTCCATAAATTCGCTGCTGGTCAATTTGTCCGGCTTTTTCATACTGCTTGGGTTTGGGGGCATCTGTGAATATTGGAGCATGCGAACTGGCTTTTTGACGATGGCTGTTCTTCTCGTACTTATGATATGCGCGCTGGTACTGGCACGCAAAGTCATTCGTAAAACGCAAAAAGAGTGAATAACGCAAAAGCCAAATGGTTTACAGCTATGCTTAATCCCGCTATGATAATAGTAATTAAAACAACGGAGGGGTAATATGAAAAGCTATCGCAAGGTACTGACGCTAAATATTCAAAAGCGGCGCCAGATGATCAATATCACGCCACAGGTGCAGGCGGCGCTGGCCGAGAGCGGCATTCGCGAAGGCCTTTGCCTCGTGAACGCCATGCATATCACCGCGAGCGTGTTCATAAACGACGACGAATCGGGTCTGCATGCGGATTTTGAACGCTGGCTGGAACGTCTTGCGCCTGAAAAACCCTATGACCAATATGCGCACAACGGCTATGAAGACAACGCGGATGCGCACTTAAAGCGCACCGTGATGGGGCGTGAGGTGGTCGTAGCGGTGACGGAAGGCAAATTGGATTTTGGTCCTTGGGAGCAGATATTCTACGGAGAGTTCGACGGTATGCGCCAAAAGAAGCTGATGATTAAAATCATCGGCGAATAACGCTTGTTACGATAAGGAGACGGGACTGTGAAGTGACCTGTCTCTTTTATTGTGTTATTTTGTTATGGACTGCTCTCAATACAGTGCTCATTGCTGAAAATAGTCATATCCCGAGTAAGCGTAAGCTGCACAATGACAATACGAATTCCAGATTAAGCGTACATCATAAATGACGATATAATTATAGAGTGCAATTATGATGACATGAAGGAGAACAACAATGGTCAAGAGATTTTTGGCACTGATGCTGGTGCTCTGCATGATAATCGGACTTGTCGGCTGCGGTATTCAAACGGTAAAAACCGATGGAGAAGAACCAATTAAGCCGCAGCCAACATCAACGGTGGGCGAACAGCTAGGTGTGGAAGAGCAGGGAACTCAAGAACCGCAAACGACTGAAATTGACGAGCAGTATCATTGGGACTTAACTCCGATATATGAAGGAGCCGACGCGTTTGAACAGGCGCTTGAAGAGGTGGAACAAGGGGGAATACCCTCGCTATTGGGATTTAAAGGAAAAATTAATACTGATAAAAACATCCTTGATTTCATGAAGCAGAAAGATATTATTGAACAGAGATTAAGGCGGCTAAATGTATATGTGTTGCTGCTTACTGAGCAGAATCAGGCGGACAATGGAGCGACCGCGATGATGCAGCGGTATGATAAAGTGAACGAACAATTTTCAAAGGCCACGGCATTTTTTGCCCCGGAGCTGCTTGCCAACTCAAGTGATTTTTTAGACAGTCTACTCAAAGACCCGGGCATGGAGCCGTATGCTGAACAGATTAAGCGTCTGCGCAATAATGCAAGCCATGTGCTTCCCAATGAGACAGAAGTGCTGCTGCTTCCCATATCCAATGCGGCCAACGGAGCCAGCACACTGTTTTCAAAGCTGACATCGGCGGATATGGAATTTATCACGATAAAAGACCCGAACGGTCAGGATATCGTGATTGATGAACCAACCTATTACACGATGGTATCCAGCAATCCTGATCGTGAGTTTCGTAAGCAGTGTTCAGAATCACTTTTAAAAGCATACGGGCAATACCGTAATACGCTCGCTCAGAATATGGACAATTTTGTACAGGCGACTGTAAGTTTGGCGCACAGCCATAATTATGTCACGGCTAAGGAAGCGTCAATGGCAACTTACACGGTACCCTCAGAGGTTTATGATAACCTCATTACAACGGTCAACAGCAACCTGGATACGGCTCATCGTTATTATGCGCTCCGAAAAGACCTGTTAGGCGTAGACAAACTATATTCGTCGGATATGCATTATCCGCCGGTAGAGGAATTTGAGGTTTCTTTTTCATATGAAGACGCGAAGGCGCTGATAGTTGAGGCGCTGGCGCCGCTGGGTAAAGACTATCAAAGCAATTTGCATAAAGCGTTCGACGAGCGTTGGATTGACGTTTATCCATCCGCAGGCAAGAGCGGCGGCGCGTTTTCAGCGGGTCTCAATGGTGTGCATCCCTATGTCTTAATGAATTACACAGATGACTATAACAGCATGTCAACGCTTGCGCATGAGCTTGGGCATGCGATGCACCAATACGACTCGGCACTGAATCAGAAAAGCGATTTCAACAGTGACCCCACATCATTCACCAGCGAGGTGGCATCCACTACGAACGAGCTTCTTTTGGCCGATTACATGATCAAACATGCCAAAAGCGACGAGGAAAAGCTGTACTATCTGTTTTCAGAGCTATCCACATTGAACAACACATTTTTCACGCAAACTATGTTTTCTGAATTCGAAGATTCTATGTTCAAAGTTGTAGAAAATGGAGGGTCTCTTAACGCAGATGTGCTGGAGAACCTTTGGATAGAAGTTCTCAAGAAATATGATGGACCGGATGTGGAATTGACAGAAAGCGCCCGATATGGTTGGTCAAGAATTCCGCATTTTTATTACGATTACTATGTCTACCAATATGCCACGTCCATCGCGGCTGCCTGCAACGTCACTGAGCGCATTGAAAGCGGTGATGAGGGGGCCACTGAGGCTTATCTGGAATTTTTGCAGTCGGGAGACAGCGGTGACGGGGTGTCGCTGATACAAGTGACGGGCGTGGATATCATGTCTCCTGCATTCGCTGATGCTTTGATTCAGCGTTACAACGGCTTGATTGACCAGATTGAGGAGTTGACAAACGCGGATTAGTTAGTAAACCGGCAAGCGGGATTGGAGTAAATCATAGACCGTCTTGCCCACGAATTATATTTCTAGACTTTTTTGACACACTTGGGGCGGCGTCTAAAATGATGCTGCCCTCTCTTTACATAAAAGAGTTGACAAACGGGGAATGAGTTACTACAATGGTAGTTGTAATGTTGTTTTAGTAGTTTATGTTGAGGCATAAGGGAGATTAAATGGAGGGAGATGCTTTTATGACAACACTGACGAAACCGGAATGGGCGGTTATGTCGGCACTTTGGGAGAAGTCGCCGCTGACGATGTCGGGGATCATCGCAGCGATGGGAGACAAGATGGACTGGAAGTACAACACGTATGCGACATATGTGAAGCGCCTTTGCACAAAGGGATTCATCGCCTATAACGTTCTGGGACGAGATAATTTTTATTATCCGGCCGTCCAGAAGGATGAATGCATTGTGGCTGAGAGCAAGAGCCTGATAGAAAAAATGAGCGAACGCTCGGCCAAGGCCTTGCTTGTCTGTATGCTTAAAGATGTAAAACTGACCGAAAAAGACTGTGATGAGCTTTCGAAACTCATCGAACAACTAAGGGATCAAAAAGAGAATTCATAATATTCCGGCACTTGCCATAGAAGCCATACCGTCTGTTTGCGCACCATATATATTTTATATGGATGCTGTATTTCATATACCAAAAAAATAGAAAGAATAACGATTCACTTGGATTAAAAGAATGCATTTTTGGATATGAATCACTAGACGGAGGGTGAACAAGAATGTTGAAAAAAACATACAAACGACGCAGGACAATATGGCTGGCAGGCGTTTTGGTGGTGTTGGTGGCTTTGGCTGCTGTCAGTGCGGTCATGTTTTCTCGCACAACGCTGACAGCACAGCAATGGGAAGAGATATATGAAGAAGGGACATACCATGCCGGAATCCGAATAGATGGCATCGACGTGGGCGGCATGACAATGGCGCAGGCCGAACAAGCTGTGAGGCAGAATATGCAGCAACGATTGGACGACGTGTACGTGACGATCGATAATGACGGACAGCAGTATGTGCTGACTAAAGAAGACTTTGAAACGGCAGACAACGTTGACGATGTGCTCAAAGAAGCGCTTCAGGTCGCGCGGGAGGGCAGCCGTGCGGAAATAAACCATAAGCTTGGCGAGATTCAGAAGAACGGCCTCGATTTTACGACTGATTATACGGTGAACACGCAGCCTGCCAAACAGCGGATATCTCAAATAGCAGCTCAGATCGACGTGCCCGCACTGGACGCGATGGTGCAGATAAACAAGGAAGACCGCGACAATCGTTTCAACTATACAGACGAAAAGAGCGGCTATATGGTGGATCAGGTTGCGCTGTACAAAACGGTTGAAGAACAGGTGAGAACCCGAGAATACGGTACGGTTGAGGTGCCTATTGTCGAGGTTCCTGCGGCGGTGACCAAAACTGAATTGGAGCAGAACACCGTTAAGCGTGCAACTGCAAGTACGTCGTTCGGACACAGCCCATATAACAGAGATTCACGCGTGAACAATATCAAAAAGGCCGTGGGCTTGATAAACGGCTATACACTCGCGCCCGGTGAGGGCTTTTCCACGAATACTGTGCTTGGCCCGCGTACCTACGAGCTGGGCTGGGAGCCCGCTCCTGCGGTGGTGCGCGGCGGAAGCGAGGATCAGGCCGGGGGCGGCGTGTGCCAGGTATCCACAACGATGTATAACGCGGTGCTTAAGGCAGATCTGGAAATCGTGCATCGACAGGGGCATTCCATCAAGCTCGGTTACGTGGATGGCGGCCTCGATGCCACGATCAATACCGGCTCGATCGATTTTATATATAAGAACAACACAGATCATGACATCTATATCTTCTGTTGGGTCAGCAGCGGGAAGCAGACGGTCAACTTTGAAATCTACGGTGCGCCGTTTCCCGAAGAGTATGATGAAATTCGCTTAGGCTCGGAACACTTGGAAACCTTGCAGCCGGACGGTGAGATGCTGGTCACATTGGACAATTCCAAAGCGCCAGGCTATGAGGAGGAAGTGATCAAGCGCCGCGAGGGCTATATTTTCGCGTCTTATAAGCTCTACTATAAGAATGGAGAAGAAGTCAAAGAACGGGAGCTGATCGATAAAACCAAGTATAAGGCATACGCAGGTGAAAAGATCGTCGGACCGCCTGTGCCAGAGGTGCCTGCCGAGATGCAGCCTCTGCCTGAGACGTTGCCCGGTGATGCGGAGGCTCAAAACACGCAGCCTCTGTCTGAAGTGCTTCCGGGGTAATGCAGCACGAAACTCTCAGCAGCTCGGATAAATTGTAAGTTATGTGCTTAATTTGGTTAAAATGCATTGAAAATGCCCGTCCTTTGGGATATAATTTTTGCTAAAGTTCTTATTTTAACGAAGAGGAGACGTAATTAGAATGGGAGTATTAAAAGGGGCATGTATCTTTGGACAATCCGGCGGGCCCACGTCGGTAATCAACGCAAGCGCGGCAGGCGTATTTCTTCAGGCACTTGAGGAAGACTGCATCACAAAGGTTTATGGTGCGGCTCACGGTATCAAAGGCGTTCTGGATGAAAAGCTGATCGATATGGGGCAGGAAGATAAAAAAGAGCTTGAGCTCATGAAGACCACGCCGTCGTCGGCGCTGGGGTCAGTACGCTATAAGCTCGCTGATGCTGATGTGGACGACACCGATTATAAAAGAATGCTGGAAGTTTTCAAGAAATATGACGTTCGGTATTTCTTCTATAACGGCGGCAACGACTCGATGGACACATGCAACAAGATCAGCAAATACATGCAAAAGTCCGGCTATGAAATGCGCGTGATGGGCGTGCCCAAGACGATCGATAACGACCTGTGGGCTACTGACCATTGCCCGGGCTATGGCAGCGCCGCTAAATATATCGCGACCTCCACGATGGAAGTCTACCTCGATGCGCGCGTTTACGACACGGGCATGATCACGATTCTTGAGGTGATGGGAAGAAACGCGGGCTGGCTCACAGCCGCAACCGCGCTTGCGTCCTATAAGGGACTTGGCCCCGACCTTATTTATCTGCCGGAAAAGGATTTCGACATGGATCAGTTCATTGCGAGCGTCAAGGACATCTATGCGAAGAACAAAAAGGTCATCGTCGCGGTATCCGAAGGCATCAAGGACAAAGACGGCCGTTACATCAGCGAATACGGCAGCGATCTTACAAAGACCAAGGATTCGTTCGGTCATGCGCAGCTTGGTGGCCTTGCGAATACGCTAGCCAATTACTGCAAGGAGGCCACTGGTGCGAAGGTGCGCGGCATCGAATTCAGCCTGTTGCAGCGCTGCGCGGCTCACTCGGGTTCGCTTACAGATATCAACGAATCGTTCGCGGCTGGTCAGGCGGCTGTGAAAGCCGCTGCCGAAGGCATGACGGATCACATGGTGGCGTTCGAGCGTGAGCCGGGCAAGGAATACAAATGCAACATGAAGCTTATCAATCTCACAGAAGTGGCCAACAAGGAAAAGAAAATTCCCGATGAATGGATTCTGCCGGACGGCAAGGGCCTCACGCAGGACTTCGTCGACTATGCGCTGCCGCTGATTCAGGGCGAGACAACGCTGCCCAAGGAAGACAGCCTGCCGCGTTTTGCGAAGCTTAAGAAGGTTTTTGTATAACAATACATTTGCGCAACGTATCAAAAGGAGCCCATGGGGCTCCTTTTAGCATTGCTTTTATTTGTCGAGGTTGGCACTGACAAAAGCGCTGAGACGCCTTGCGAATTCGGGATAGGACTCAAAGAATCGATTGAATATATCCATATGCTTTTGCGTATTGGCACTGATATTATGCTCGATCAGTTCGGTTTCTTTAAGCAAGTTCTCTTCAATGCCGAGCGTTCTTAAGAATTTCTCAATTAAGTTGTGACGTTTCAATAAAAAAGCCCCCAGATCTTTTCCGGTCTCCGTCAATTCAATGATGCCGTATTTTTTGTATTTAATAAGGCCATATTCGCCCAGCTTTTGCACCATTTTGGTGGCAGAAGATGCCCTGACGTTGAGGTTTTCCGCAAGTTCGTTAATACGAAGGTAACCCTGTTCTTCGCAGCTTCGAAAAACCATCTCAAGATAATCCTCCATAGCCGGTGTCAGCGTCATGTTATTTTGGCGAAGAAGCTGATACCCCCTCACAGTGTGAAACTCGTTATCCATGTTTTCTTATCCCATCATATTCATTCAATGATACTTCTTCATCGTTTCATTATATTCGTCACACTCCAAAAATATCTGAATATAGTGTAGAGAAAAAAACTTTCTCGCGGCTAAAACGAGAAAACATTGAAAACAGGAGGACATTATGTCTCAGGAATATATACCGCTCAATGAGCTGCCAATTGGACATAAGGCAAAGGTGAAAATGCTCACTTCGGATGGCACGTCACGCAGGCGCATGCTTGATCTTGGCCTTATCATTGATACCGTGGTGGAGGCGTTGCTCAAAAGCCCCGCGGGAGACCCTGTGGCGTATCACATTCGCGGCGCGGTGATTGCGCTACGCAGTGAAGAAGCAGGCAAAATTCTGGTTCAGGCCAATTAAACGATAGATTGGAGGTTCTGAATATGGGTTTAACCAATCAATCGACTGGCCGCGGCGCACTGGAGAGTGAGCTGCGTATTGAGCGCAGCTCGAAGGACGATAAGGTTATTGCGTTGGCGGGCAACCCCAATGTGGGCAAGAGCACGGTGTTCAACAGCCTCACGGGTTTAAAACAGCACACGGGCAACTGGCCAGGTAAAACAGTGACAAACGCGCAGGGGAAATACAGACACAAGGACAGCAATTTCATCATGGTGGATCTCCCGGGTACATACTCGTTAATGGCCAACTCGGCAGAAGAGGAAGTCGCCAGAGATTTTATCTGCTTTGGCGATCCTGATGCCACGGTGGTGGTCACCGATGCGACGTGCCTTGAGCGCAACCTCAATCTTGTGCTGCAAACGCTGGAGATCACCGACAAGGTGGTGGTATGCGTGAATCTGCTGGATGAAGCGAAACGTAAGAAAATACGCATCGACTTAAAAGCGCTGTCAAAACAGCTGGGCGTTCCGGTTATCGGCACAAGCGCGCGCAGCGGCAAAGGTCTCAATGAACTGATGGATGCGGTGTATGAGATGGCGAAGTCGGGTGATAAGGTGCAGCCGCTACGAATTGCGTATGAAGAAACAATTGAACGTGCCATAAGCATGATAGAACCTGCGCTGCAAAAGCAGATGAATGGACGACTTAGCAGCCGCTGGGCAGCGCTTAAACTGCTAGATGCCGATCGCACGCTTCTCGAAGCCATCAAAAAATATATCGGATTTGACCTTATGGACGATGAAACGGTCGTGGATAAGCTGGCACAAGCACATGCAATGCTGGCTCAGCAGGGGATCAATGCGGACGCTTTGCGCGACCGCGTCGTGTCCAGCATCGTGCGCCGGGCCGAATCGATATGCGCCAAGGCTGTTGAGTTCGAAAACGTGACGTATAACCGGATGGATCGCCGCATCGACAAGGTGCTCACATCCAAGGTGTTCGGATTGCCCATCATGCTGGCGCTGCTCGGCGCCATCTTCTGGCTCACAATCATCGGCGCTAATTTCCCATCTGCATTGCTTGCGGACGGCTTGTTCTGGGTCGAAGACCAGCTGACCGCGTTCTTCACGTGGCTGGGTACGCCGTCATGGGTGCATGGCGTGCTGGTGCTGGGTATATACCGAACGCTTGCGTGGGTGGTGTCTGTGATGCTGCCGCCAATGGCGATTTTCTTCCCGCTGTTCACGCTGCTAGAGGACTTGGGATACCTGCCGCGCGTGGCGTTTAACCTTGATAAATATTTCAAAAGGGCGTGTGCCTGCGGTAAACAGGCGCTCACGATGTGCATGGGGTTTGGGTGCAACGCGGCGGGCGTGGTGGGCTGCCGCATCATCGAATCCCCGCGCGAGAGGCTGATTGCTACCATCACCAACAACTTTGTGCCTTGCAACGGTCGATTCCCCACACTGATAGCGGTCATCACGATGTTTTTTGCCACCGTGGTGTCGGGGCCGTTTCAGTCAGTTGTTTCCGCGCTGGTGCTGGTCGCTGTGATACTGTTCGGCATCATCATGACGCTGTTTGTTTCAAGAATGCTGTCTAAAACGATGCTCAAAGGTGTGCCGTCGTCATTTACCTTAGAGCTGCCGCCGTACAGAAAGCCGCAAGTCGGCAAAATCATTGTGCGTTCGATAATCGACAGAACGCTGTTCGTGCTGGGGCGCGCGGTGGCGGTCGCGGCACCGGCGGGGCTCATCATATGGGGGCTTGCGAACATCTATGTGGCCGACGTGAGTTTGCTGGCGCATTGCGCCAATTTCTTTGATCCGTTTGCACACCTGATCGGTCTCGACGGGTTTATTCTCATGGCGTTTATACTCGGATTTCCGGCCAACGAAATTGTGGTGCCGATTATAATCATGAGTTATATGGCGACAGGCAGCATGATCGAGCTGGATTCGTTGGAACAACTGCGCGAGCTGCTCGTCTCACACGGCTGGACGTGGCTCACAGCCATTTGCGTGATGCTGTTCTCGTTGATGCACTGGCCATGTGGTACCACCTGTTGGACGATCAAAAAGGAAACACAGAGCTGGAAATGGACGGCGGTGTCGTTCCTTGTGCCCACTGTTTGCGGCATCGTGGTCTGCTTTGTGGTGGCAAACGCGGTACGACTGCTGGGGCTGGTATAAGGGCTTGTTTGCTACATGTTAATTTGCACAGTGGAAAAATGAAAAGCAGCAGGTAATGAGCTTGCTGCTGAAAATTTCTTTTACTTGTCATTAAAAACGCTAGCTACCGTAATAAAGGTTCTTTGTCTTGTTGAACGAAACCAGAAACACGATGCCAGCGACGAGTCCGGCAATAATGCAAAGAACATTCAGAATGGGAATGAAGAGTAACAAATAGACGATGAGCGACAGGATGGCAAGCAGCGTCCAGTTTGAATACAGTCCTTGAGCATTCAGAAAGCGGCCGCTCGAAGCCTCGATTTCCTTGACACCCATGACGATGTTATACGATATGTACAATGAGATGAGGGTGGACACAAGCCCCAGAACAAACGAAACAATATCATTTGTGCCTATGCCGAACAGCGCAAGCGCGTATAGCAAGCCGGTATAAACCGCCATGCCCAAGGCAAAAGGCCGCGCTTTTATGAATCGCGCACTCATTTTTTCGAGTTCGGTGAGACCTTGAAAAACCAAAATATAACCGACAAAATCGGGGATAAGCCCAATCTGAGAGGCTCCAAGCGTGAGATTGAAATCTAGAAAAACAAACAGGAACCCGATGAAAATATTTCGCATAATACCCCTTTCTGCTGCTCTTATTAATATAGCATAATTTATTCATTGTCGTCATCAGAAAACAGATATCGCCTATAGAATGCATTCTTAAAATAATATACACAATAATGGTGCATTTCTTCTATTATTCGTATTTATGAATTCTATGAAGTTCATATGCTCAAATATGACAAATGTGGAGGCCGGAAATGGCTCTTGGTTGACATGTTTGGGAAAAAACACGAACATTATTTAATATGTACGGTAGAAAAGTATGCGATTCAATTGACATGGCGAGTCTGCCCATGTAGACTGAATTTATTGCTGAAAGTTGTCACATTATTATATCAACGAAGGAGTCCGCTATGAAAGTCGCTGTGATCATGGGGTCCATATCCGACCTTCCGGTGCTCGAAAAGACAATAAAGACATTAAAAAGCTTCGGAGTGGATGTACAGGCGCGGGTCTTAAGTGCACACAGGACACCGGATGAAGCGCACGCTTTTGCCGCCGGGGCGCAAAGCGAAGGTGTAGAGGTGATCATCGCGGCGGCAGGCAAAGCCGCGCATCTCGCTGGCGTACTCGCTGCATATACCACAATGCCTGTGATCGGGCTGCCCGTGAAATCATCCACCATGGACGGGCTGGATTCGCTGCTCTCCACGGTGCAGATGCCGCCAGGCATCCCTGTGGCGACAGTGGCGATCAACGGCGCGGAGAACGCTGCGCTGCTTGCGGTGCAAATACTGTCTTTAAAATATACAGAGCTGAAACAAAAGCTTGCAGAGCATAAAAAGGATATGGCCGAAAAGGTCATGGAATCGAATAAAAATCTTCAGAAGGAGATCGAAATATTATGAAGCAAATGGATCAGATTTATGAAGGCAAAGCCAAAAAGGTTTTCACCACGGACGATCCTGACTGCGTGATCGTATCTTACAAGGACGACGCGACGGCATTCAACGGCCAAAAACGCGGCACCATCGTCGGCAAAGGCGTGGTTAACAACAAGGTATCCAACCACTTCTTCAAACTGCTTGAAAGCAAGGGCATACCGACGCACTTTGTGGAGCAGCTTTCCGACCGCGAAACGGTGGTCAAGAAGGTGGAGATCGTGCCGGTTGAGGTGATTGTCAGAAACAAAGCAGCAGGAAGCTTTTCCAAGCGCATGGGCATCGAGGAAGGCACGGAGCTCAAGTGCGCGATACTCGAATACAGCTACAAAAACGATGATCTGGGCGATCCGTTCATCAACTCATATTACGTGCGGGCGCTGGGCCTTGCGACCGACGAGGAAATGGACAAGATCAAGGATATTTCCTTCAAGGTTAACGATATTTTGATCGAATACTTAAAGGGCTTTGGCGTGGAACTGATCGACTTCAAGCTGGAGTTCGGGCGCTTCCACGGCGATATCATTCTCGCGGACGAGATTTCGCCAGACACCTGCCGTTTCTGGGATATCGAGACGGGCAGGAAGCTAGACAAAGACCGCTTCCGCAGGGACTTAGGTGACGTCGAGGAAGCATATAAAGAGATTATCAGCAGATTGATGGGAGAATAAAATGCCCCTTCGCATAAAACAACTTGCGCCGTATGAACGGCTTAAACCCGGTGACGACACAATGATCGAGGAGTGCGGCGTGTTCGGCGTATACTGCCCGGATGGCAGCGTAGAGCCGACCGAGGCGTCTTACTATGGTCTATTGGCGCTGCAGCACCGCGGTCAGGAGAGCGCAGGAATTGCAGTAGCTAAAAACAACCATATCGAATATCATAAGGACATGGGTCTTGTGACCGAGGCTTTTAAAACGGGTTTAGAGAAGCTCGTGGGCGGATTCGCCGCCATCGGGCATGTGCGTTATTCGACAATGGGCGACAGCTTGCTTGCCAACGCACAGCCGCTTGTTATCAGCTCCAAAAAAGGTCACATCGCGCTTGCGCATAACGGCAACCTCATCAACGCCAAAGAACTCAGAGATGAGATGGAAAACGCGGGCGCGATTTTTCAGACGTCTATCGATTCTGAGGTGATCGCGAGCCTGATTGCCAAGCACAGCGGAGAAGGCATTATCGAAGCGGTGACCAAAACGATGGGCATGCTGAAAGGCAGCTATGCGCTTGTGATCATGACGCCGGATATGCTGATCGGCGTGCGCGATCCCAAGGGCATACGTCCTATATCGCTCGGGCGAATCGAGAATTCATATGTGTTCGCGTCCGAATCCAGCGCGTTCGATGCAATCGGCGCGGAGTTTATCAGGGATCTTCGACCCGGCGAGATCGTCGTGGCTGACAAGAGCGGTTTGAAATCGTATCAGGGCTCGCACGCGCCGGAAACCGCGCTTTGCATATTTGAATATGTGTATTTTGCGCGGCCTGATTCGGATATCGATGGCATACCCGTACACAGGGCGCGAGAAAAAGCGGGTGAAATGCTGGCACTGACATGCCCTGCGGAAGCAGACGTGGTCGCGGCTGTGCCGGACAGCGCCATGCCCGCGGCTATGGGATATGCGCAGCAGTCGGGACTGCCGTATACAATCGCGCTTTCAAAAAACCGTTATGTGGGGCGCACGTTTATACAGCCATCGCAGGGCAAGCGCGAGGTGAGCGTCAATATCAAGCTCAACGCGATAAAACGCAATGTGCGCGGAAAACGCGTGGTTCTTGTGGATGATTCCATCGTGCGCGGCACCACATCAAAAAGAATCGTGGAAATGCTCAAGCTAGCGGGAGCCAAAGAGGTGCATATGCGTATCAGCTCGCCGCCTATCAAATACCCGTGTTTTTTCGGCATCGATACCTCTTCGCACGATCAACTGATCGGCGCGAAGAATTCGGTAGAGGAAATCAGAAAGGTGATCGGCGCGGATTCACTGCACTATCTCGCGATCGAAGACCTATTAAGAACCGTGGAAGGCGCGGCATGCAACTTTTGCGTGGGCTGCTTTAACGGCAAATATCCGGATGATGTGAGCGGTCTGCTGAAATGCGGGAAAAAGAACGTACTCGATTAACACACCTTAGATAAGGAGAGTTTATGGCTTATACATATAAAGACGCAGGCGTCGATGTGGAGGCGGGCTATAAGGCGGTAAGCCTGATGAAGGAGCATGCGGCATCCACATTCAATGACCATGTGCTTCAGGGGCTTGGTTCCTTCGGCGGCATGTACGACAACGGCAACGGTCAGGTGCTTGTGTCCGGTACGGATGGCGTGGGCACAAAGCTCAAGGCTGCGTTTGTGATGGACAAGCACGACACGGTCGGTATCGACTGTGTCGCCATGTGCGTGAACGATGTCGTCTGCCACGGCGCGAAACCGTTGTTTTTTCTCGACTATATCGCGACCGGCAAGCTGTATCCCAATATCGCTGCGGATATCGTCAAAGGCGTGGCGGCGGGTTGCCGCGAGGCGGGCTGTGCGCTCATCGGCGGTGAGACGGCGGAAATGCCGGGCTTCTACGACGCGGGTGAGTACGATATGGCCGGCTTTTGCGTTGGCAGCGTAGACAAAGACAAGCTCGTAAACGGAAGCGGTATTGAAGCGGGCGATGTGCTCATCGGTCTTGGTTCATCGGGCATTCACAGCAACGGCTTTTCGCTCGTGCGTAAGCTTGTCCCTATGGACGCAAAATTGCTTTCCACATATATTGATTCTCTAGGTAGGACGATGGGAGAGGAGCTGCTAACTCCGACACGCATTTATGTCAAACCACTATTGTCCCTGATGGAGCGTTTTGAGATAAAAGGCGCGGCGCATATCACGGGCGGCGGTTTTATTGAAAACATTCCGCGCATTCTGCCCGGTGGTCTTTGCGCACAGATTAAGCTCGGGAGCTGGGATATGCTACCCGTGTTTTCTCTGCTGGTCAGTGAAGCGAAGCTGAGCACCCGCGACGCATACAACACTTTTAACATGGGCATCGGCATGGTGTTGGCTGTAAAACAGGACATTGCAGACATAGTGGTTTCTGCGGCTCAGGAATTGGGCGAAAAAGCGTTTGTGATCGGTCATGTGGCGGAAGGTGAGGGCGTACAGCTGTGCAAATAGACAAGCTGGTCGTGATGGTATCGGGCGGCGGAACAAATTTCCAGTCTATACTGGATGCTTGTGCGGACGGCCGCATCGGCGCGCGCGTGGTGGGCGTGGTGGCCAGCAAGCCGGGCGTCTATGCGCTGGAACGCGCGAAAAACGCAGGCGTTCCGGGTGTGGTGATATCTCCTAAGGATTATGAGAGCCAGCTTTCACACGATGAGGCCGTGATAAAAGCAATTGAAAGCTTTGGCGGCCAGGCGGTGGTGCTGGCGGGTTATATGTCGATACTCGGCTCCGCTCTGGTGAGCCGTTTTCCGATTATCAACATTCATCCGGCTTTGATTCCATCTTTTTGCGGCAAGGGTTATTACGGACGGCGTGTTCATGCCGCTGTGCTCGAATACGGCGCGAAGGTATCGGGTGCGACGGTGCATTTTGTGGACGAGGGCACGGATACCGGCCCTATTATCATGCAAAAATGCGTGGACGTGCTGGACGACGACACACCGGAAACGCTCGCTGCACGCATACTTGAGGTAGAACACGAGATACTCGTCAAGTCCGTCGCGCTGCTTTGCGCAGGGCGGCTGGAGCTTTGCGGCCGCCGCGTGCGGATAAATCCGGAATCATAACGGAAACTGTAGGGGCGACCATTGGTCGCCCGTGATAACCTATCAAGAATATTATTTGGAGGTTTAACATATGAAAAGAGCTTTTTTGAGCGTGTTCGACAAAACTGGCGTTGTGGAATTCGCAAAAGGACTTGAAAGCCTTGGCTTCGAGCTTCTCTCAACAGGCGGCACACAGCGCGAGCTGGAACAGGCGGGCGTGAAGGTGACCAACGTGTCGGATATCACGGGCTTTCCCGAATGCCTTGACGGACGCGTGAAAACGCTGCATCCCAATATTCACGCGGGTATACTCGCCATGCGCGGCAACGCGGATCATATGGCGCAGGTCGATAAGCTGGGCGTGGGGCTGATCGACGTGGTGGCGGTCAATCTGTATCCGTTCAAGGCGACGATATCCAAGGAAGACGTCACGATGGAAGACGCAATTGAAAACATCGATATCGGCGGGCCGACCATGCTGCGCGCGGCGGCGAAGAACTGGCAGGACGTCGCATCAATTGTTGATCCCGCTGACTATGAGCGCGTACTCGGTGAACTCCAAAACGGCGGCATCACCAAAGAAACAAAGTTTGACCTGTGTGTTAAAGTGTTTGAGCATACAGCGGCATACGATGCGCTGATTTCAGCGTACTTGCGTGAACAAAACGGCGGCGGCTATCCCGAAAAGCTGACGCTCACATATGAGAAGGTTCAGGGCATGCGCTACGGTGAGAATCCGCACCAGAGCGCCGCATTTTATAAGGAACCGATCGGCACCCATGGCACGCTCGCTGAAGCTCAGCAGCTTTGGGGCAAGGAGCTCTCTTTTAACAACATCAACGATACCAACGGCGCGCTGGATTGCCTGCGCGAGTTCGAGGATATCACCGTGGTGGCGTCCAAGCATGCCAACCCGTGCGGCGTGGGCAGCGCGGACACGCTCTACGATGCATACATGAAGGCGTACAGCGCCGACCCTGAATCTATATACGGCGGCATCGTCGCGGTGAACGCCGAGGTCGATAAAAAAACAGCCGAAGAGATGGTCAAGACATTCCTTGAGATCATCGTCGCGCCCGGTTTCGCGGACGACGCGCTTGAGGTGTTAAAGACAAAGAAGAACCTGCGATTGTTGCTGCTTGAAGACATATCAGCGAAGGTGAAGCCGAACGCGATGGAACTCAAAAAGCCGCTGGGCGGCTTGTTGGTGCAGCAGATCGATACCCGGTTGTTCGAGGGCGAGCTTGTCACAGTGACAAAGCGAGTGCCCACTGAAAAGGAGCTTGAAGACTTAAAGTTTGCATGGAAGATCGTTAAGCATATCAAATCCAATGGCATTTCGGTGGCTAAGGATCTAAAGACGTTGGGCTTAGGACCCGGACAGGTGTCGCGCATATGGGCGGCGGAAGCCGCTTTGCAGCGCGCAGGCGAGGATGTGAAGGGCGCGGTGCTCGCGTCCGATGCGTATTTCCCGTTTGACGACTGTGTGCGCCTTGCGGCGCAGTACGGCATCAGCGCGATCATACAGCCGGGCGGCAGCATCCGCGACGAAGATTCCATCAAAGCCTGTGACGAATTAGGCATCGCGATGGTGTTCACGGGTATGCGACATTTCAAACACTAAGGAGCAAGGCATGAAGATACTGGTGGTGGGCGGCGGTGGCCGCGAACACGTGATCATATGGAAACTGAAACAGAATCAAAACATCGATGACATACATTGCGCACCCGGCAACGGCGGTATTGCACAGCTGGCGACTTGTGTGCCGATACAGGCGACAGACATAGATGGAATCACGGAATACGCCAAGCAGCAGGGCTTCGATCTCGTGATCGTCGCGCCCGACGACCCGCTTTACATGGGGCTCGTGGATAAGCTGCAGGCGGAAAGCATCCGCGCATTCGGGCCCACCGCAGACGCAGCACGCATTGAGGGCAGCAAGGTCTATGCCAAATACCTGATGCAAAAGTACGGCATACCCACCGCGGCCTGCGAAGTGTTCGACGATTACGATAAGGCGGCGGCATACGTGAAAATCTGCAAAACGCCTGTCGTGGTCAAGGCGGACGGGCTTGCGCTTGGCAAGGGCGTGATCATCTGCCAGTCAGCGGATGAAGCGCTGGATGCGCTAAAAGAGATCATGGTGGATAAAGCATTTGGCGATGCGGGCAGCCGCGTGGTCATCGAGGAATTTCTCGAAGGGCCTGAGGTATCTGTGCTTGCGTTTTGCGATGGCAAAACAATTCTGCCCATGGAGAGTGCGCAGGATCATAAACGCGCATACGACGGCGACAAAGGCCCCAATACGGGCGGTATGGGCACGTTCTCACCCAGCCCCAAATACACGGATGAAATTCGCAAAGTCGCGGAAGAGACGATTATTCGGCGTACGGTGGAAGCGCTTAATGCGGAGGGCGTTTGCTTCAAGGGGATTATATTCTTCGGGCTGATGCTCACAAAGGATGGCCCCAAGCTGCTCGAATACAATGCGCGTTTCGGTGATCCTGAAGCGCAGGTGGTGTTACCGCGTCTCAAAAACGATTTGCTTGAGATTTTTGATGCGGTGATTGACGGCACGCTGAATCAGATCACACTGAAATGGGACGAGAGAACCGCCGTTTGCGTGGTAATGGCATCGGGCGGCTATCCGGGCAAATATCCCAAGGGCGTGCTTATCGGCGGCCTTGAGAATGTTCGAGACGCTGTGGTTTATCACGCGGGCACGGCCTTGAAGGACGGCGCGTTTGTGACCAACGGGGGTCGCGTGCTGGGCATTACGGCACTCGGCAACGATATACCTGACGCGCGGCAAAAAGCGTACGGCGAGTTAAGCAAGGTGCACTTCGACGGTGCGCAATACCGTACGGACATCGGTATCAAATAGACGGACTTATAATCGAATATGAGGCCAAGGCGGGTGTTTCACCCGTCTTTGTTGTTTCTCGGCAAAAGCGTCCTGTCACCTCGAACATGTCGAGAGGTCCCACGGCTAAGAGCATAAGAACATGGGATACTGGTCCATTTCATAGTCGACAAGCTCAGCATGACAGTCGCTCTGAAAGTGTGGCATATGCCCACTTCTTTCACATCGAGCTTACCGAGAGGTCCCACGACTAAGAGCATAAGAACATGGGATACTGGTCCATTTCATAGTCGACAAGCTCAGCATGACAAGCGCAATGCATGGCTAAGAGCGTTCAGTCACCTCGAACTTGCCGAGAGGTCCCACGACTAAGAACACAAAACATGGGATGCATCGACAAGCTCAGCATGACAAGCGCAATGCATAGCTAAGAGCGTTCTGTCACCTCTAGCTTGTCGAGAGGTCCCACGGTTTAGAGAGCCAAACCATGGGATGCAAATCCGTTTCTCAGTCGCCAGGCTCGGCATAACAATGATTCATTTGCCGTGATCTGTTTATTTTACACATATATTGTTTGATAATAAACCTCTCATGCTGTATGCTTAGAATGATCGGCAGCAATTTAAGGAGCGTATACATGCCAAGAATTTTGAGTGTGCTCATGCGTACACATATCAGGCTCGTTAAACCCATTCTAAAAAAATTCAGCATACAAACCGCAAGAGCATTTCAGGATAATCTTGGCGATATGGAAGCAAAATCGATGGCATCAAAGGTCAATTTTGAGCCTGTTGAGTTTGATGCTTTCGATGCTTGTTTTGTGTCTCCAAAGGGCAAAGCGCAGGACTGCAATGTCGTCCTGTATTTGCACGGCGGCGGATATGTGGCCGGTAATATTGCATACGCCCGCGGCTTTGCGAGCATACTGGCGGTGGAGACAAATCGGTTTGTGCTGGCCGTGGCTTACCGGCTTGCGCCCGAGAATCCGTTCCCTGCGGCTGTGGAGGACGCGTATTGTGCTTATCAATATCTGATCGAATCAGGGTACAAGGCCGAGAATATCTCGCTCGTGGGTGAATCCGCAGGAGGCGGGCTGATATTCGCGCTATGCTTAAAGCTTAAACAAGCGGGGTTGCCGCTCCCAAATGCACTGGTAGGTATATCTCCGTGGACCGACTTGACATTCAGCGGCGAATCCTATAAAACCAATAATAAGAAGGATCCCACGCTTTCGGAGCAGGTGCTGCGCAGCCACGCACAGGCTTATGCGGCAGGGCAGGAGGAAAACCCGCTTGTGTCGCCTGTTTTCGGCAAACTTGACGGCATGCCACGCTCGCTGATTTGTGTGGGCAGCTGTGAGCTGCTGCTGGACGATGCGAAAATGCTGGCTGAGCGGCTCAAAGAAGCCGGAAGCCCGTGTGAATTGATTATAGAGGATGGTATGTGGCACGTGTACGTGCTGTTTAAGATACCCGAGGCCATAGAGACCTTGAAGAAAATTGCCGCTTTCTTGGAGTGATATATGAGCAGCAGTGATAAACAACATAAGAAATGGATGAAGCTTGATAACGCCGCGAAGATATACCCTGCGGCCAAAAAACGCAACTGGAAGGCGCTGTTCCGTCTTTCAGCCGACCTCTCGGAGGAGATTGAACCTGCGATATTGGAAGAAGCGCTGACATCGACGCTCGCCCGTTTTCCGGGCTTCGCGCTGAAGCTTAAACGCGGCCTTTTCTGGTATTACCTTGAGCACAACGAAGGTCAGCCGGATTTAAGGCAGGACGAAGCCTATCCGTGTGCGCATATGAACTTTGAAGAGAACAAGGGCTTTATGTTTCGCGTGCTGTATTATAAGCACCGAATTGCTGTGGAAATCTTTCACGCGCTGACGGATGGCACGGGCGGGCTGTGCTTTTTAAAAACGCTGGTGGCGGAGTATCTGCGCCTAAAATACGGCGCCGACATACCAAGAGATAATGAGATACTCGATTGCTGTGCGATTCCTGCTCCGGATGAGACCGAGGATGCATATCTGAAATTCGCCAAGAATATCAAGCGTACACGCCGTGAGCCCAATGCGTATTTCATCAAAGGCACCAAGGAAAGCGACGGCTTTAACAACGTCACAACAGGCATGATTCCGGTGGGTGAGGTGATAGCGCGCGCCAAGGAAAAAAACGTGTCTCTCACAGACTATATTACCGCAGCATTGATTATGGCTGTTGATAAGCTTCAGCGTAAAGCCGTCAAAAACGAAAAGCGTATGAAGCCCGTTAAAATTTGCATTCCGATTAATCTGCGCCGGTTTTACCCGACCAACACGATGCGCAACTTTGCCAGCTATGTGAACCCCGGCATAGATCCCAAATACGGTACATATAGCTTTGAAGAGGTGCTGACGGCGGTGCATCACTATATGCGCAGCGAAGTGACGGAAAAGCTGCTGGGTGCCAAGATATCCACGAATGTGCGGTCGGAATCGATGCGTGTGCTGCGGGTCACGCCGCTGTTCATAAAGAACATCGCTATGAAACTGACATTTAACCTTGTCGGAGACCGCAAAAGCTCCACCAGCATTTCCAATCTCGGCAATGTGAAGCTGCCGCCGCAGATGGCGGCGTATGTGACACGCATGGATTTCATACTGGGGCCGCTTTCGCGCAACCGAATTGTGTGCGGCGCGCTTTCATATAACGGCACGCTTATGCTCAACTTTGTGAGGACAATAAAGGAAAATACGCTGGAGAGAGAGTTTTTCCGTTATCTGGTGAAGCTTGGTGTCCCGGTCAAGATCGAAAGCAATCAAAGATGGTAGAATGGAGAGGATAAGATATATGTCTTACTGTGTGAATTGCGGTGTTGAGCTCGAGAAGAGCGAAAAATATTGCCCGCTCTGCAATGTGGAGGTGCTAAACCCCAAAGCGCCATGGCAGGAGCCTATGGAACGGCCATATCCGCGCTACCTTGAGACGCTTGTCCACCGCATTGACCGCCGATATTTTGCGACACTTGCAGGGCTCATTTTGATGATCCCAATTATGATCACCATTCTGCTTGATATACTGGACGGAAACGGCGTGTCATGGTCGGCCTACATCGTGGGGGCGATGGCGCTGCTCTTCATATTTATCGTGTTTCCGTTCTATTTCAAGCGCTACCATACGGTCACGTTTTTGTCGGTCAACTGTGCCGCGATTTTGCTTTATCTGCTGTTTATTGAGAGAATGAACGGAGGCAATTGGTTTGTAGGGATCGGGCTCCCGGTGACAGTGGCGGCAAGCATCGGCATCATCATTCTCGCGCTGCTGTTCACGAGAAAGGACATGACAATACTCAAAAAGAGCGCAAGTATATTTTTCGCTTTGGGTCTGTTTGTGCTTATCGTCGAAGTGATTATCCGATTAAACGAGACGGCACCTTTTGACCTCAAATGGTCATTTTACGCGTTGATTCCCTTTGCGATACTCGGTGTAGCGGCGATGATACTTGAACACCGCAAGAATTTCAAAGAGGAAATACGTCGGCGATTATTCTACTGATAGAAGTGGGGACGTATGATGCATTCATCGTTGTTGACAGTCATCAAAGACCAGACACAAAAATCGCTTTGGAGCGTACACAATGTGATGGACTGTATTCCGAACAATATATGGGGCAGGCTTTACTGTGGTACGCCGCTTTGGAAACATGTTTACCACACGCTGCATTCGCTTGATCGCTGCTATATAAACCCGTATGTATACAAGGAGCCCAAATTTCATGTAGATGGTCTGAATGATCTCAATACACTAACCATAGAATTCTTATCCCGTGATACACTTAAAGAATACGCAAATCAAGTGGAAGGAAAAATAAACGCCTTTCTTAATACGTTCGCAGAAGAGCAATTATCAGAGAAACCCGAACAGTGTCCTTTCATACGCTTCCAATTGATACTCGCTCAGCATCGTCATCTGGATATGCACATCGGCATGATAATGGGCTTTGTAGTTGCGGAGACGGGACGCTGGCCCAAGGTGCTTGGACTCATGGATGATATCAAAACGCGTGAAGCGTGCGTGTACGATTAACGTTCGAAGGGAGAGAGCCTTATGAATGTGACAAGACTTTTGGGAACGTCATGGCTAGCTCACGATGGCAAAACAGGAATTATTGTTGATGCGGCCAGAAAGGGGCAGGCGCAAGCCATAAAAAAAAGGTTAGAACCGCTGGGGCTGACAATCCCGCTGCTTTTTCTCACGCATACGCACTTCGACCACACGGGATGTGCGGCAGCATTGCAGGAATATGCAGACGCCAAGGTCATCGTCGGCGCTGCGGAAGCAGATTGCTTGAAGCAAGGCTATACACCCGTGCCTAAGGGCACTTTTGTGGTTACCCGTGTTATTTCTGATGCGGGGCACAATCTGACGCCCAAACAGACGGAATACTATGATGCGGTTACACACGACATTGTACCCATAGCTATGGCGCGTGATCTCAGTGAATTCGGATTTGATGCGCAAGCTGTGCCGCTGGGCGGACACACAGCTGGATCAATCGGTCTGCACATTGGAGAGCATTTCTTCGCTGGTGATACGGTGTTCGGTGTCGGCGGCGTGCTGTATCCGCCATTCGCGGACTGTCCCGATGCGATTCAAACAGCGTGGGAGAGGATTCTCGCTACGGAAGCAAAGTATATCTGCCCGGGGCATGGAAGAATGCTGAGCAGAGATAGGCTGGAGAAGCAGTATCAGGCGCGATATTAACAGATATAATCTATAGGAAGAAGGATGCATATGAAATTATATATCAAGCAGAAAGTCTTATCCTGGACAGATAAATTTACCATCAAGGATGACACGGAGCAAGACAAGTATATGGTTGAAGGTGAACTGTTTTCTTGGGGTAAAAAACTACATGTGAAGGATATGACAGGACGAGAGGCCGCATTTATACAGCAAAAAGTGTGGAGCTTTTTGCCTCGCTTTTTTGTGTTTGTTGACGGACGGCAAATTGCTGAGATTGTCAAGCAATTCACTTTCTTACGCCCCAAATACAGCATCGCCGGTTTGAATTGGGAAATAGAAGGTGATTTTATGGCACATAACTATCAAATCACACAAAACGGCCGATTGGTGGTGACCATACACAAGGAATGGCTGACATGGGGAGATTGTTATGTGCTTGATATTGAATCTGAACAGGATGAAATTTTTGCGCTCGCCGTGGTACTGGCTATCGATTGCGTGATGGCGGCACAGGCAGCATCGACAAGCAACTAACGCAGCCACTTTTCAGCCCCATAAGCAGCAGGCTTATAACGAGATTATCACATTTAACTATCGATTTGACTCCCTCTGAGGAGGGAGCTGGCTGCGTAGCAGACTGAGGGAGAGATTTCATACACTCCAGCATTAACGCATGCAACAAGGCCGCAGTGTAGATAGCACTATTGATTTATCCGATGTGTCGCCCGCTCTTGATATAGAGCCATAAAAAAGCACGACATTCCTGCCGCGCTTAAACTCAATTCTTAATACTTAACTCTTAATTGTTTTACAGGCAAAACGCCTCGGCGACCACGCCGATCGCATCCACAGCGTTGCTGGTTTCAATGCAGAAGCTGATGTTCGTTTCGGACGTCGTGATGATCGCGATACCGATGTTCTTTTCGGCGAGCGCGCCAAAAAGCTTGGCGGCCACACCGGTCTGTTGCTGCATGCCTGCACCTTCCACCGTCAGCTTAGAGAGCGACGACGTTTCAATGATCTCCGCACATTCCTTTTTGAATTTCGCAATGACTCTCAAACAGCTTTTCAAGTCGGCGCGGGGGAGCGAGAACGAAAGGCTGGCCTTGCCGTCATGCGGCATCGTTTGGCTGATGATGTCGAGCTTGATGTCCGCATCCGCGATATCCGAGAAGACCTTGGCGATGGTATCAGGAGAAAATTTTAGCTGCGAAAGCGTCACCATGGCCTGCCCGTCGTCTTTAAATACGCTTGTCACGGCATTTTGCTTGATGATGTCGTTCATGTTGTATAGCCCGGCCGGCATTCCGCAGATAAATGCTGCCGCGCGCAATGCGCCGAACGCGAAAATCTGACGTGACTGAGCCGTGTGCTTGATTTCCACGATCTCGTCAGTACCGATAAAATAGACGCTATGCTCGCCGGGAATCGTGCCGCCACGCACCGCGTGAATACCGATTTCACGGCCGCGTTTCTCTGTGCGTGTGCAGCGCCCGCAAACAAACGGCTTGGGTGCCATCAGTGCATCGTTAATAGACTCGGCGATCGCTAGCGCGGTACCACTCGGTGAATCCACCTTCTGATTATGATGCTTCTCGACGATCTCGATGTCGCAGTCTTCACCCAAGAAAGCGGCTGCTCGGCGAGAGAGCTCCATTTGGAGATTGACGCCGAGCGACATATTGGCGGAAAAGAACACGGGGATCTGCGCCGCCGCGTTCCTGATTTTTGCTTTATCCTCATCTGTGAAGCCCGTTGTGGCGATCACGATGGGGGTGTTGTGTGAAAGCGCGTATCTTAAATTGGCTTCCAGCGCGTCGGGACGCGAGAAATCGACAATCACATCTCCCGCTTCACGACAGTCAAATATGTCAGCGTAAACAGGATATTCATTGATTAAGGCGTCCGGCATTTTGTCTATGCCCGCGCAGACGCGCATGTCATCCATATCGGCAGCAAATTTTGCAACCGTTTGACCCATTTTTCCGTTAGCGCCGCATATAATTAAATTGGTCATTCTTACCTCTCATCCTATGTATGTCAAAGTTCTTTTTAAGCTAAGCGATGTCAAACCCAAGTGCCATTAATTCTTTTTTCAAGACGGTGGCCTTATCTGCGCTCATTTCACAAAGAGGCATGCGCAAAAGCCCAACGCTGATACCGATCATGTTAAGCGCTGTCTTCACAGGTATGGGATTCACTTCGGAGAACAGTGCGTTCACGAGCGGATTAAGCTTAAACTGAAGTTCTCTTGCACGCGCGGTATCGCCTTCTAGGAAGCTCATGACCATATCATGCGTCATTTCCGGCAGCAGATTGGACACCACGGAAATCACACCCTTGCCGCCCAGAGAAAGCAATGGCACCACATGGTCGTCGTTGCCCGAATAAAGATCAATTTCGGGGCAGAGACGCGCGATCTCGGCAATCTGCGAGATATTGCCGCTTGCTTCTTTGATGGCAACAATGTTGTCGTGAGAGGTGATTTCTTTCATAACCGATGGCTTAATATTGACGCCGGTGCGTCCGGGTATGTTATAAACCACGATGTCAGTGCTCACTGCGTCTGCAATCGCATGGTAGTGCCGGACCAGCCCCGTGTCGGTGCATTTATTATAGTATGGCGTAACCACGAGCAGGCCGTCCACGCCAAGGTCGGCGGCTTCCAGCGAGGTTTCAATCGCCGAGACGGTGTTGTTGCTGCCCGTTCCGGCGATAACGGGAACGCGTCCCGCTGTCTGTTTGACGACAAATTCGATGGCGCTTAAGTCCTCGTCCTTTGTCATCGTGGAAGACTCGCCTGTCGTGCCGCAGACGATGAGCGCATCGATGCCGCCTTCAATCTGATATTCGATCAGTGTTTCGAAATTGGCAAAGTCGATGCCCTTGTCGTTAAACGGCGTGACAAGCGCGGTACCGGCTCCTGTAAATATACTCATAAAATCTGCTTCCTTTCTCGGTGATGCGTCACCTGTCGAAATATCCCTTGGCGGCGAGCAGCTCGGCCATCAGCACAGCGCCGCCTGCTGCACCGCGCAGCGTGTTGTGGCTGAGGCATACAAATTTATAATCGTAAATCGGATCTTCACGCAGTCGGCCAATCGACACAGCCATACCGTTGCCGTTATCGCGGTCTATGCGCGTCTGCGGACGTGCGTCATCCTCAAAATACATGAGGAACTGCTCGGGTGCGCTGGGGAGCCCCAGCTCCTGCGGAACGCCCTTAAAGCTCTGCCACCTTTTCTTTATTTCATCGATAGACGGCTTCTTGGCGAACTTCACAAATGTTGCCGCCATGTGCCCATCAGATGCGGGAACGCGGATGCACTGTGTGGTGATCACGGGTTTTTGCGTGTTCACAATCACATCACCCTCGATTTGGCCCCAGATCTTAAGAGGCTCCTGCTCGCTCTTTTGCTCTTCGCCACCGATATACGGGATGACGTTATCCACCATTTCCGGCCAGGAATCAAATGTTTTGCCGGCGCCGGATATGGCCTGGTATGTGCAGGCCACGACTTGCTCAACGCCAAAGTCCATGAGCGGATGCAGGGCAGGCACATAGGTCTGTATCGAACAGTTGGGCTTTACGGAAATAAAGCCGCGCTTTGTGCCAAGGCGTTTGCGTTGGCTGTCAATAATATTCACATGCTCCGCGTTGATCTCGGGCATCAGCATCGGCACATCGGGTGTGCCGCGGTGAGCGCTGTTGTTCGAAACCACGGGGATTTCTGCTTTAGCATATGCCTCTTCGAGCTGTTTTGTCAGTGCTTTGTCGAGGCTGATTGCGCAGAATACGAAATCCACCGTCTGTGCGGCTTTGTCAATATCCGACGCGTCATAGACGTTCATTTTTGCAATTTTCTCGGGCAGCGGCGTTGACATTGCCCAGCGTCCTTCCACAGCTTCGCCGTATGTTTTTCCGGCGGAGCGTTCGCTCGCGCTCAAAAGAGCAATCTCAAACCATGGATGGTCTGCCAGCAGAGAGATAAAGCGCTGTCCGACCATGCCTGTTGCACCTACGATGCCTACGTTAAACTTTTTCACCCGTTTATCCTCCAAATTAATAAAAATATCTTTAGACAAAAATAGTGCGCATAACCATATATAGCGCACCACCGTCATAAACTGCAAATCTTAATGAAATGCCAGACTACAGCAGCGCTCCGTCTTAAAAAGACGGCAGTTGCATGGCTGTTAACCATACCCCCAGGCCAAACCTTTACGGACGGTTCACCTTCGGCAGTTTCCCCTTTCTCATGCGCTTCACCGGCACCCGCTGCCTCTACACATATACTCTTGAAAACCGCGCCTCAAACTGTAATGGTATTAATGACTATGATTATAGCATCGTCGGCCCCGTTCGTCAACCCGACCAACACATAATAGGGTTTGTAAATTTTTTATATTTATAGCGCAGCGTTTTTTCTCTTGGGTTTTGTTGATAATTGCTTTTCGAGAGAATACGAGAATAATTATAAACAAGAAGGCTCCAATATGGGAATTATCATTAACGACTCGGATGCTTAACAGCAATGTATTGACGGTTTCAAAAAGATATCATGAACCTATTGTAAACAGTTCGCAACTGCGTTGTGAAATAGCTTGCTCTATAGTATATTGTTGATAATATTGCCGCTTGCGGCATAAAATGATGAGGCCCCAAAAAAGCGGCCTTTTGGTGTGGTTTTGTGGAGGGTGTTTTGAAGGCATACAGTTATCTTGCAAAGGCTTATAACGAGCTTATGGCTGACGTTAATTATGACGGCTGGGCGGCGTATATAAACGAGCTTATCGGTCTGGAAAACCGACGCGTATTTGAAGCGGCTTGCGGCACGGGGAACATATCATGCCGGCTTTACGACTTCGGGCACGACGTTATTGCCTCGGACATATCTGACGATATGCTGCTTAAGGCGGCTGAGCATGCGCGAGGTACCGGCCGCGACATTAAGTTTGTCAAGCAGGATATGCGCAGCTTCATGGTGGGCAACAAGGTGAACGCGGTGGTCTGCGCGTGTGACGGGGTCAATTATATCGATGAAGAAGGGCTTGAACAGTTTGCGGCTGCGTCGTTTCATGCTCTTAAAAGCGGCGGTCTGCTGCTTTTTGATATCAGTACACGTACCAAGCTTATTTCAATGGATGCTGAGGTGTATTTTGACGACTCGGATGATGTATCCTGCATCTGGCGCAATGCGTATAATAAAGTGCAAAACATACTGACGATGGATGTGACGCTGTTTATGCGAGCGGGCAGTTTGTTCGAGCGCTTCAGCGAAACGCATATACAGCACGCGCATGATATTGAAGCTGTGAGGCAGATCGTTCAGGCGGCGGGGTTTTGGGAAGTCAGTGTTTACGAATTCTTGACAAAGGATAGGTATACGGACGATTCGCAGCGTGCACAGTTCGTCTGCCGCAAACAATGAGCATACTATTTTTATTTCGTATATGTTATAATCAAGACATGGAGGTCAAATGAAAGACAACAGAAATAACAAAATACTCAGCTTCAATCAACCGGCCGAGTTTTTCATAAAGAAAGCCGAAAAGCACATCGACGCGGGGAATTTCCTCGAGGCGTTGGCGCTTTATCGCTGTGTGCTGGGCATGGAGCCCGAAAATGTGGATTATCTTTTAAGCATCGCACAGATATATTCCGAAATGGGACTGTACGCCGAATCCAACGACGTGCTGTTAAAAATAGCGAAATACGGAAGCACGCCCACCGAGTGCCTGTTTGCGCTTGGGTGCAACTATATGGGGCTTAAGAACTACGAGCTTGCGGACGAGGCGTTCGAGCAGTATCTTGCAATCGATCCTGACGGCGAATACGCAGAGGATATCGATGAGCTTTTCGACATTATGGACGAAGAGGATTACGAGGAAGACGGAACGCTGCACGATATCAGCCGGCGCATGATGTACGAAGAGGCCTATGAGGGCAAGCAGTGTCTTGACAAGGGCGATTACAAAAACGCGATCAAGCATCTGGAGAAGGTGGTTCACCGTAATGGAACGATGTACAGCGCGATGAACAACCTTGCTCTGTCATACTTCTTTGAGGGGCGAAAGGCGGAGGCGGTCGAGCTTTCGAAACGCGTGCTTTCATCTCAGCCTCACAACCTGCATGCTTGCTGCAATCTCGCGCTGTTTTGCTCGGATATGAACGATCATGCGAACGCCGCGGTGAATCTTGAAAAGCTGGGTGGCATGAACGATATTGAGCCTGAGGATATGCATAAGGTGGCTTTGACATACTGCGAGCTTGGATACCATCAGAAAGCGTATCAGACGTTTCAGAAGATCGTAGCGTTTCAGCCGTATGATATTCGCATACTGCATTTCTGCGGCCTTGCGGCTTACAACTGCGCTCAGTATGCGGAATCGCTTTCGTATTTTGTCAAGATACTCAAGATCGACCCAAACAACAGCCTTGCGCTGTATTATAAATCTCGCGCTGAGGATGCGAAGTCAGGCGGATCACAAAAAGAGCTTGAGTATGTGTATCAGGTGCAGTTTGACGAGATCAAACGCCGCATCAGCTACTTGAACGACTGCTTAAAACAAAAGGACGGCAGCTTAAAGGACAAGTGGGATAACGATGAATTCTTAAAATCCATCATATTCTGGGGTCTGCATTACGGCGATGAGTACATAAAAAAGATCGTGCTTGAGATTATGAGCATGTTTTCGGATGCAAGAGTGGAGGAAGCGTTTCGTGACTTTCTGCTCAAGAGCGCGGAGACGGACGAGATTAAGAACGACATATTTATGTACCTGAAGAAGATGGGCGCAGAGGAGCCTTATGTGGCATATATCAAGGGCGCGATTGCAGAGGTGCGTGTCGGGACGGTGTCGGAAGACTTAAAGGCATTGCCGGAGCGTTATGCAGATGCGCTGTCGAGCTTCATCAGCCATGCGCGTCCGCGCTACAACGACGAATTTGTGACGGTCGGGGTAGAGATGATGCTTTCGATTGTGAAGAGACGAAAGGATGACGGCTATTGGATTAAAACCCCGCAAGCATTTGCCGCGGCGCTGGAGCTTCACGCCTGCGAGGTGACAGCGGATATCGAGCCGCCATCCAAAAAAGAGTTACTTGAGGTTTACGGTATTTCCTTACCGACGCTAAACAAATATTATGCCTTGCTGTTTGGCAGCAAGAAATAAGGAGGTCGTTTATGCTGATCGATTTTGAACCAAAATTCGGCGAATATCTTCATGGATATATGCACAGCAACGGTCTCAATGAGGACGACGTCGAGGAGCAGGTGCCGGAGCTGTATCTCAAATGGTTGGACATGCCCCAAGAGTGGCTGTCAGGACAATCACCCAACGCCTATTTTGAGGCCATGGACTCAAGCGAGCTTGTGACGATGCTGGGTCGCTATATGATATCTGACATAACCGTGCCGGGTCCGCTGCTTAATCGTATTGCCGATACAAACGAAGACACGTATCCGCTGCTTGTATCGCTGATGCAACACTATGAAGGCGATAAAGGTGATGAGATTCGCACGATTATCGTGAAGCTCATCGAAGAAATGGATATGCCGCGTCCGTTTGCGTATTATATTGATGTGGTGGCAAAGGCGACGCAGCCGAGCGATTTTTCCGAAGCGTGTGTGGAAGAGCTTAAAAACGCGGGTGCAGAATATACGCAGAGCGTGATCAGTGCGTATGAATCCGCGCAATCGGTTTACGCAGCTGATTGTTTTCTTGACATACTTGCCGATATGCCATTTGACGAGCGTTCATACGAGCTGGCGCTGGAAAAATTTCTATACAGTGAGACCAACAAAGCGTTCTATGCAAGCTGCCTTGGGAAGATGGGTAGCGATAAAGCTTTGCCGTATCTCGAAGAGGCGCTGCGCCAGGACGGCATCAAATACTTTGATTATGTGAGTATCAAAAACGCGGTGGAAGAGCTCGGAGGCGAAGTGGTGATCGACCGCGATTTCACGGACGACAAGGACTACGAATCTCTGTTAAACTTGGAGGATAAGGCTTGGCGATTACATTAGCGAATATTCAAAAAAACGAGAAGATAAAAGTGCTTGTGGAGCACGCAAATAAGGTGCTCGAGGTAATGGGATATACCGACCATGGCCCGCGGCATGTCGGTTATGTGAGCCGTATCGCCGGGGAGATATTGCAGAATCTCGGCAAGGACAAAAGGCGCATTGAGCTCGCCAAAATAACGGGTTGGGTTCACGACGTCGGCAACATGGTCAACAGAAAGCACCACGGTTTAAACGGCGCAGTGTTGCTTTTTCCTATACTTTGTGAAATGGGAATGGATATCACGGAGGCTTGCGAAGTTTGCTCGGCGGTGGGCTCACACGAAGAAGAGACAGGTCTGCCCATCAGCGATATTTCCGCGGCTTTGATCATCGCGGACAAGGTGGACGCGCACCGAGCACGCGTGCGTTCCAAGGAGTTTTTGCCCACGGACATTCACGACCGCGTGAACTACTCAATTCGTTCCACCAAACTGACCGTGAACAACGGAACCATCGGGATCGATTACACGATGGGTCAAGGTGCGTCACCTATGGATTTTTTAAGCATTTATCTGACGCGCATGCAGATGTGCGAAAAAAGCTCACGTTTCCTCGGGTGTAATTTTGCATTGCATATCAACGGCGTGAAGCTTAACAGATGGGATGAGACAAATGGACTATAACTGCTTTGCATCTTGCGCATTCGGTCTCGAAGCACTAACCGCTGCGGAACTCAAAAAATTAAGACTCGACGGCGTGAGTGCCAGAGACGCCCGGGTCTATTTTAATGCTGACGAACGCGGCATTGCGCTTGCGAATCTTTTTCTGCGCACGGCGGACAGAGTATATATTGAGTTGGGCACGTTTGAGGCGACAACGTTTGACGCTTTGTTTGAAGGTGTTCGAGCGCTTGCGCTGGAGGATTATATCCCAAGGGACGCATCGTTTCCCGTCAACGCGGATTCAGTGGGCAGCGCGCTTTTCAGCGTGTCGGACATACAGTCCATCAGTAAAAAGGCCGCTGTCATGCGGCTCATGGCGCGGCATAAGGTATCGGTGCTGCCTGAAACAGGAGGCCGTTATGACATTCACGTCAAAATCCTTCGCAATCAGGTATCAGTATGCCTAAATACGAGCGGCATGGGGCTGAACCGCCGCGGTTATCGTGCGGCGAACGTGACTGCGCCCATTCGCGAGACGCTTGCGGCGGGGCTTGTGATGCTTTCTGGCTGGGACGGCGGGGAACTGGCTGATCCGATGTGCGGTTCAGGCACCATTGCGATTGAAGCGGCAATGCTTGGCGCGAACATTGCGCCGGGGCTCAGCCGTGCTTTTGATGCGCAAAGCTGGCCGCGCTTTAAAAAGAAGTGGAACGCCGCGCGAGATGAAGCGGAAGGCATGCAGACAGAATCGCCGGTTATCTTCGCGTCGGATATCGACAAGCGCGCTCTCAGTGCCGCGTCCAGAAACGCCGAGACAGCAGGCGTAAGAATCAAGATTTTTCACGCGGATGTGAAAAGCTTTTCACGCCAGTGCACCGTACTCACCAATCCGCCGTATGCCGTGCGGCTGGGCGAAAGGGACGACGTTCATAAGCTCTACGGCGACATGGGCCGCGCGTTCGCAATCGCTCCCAAGAAGTCGATCATAACGGCGGATGATCAATTCGAGCGCTTTTTCGGGAAGCGTGCCACAAAGAAAAGAAAGCTGTATAATGGCAGCATTCGCTGCACATTTTATCAGTATTTTTGAATTTCTGATTAAGCATAAAACAATGAAGCGCTTTACATTCGTAGTGGCTGTACGTTAATCATATTGCTAGCAGCAACTTGTGTCACCCCGAGCTTGTCGAGGGGTCCCATCATCAAATTCTCAAAGCACTCAATACATTAAAATATAATCCGTATTACTTTACAATTGTTTGATATTTGTCTGCTGGTCAAATCCTATATCCTGTGTTATCATAGACCGACTATGCAATAGAGGAGAATATTAAGGAATCAATGATCAGTGCACAAGGAATATCCCTACAATACGGCGGCCGGGCGTTATTCAATAACGTAAACGTTCAATTTTCAGCAGGCAACTGTTACGGTTTGATTGGCGCAAACGGCACAGGAAAATCAACGTTTTTAAAAATACTTTCAGGCGATCTGGAGCCCAATAAGGGCGACGTATCCGTGACAACGGGCGAGCGCATTGCGGTGCTGCGGCAGGATCACTTCGCGTTTGATGAGTTCACGGTGCTCGAAACGGTAATTATGGGGCATGAGCGGCTTCATGAGATCATAAAGGAAAAGGAAGCGTTGTACGCCAAAGAAGATTTCAACGACGACGACGGCTTAAAGCTTGCCGAGCTCGAGGGGGAATTTTCGGAGCTTGATGGTTGGAACGCAGAATCCGATGCGGAAATACTATTAAATGGTCTTGGCATCACGGGTGAATACCACGAGAAGAAAATGGCAGAGCTGGACGGCCCGCGCAAGGTCAAGGTGCTGCTCGCGCAAGCGCTTTTCGCAAAGCCAGAGAACCTTTTGCTCGACGAGCCCACCAACAACTTAGATCTTCACGCAATCACATGGCTGGAGAATTTCCTTATGGATTTTCCGAACACAGTCATCGTGGTCTCGCATGACCGCCACTTTCTCAATAAGGTGTGCACGCATATTGTGGACATCGACTACGGCAAAATACAGATGTACGTGGGCAACTACGATTTCTGGTATGAGTATACACAGCTGGCCGCGCGCCAGCTCAAGGACGAGCGCAAACGCACCGAGCAAAAGGCCAAGGAGCTTGAGGAGTTTATCAGGCGGTTCAGCGCAAACGCATCCAAATCAAAGCAGGCGACGTCGCGAAAAAAGATGCTGGACAATTTGCAGATGGACAATTTCGCGCCGTCGTCACGGCGCTATCCGTTTGTCCATTTCAAGCCCAACCGTGAGGTAGGCAATGATATTTTGGTGGTAGACGGTATCAGCAAAACGATCGGAGGCCGCAAGGTGCTCGATAACGTGAGCTTCATCGTACAGCCCGGCGACAAGATTGCGTTTGCGGGCAAGGATGAGGTGGCGCGTACCACGCTGTTTCAGATCATCATGGGGGAGATGGAGCCCGACGAAGGCTCATACAAATGGGGCGTGACAACCACTCAGGCGTATCTTCCGGCCGATAACTCCGCATATTTCGATGGTGTGGAGCTGTCGCTTGTGGACTGGATGCGCCAATTCTCTGAGGATAAATACGAGGCCACCGTGCGCGGTTGGCTGGGACGCATGTTGTTTTCGGGCGAGGAGGCCATGAAGCAGGCCAAGGTGCTATCGGGTGGGGAGAAGGTGCGTTGCATGCTTGCCAAGATGATGCTTTCAGGTGCTAATGTGATCATCATGGACGAGCCGACCAACCATCTTGACCTCGAAGCCATTACCGCGCTCAACGAGGGAATGACCGAGTATAAAAGTGTCATGCTGTTTACCTCGCACGACCATCAGATCATGCAGACGGTGGCAAACCGCATCATCGAGATATTGCCCGGCTTCCTGATCGACAGGCGAGAGAGCTTTGATGAATATCTTGAGAATCCCGAAGTGGAGAAACTGCGGGGCCAATACCAAGCTGAATAAAAAAGAACTGAACCTTCACTTGCAATATAGCGGTGGAGGTTTTTTAATTTTATTTTTGACACATAAATGACACATAGAAGTTTTAGAATGTGACCATCATCAAAGAGGAGGAAAAGTTATGAGAAAAAAACTTTTTGTTATTGCCGCTGTGGTGGTCGCGGTAATGGTGTTCGGAATCGGTTCTGCGCTTGCGTTTGGCCCAGCCATCGACGATACGGTAACGCAGAATGGGCGTTACGGCGACTGTGATGGCACATGCGATAACGATGCGCTCAAACCGCAGGACGGCACCGGTAACCAGTACGGAGCACGCGCAAATGGCATTGTTTGTGACGGCACGTGCGATGAAGACCGAGACGCACCGCGAGATGGCACCGGCAATCAATTTGGAATGCGCGCCGGTAATCGTGACAACAATGGCATATGTGGCAATGCTAACGGGGGGCAGGGCGGCAGAGGCGGACAGTGCGGAAGGAATCGCTAGCCATTTGGTTTTTGAAGGAGGCCGATTTCTGGCTTCCTTTTTCCTGTGTTATAATAAAAAGAAGTGTCATTTATACACGGTTCATTCAACAGACTTTTTAAGGGAAAACGGCAGAGTACGGGGGGTTGGGTATGAGCGGAGTTCGCATACTGGTTGCGGAGGACGAAAACAGTATATTGAAGCTTGTCACACGTTATCTCGAAAACGAAGGGTTTACGGTGCTTACGGCCTCGGATGGGGAAGCAGCGCTGGACACCTGGCTGGATACTCCAATTGATCTTGCCGTGCTGGACGTGATGATGCCAAAGCTTGACGGTTGGGAAGTGCTCAAAGAAATTCGTAAGGAAAGCGATATCCCGGTTATCATGCTCACCGCCAGACGCGAGGAAATCGACAGACTGCAGGGCTTTGAGCTTGGAACGGACGATTATCTGACAAAGCCGTTCAGCATGCGTGAGCTTGTGATGCGCGTTAAGGCACTGCTTAAGCGCGCGGGCAAGCTGTCAGTCAGCGGTACGATCGAGCTGCCCGGGCTTACTGTGAACACGCAGACGCAGACGGCGGAGACAGCGGATGGGGACGCAAGGCTCTCCGCGCGCGAATTTGAGCTGCTGATATATTTGATCGATAACAAAGGAATTGTGCTGACACGCGATAGAATTTTGGAGCGTATATGGGGCTTTGATTACGAAGGAGACACGCGCGTACTGGATACGACGATTAAGAGGCTCCGCGCGAAGCTTGGCAGCTGTGGAAACTGTATCAAAACACTGCGCAGCAACGGCTATATGTTTGAGGCTGACGAATGAAAAAAACGCTTTTTTTACAAATGATCACTTATATGATGCTTTTTTGTATTGCTATTTGTGTCATCGGATATGCGGTGATTGAGCTGTTGTTTGACAACTATTATTATGCTGAGCAGGAGCGAATGCTGTTATCGCGTACAAATGAGGCGGCGGCTCAGATTGACGCCGGTGCTGATGTGGATTCGATCATCGATGCGTATAACGGCGAATACGGTGGGTTTCTTCACTACTTAAGTGAAGATACAGGGCAGCATGGCGGTATGCATGGCATGATGGGGCGGCAGGGCGCTTTTTCGGGCATGAAACAAGACAATATCGGTAAGTTCTTTGTGACCACATCAAGACAGGGGATGGGGATGGGGCAGAGTCAATGGCTCTCTTATCTGACACAGACACAGGACGGCAGCTTGCTGATGGGCAGTGTGCCATACGGCAGCATGGACAGCGTGGTGGTGCTGGTGCAAAAGTTTTTCCTGTATTTCGGTATTGCCAACGCCGCGGCGTTTGTGTTGTTCGCGTTGTTCTTTTCTAGGAGCATGTCTCGCCCGTTACGTGAGCTTAATGCGATAGCGGCCGAAATGGGAAAGCTAAATTTTTCATTGCACTATGACGGGAAACGGCGCGATGAGATCGGTCAACTGGGCAGCACGCTCAATTCACTGATGAAGCGACTGGAAAACACGATATCGCAGCTTAAAGGCGAGCTTTCCAAGGAGAAGACGCTGGAAAAGATGCGTACACAGTTCACAGCGCAGGTGTCGCATGAGCTGCAAACACCTCTGTCAGTGATAAAGGGTTATTCGGAAGCGCTCGCCGATAATCTTTATGCCGGTGAAGAAACGATGGGTGTCTATCAAATACTTGTAGACGAAGCAGAAAAGATCAGCAACATGGTAGACGATCTGTTGAACCTTTCACAAATCGAAGCTGGGGCTTATGTGCTGAATAAGCAGACATTCAGCCTGCTTTCGATGCTGAACAAGCTTTACACGCGATACCATGTGCTAACTGGCGGCAAGCATATCCATATGCATGCCGATATGCCGGATAGCGATAAATACTATGGCGATGAGCGGAGGCTGGAACAGGCCGTCAGCAACGTACTGACAAACGCGATTAAGCATACGCCGGACAACGGTGATATATTGATAACGCTTTCTAAGTGTGAGAAGAACATCGTTATCGCAGTTGAAAATGCCGGAGACCCCATTGCCAAGGAAGACTTGCCGCATATATTCGACAGCTATTACCGTGGCAAATCGGCATTGAGAGGAACAGGACTCGGTCTTTCAATCACGAAGCATATTATCTCACTGCATGGCGGCACCATTACAGCCGCCAATAATAAAAGGGGCGTACTGTTTGAGATCAATTTGCCCCTTCAATAATAATCACATATTATCATCACCGAGAGGTGACGGGGGGAGAGGAAAGGTTACTCCCTCCGGTTATTACCACCTTCGACGTTGAGTATTTTTAATCAGTTGTCGTAATGACTTTCAATCAGTTTCAGCATATCCTTTTTGGTGATCCCCAGCGTCTTATAATATTCAATGTCTTTGACAAGCTTTTCGAGCACCAGCGCATCGCGCTTTTCATCAATATCATTCTGTTTTAAGGATGCCACGAAACAGCCCCGACCCACCATAGCGTAAATAAAGCCCTTGCGCTCCAGCTCTTCCCACGCTTTTTTGATGGTAATGACGCTGATTCTCAGCTCCTTGGCGACCGTGCGGATAGGCGGCAGACAGGTATCTGTTGGCAGCTCGCCCTTGATGATCTGCGAGGATATCTGTTCAAATATCTGCTGATAAATCGGCTTTTCCGATGTGTTCGTAATAATGATGTTCATTAAATATTAACTCGCTCAAACCTTTTGACAGATATTTTTGAAGACTGAAGACTCAACAGAATAAACAGGACAATACCCAGAATCAGCACGATCACCTGCGCGCCGATGTTGCTCCAGCCGTCCAGCACTCTTGCAAACGGAAGAACTTGCACCGCCGCTTCCACTGCGGCTGCGAACACAATCGTGGCGGTAATGGCGACGATAGACGGCCCTGCGATCTTGTAGGCGGTTTTATAGAACATCGGGAACATAAAGATGTTGAACAATCCATACATCATGAACACAAAGCCGATAAACGCGATGTTGGCATCCAAAAGAAAGTTGCCGGCCGGATATAGAAGCTTGTTAACCACGGCAAATACTGCTGCGGTGACAATCTGCAAAAGCTCCAGCAGCACAATTGACATCACACGAGATTTGACGATGTCGCTCCGTCTCAAGGGCAGTGACATTGAAAACGCGATATCCCCCTGCGATTTGGAATAGGTGAAAATGTTCGGTGCCGCGATGAGGAAGAAATACATCAGCGCGATGAAATACGGCCATTCCGGGATCAGCAGCAACAGCCCGAACAACACCACAAGGTAAAACAACGGATGTATCGACAAATGAAATTCTTTAAACAATAGATTTCTCATTTTTTTGCCCCCTTTTTGTCGTAATAAATCAGAATATCTTCAAGCGTCGGCGGCTCCAAATTAAAACCATCGCATTTGATTGCACTGTCTGCTTTTATTAGGCCGGTAAAGCCAAAAGCGTTGGTTTTATAGCCAACCATCTTATCAGTCAGCGTATCAAGCTGCTCAGGTGTTCCTTTGACGATGCGATACGATGAGATCAGATCGTCCTTGGTACAGCTTTCAATGATGGCTCCGTCATGTATGAACGTGATGTAATCGGCGCATTTTTCAAGGTCACTCATGATGTGCGTGGAAAATAAAATGCTGCGCTGGCCGTCTTCGATGAGCTCCTGGAAGATCTCTATCAAATCATCGCGGGATACGGGGTCTAGCCCGTTTAAAGGCTCATCAAGAATCAGCAGCTTGGCATTATGAGACAGAGCCAAAACAAGACTGAACTTGACTTTCATGCCTTCGGATAGCTCGTCAACCTTCTTCTCAGTATCCAGATCAAAACGCTTTAAATAATCGTCATAGGTTTTGTCGTTCCACTCAACATAGAACCGTTTCACCACACTTGCGATGTCTTTGATCTTGCGTTTTGGGTAGTAGTGGATTCCGCCAAGCATGAATGAGATGTCCTGCTTGACCGCCAGCTCGTTGCGGAAGAAATTCTTTCCAAACATTGTGACGCTGCCGCTGTCGGCATGCACAAGATTTAGCATAGATTTGAGCGTGGTGGTTTTGCCCGCGCCGTTGCGGCCCACGAATCCCATGATGTATCCAGGCTCTAACGAGAAGGATACGTTTTTCAATTGAAATTTTTCATATCGTTTGCTTAAGTTTTGAACGGACAACATATGCTGTTTCCCTCCTTAAAAAATTATTGTGCATATTGAACATGCACAATATATCACTCGCAAGCGTCTATGTCAAGAGGATTTGATAAAATTATCCTCATATTATTGTCGTTGAATCTGTAAAATCCGTCACTTGCCAGTTTATCGCCAGCGCAGTATAATTGCATTGTTAGATGCATGTCTAATTTGATAAGTATGAGAGGTGATTATAATGTCAGGCATTATATACGACAAGCTGGATCCGTTGTTTGAAACCATTGCTCTTATTTCTGTCAGCCGCAATTTTGACGAGACAAAAAGTGAGACTGTTCTGGCAATAAATGAACTGGGACTTGATGGCGATAAGTTCTATGCCACCCAGATGACGGTATACGAAGCTTATGTGCAGGAGTTTTCTCATCACTACAAACCGGGCAAGGATGATGCACTTTTCTTCGACGGAGGCAGTTCCAGTATGCTGCTGCTGCTCATGTGCTTGTTTTTTGAAAACAGGGATCACATTGCGTCCATTGACCGCTTTAAGGACAGCGAGATCAATGCTGAGATCATTGAATTGTGTTGTGGACTATATGATTTAAAGCCCCCAAAACGCGTGAACGGGGTTGAAAGCATCATGACGTTTATTGATGACTGCCCTTTTACGGAAAGCGAGAAGTGGAAGCTGCTGCAAATCATGAAGAGCCCCAAGATTCATTTTGCGCAGCTGGCGGCCACGATCAGCACCAATATAGCCGCATTCGAAAAGGCGCAAAGCAAGGTGCGAGCACCGCTTAATAAGCTTATTGGGCAATATACAGAGACAGTTAAAGACGATGACAAAGAGATATTCGGCAAACTAAGAAAATCATTGAGTGAAACGGCGGATGTTTATCCGTCTCTCGCTTTGCCGGTATCACAACTCGTATTCTCAAACAGCTGTTATTACGGTCTTTTGAGCACCGTGCTGGTCAAGCAGGAAAGCCCTGATCAGGAATTTGTTTTGCGCTGCCTCAAAGCCTTAAGCGACAGCAGCCGCCTTGAGATATTGAGATCAATTAAAGTCAAGCCTAAGTACAATCTTGAAGTCGCGGAGCAGCTTGGGCTGACGGCAGCCACCATGTCCCACCATATGGGTGTGCTGCTCGCCTGTGGTTTTGTGGGCGTGAATAAACAGGAATCCAAAGTGTATTACCATTTGGAAGAGGAAGCTGTGAGCCAGTTCATTGAAACACTAAAACAGATTCTGATTTAGTAGTCATTAAATGTTTGTCTGACGGAAATAGGCTCCTCCCGCACAGGGAGGAGCCTATTGAAATATAATCTAATCTAATATGATTGACAATTATCTAATAATAAAGTATCATGAATATCGCATCAATGTGATGCAAATCTAATTGTGCGGGAGCGTATCATGAGAAGATTATTGAAAGAAAATAAGCTGTTATTCACAATCACTGTTTTATTGGGTACGGTGGTATCTATTGCGTATGTGTTTATCGCCCTTATCCTCCAGAAGGTGACGGACACCGCCGTGAGCGGCGATATGGACAGTTTCCGCAGTGTCGTGATCATGTCTGTCGCTTATCTGATTGGCATGGGAGTCGTGAGCTTGATTTATTCATTGCTCAGCAAGCTTTTGGTTTGCAAAGTTGTGCGCAAGCTCAGAAGCCATGTATTCAGCGGGATACTGCGACGTAATACTCAGGACTTCATGAGCGTGAATACAGCTGACTATTTGTCTGCTGTAACAAATGACATTAAACTAATCGAAGACAATGGCATTCAGCCGCTGCTGCTTATTGTATACAATGCGGTCATGTTCATCACTGCGGTAACTGTTCTGTTTTTCATAAACGTGATAATCGGTTTATGTCTGATCGGATGCCTTTTGCTGATGTTCACTATACCGGTGCTGTTCGGAAAGGCGTTACAGCGAAGGCAGGATGCGGTGTCAAAAAAGCTTTCAGCCTTTACAATCAAAGTTAAGGATATACTTTCCGGCTATGAGGTCATCAAAGCCTATGACATGGACGATTATGTCAAGGCGGCTTATGAGCAGAGTAACGGTGACGCTGCGGCGGCTAGATTCCGCGCAGACAAGCTGACCGCCGCTAATGAGAGCGTCTCTGAGGTGCTTGCGTATATGACAATATTCTCGGGCTTCTTCATAGGCGCGTATATGATTCTTCAGGGCTCTATATCGGCGGGTATACTGCTCGCGCTAATACAGCTCAGCAGTTCTTTTGTAAATCCGCTGATGTTGATCATGGATGGAATGCCCAAAGTGCAGGGCATAAAGCCGGTGCTAAACCGTCTTGAAACGGTTATGGACTATGAGGACACAGCGTTTATCGGATCGAAGACACCCACATTTGGGAAAAATATTCGGCTTCAGAATATAAGGTTTTCGTATAACGAAAAACAACCGGTACTCAAAGATGTATCGTTGGAACTGCAAAAGAACAAAAAGTACGCGGTTGTGGGACCCAGCGGTTCGGGCAAATCGACACTGATCAGGCTGATGACCAGCACGTATGCGGACTTTGACGGCGAGATATGCTACGATGGTCAGGACATAAGATCGCTTGATGTAAAAAAGCTGCACGGCATGATATCCGTGATACACCAGAACGTTTATATGTTCAGCGGCAGCATCAGGGAAAACATTTACCTGCACAGATCCTTTTCAGATCATGAGCTTGATAGTGCATTGTCGCTTAGCGGTGTGAAGATGTTTCTTGAAGGAACGTCCGATGGCATTGATTCATCCGTTGGTGAAAACGGAAACAATCTCTCGGGGGGTCAGCGCCAGCGCATTGCTGTGGCTCGTGCGCTGATACAGAAAACGCCGTTATTGATTCTTGATGAAGGTACTGCGTCTATTGATAAGCAGACGGCTTATTCCATTGAAAGCAATCTGCTGCGTCTCGACGATCTCACGCTCATTACCATTACGCACAATTTAGACCCCGAGTTACTCAGACAATACGACAAGATTATATTTATAAAAGACGGTAGAATATGCGAGATGGGCAGCCTTGACGAACTATTAATGCATAGAGGGGACTTCCACAGCTTTTATCATCTTCCGCAGGAGGAGGAAAAGCCACGGCGTAATTTCTTATTATGAAGTTAAAAGTTTATTATTGATCCTAGACGATATGGTTAAATAGAAGATCATATTAATAATATACAATGTAATAGGTTGTTGCAAATGGTATACTATGGTAAGATTGATGGGTAGATGTTGGCATGAACAACTAACTTGAAAGAGTGTTTATCATTATGAGCAGAAACAGATCAATTCTTATTATAGCTGTAGCCGTTGTTTCAATTGGCATATTGCTTCTGATCGTTAACAATCCTCCAAAGGAAACAGCAAATCAAGCCCAGCCAAAAAACAAACCGAGTTCACAGGAAACGCCAGTTGTGAGCCCTTTGCCGACAGAGACATTGGCAGAAACAGCTGCTAAGACCTCTCCGACAGAGACACCGGCAGCCACGGCTGCTAAGCCCGAAAGCTTTGAAGATGGCGTATGGATAAAAAAGTATCATGGAAATTTCGCTTGCTATAAATTTGAAACACCGGATGGAATAAAAGTCATTACGGATCCTTTTTGTATGGATGAGACAATAGACCCAGATATAGTGACTGAAAGTCACCAGCATGTGGATCATACGGATGTGAAAAAGCTGACAGGTATATATGAATTGCTCACCACAACTGGAGAATCCATACAAAGCGGTGTTAAGGTAACCGGCGTATCAGGAAAACACAACAAGGGTGACACCGAGTGTACAAATATTATTTATGTATTTGAAATCGAAGGAATAACAATCGCTCATTTCGCTTCTCAGGGTGAATTACCGGACGAAAAAGCACTTGAAGAAATGGGCAACATCGATATCCTGCTTATTCAAGCATTCACAAGCCCAGATTATAAGGATTCCAAGCTAACTCTTGCAGAGTGCAAGGAGATTATACGCAAGCTGAAGCCAAAAATAGTGATTCCTGAGCATGGCACACCAAAATTGGGGGACTCGCTTGCAAAGTATCTTGAAGCTGATATCGAATATGCAAGTAATGGACAGTTGGTTGTGACAAGGGATGCGCTAGACGAAATTGAAACAGTGAAAATCATTGACCTTGATACCAATGTCACACTATAAGATATGAAGGATTTTAATAAACTTCCTCTCAAATTAACATGATGAGAACATGATTGAGTCAATGTAAGATACTGATTTATGATACTGCTATTAATCTTTTATGCAAAAGCATATATTAAGTCTTAGGGGCGAACCTTGCCTTTATATGCCGATTTGTATTATAATCGATCCAAAAGACAGACGATTGTGAGGAATACATGCTTAGTCTAAATGATATCCATCTCACCGTCGGGGAGACAACGATACTCAAGGGTGTCACCCTCGCGATGGAACGAAAAAAAATATACGTGATCACCGGGCCAAACGGCAGTGGAAAATCGTCGCTGGCACGCGTGATTATGGGCATACAGATGCCAAGCTCCGGCTCGGTTTCGCTGGAAGGGCAGGATATAACCGGCCTGAGCATTTCGGAAAGGGCGCGATTGGGGATCGGCTATGCGTTTCAGCATCCGCCGCGATTCAAAGGCATCAAGGTCAAAGAATTAATTGAGCTCTCGGGCGCGGATCCGAAAAGCGTTTGTGATTTGCTTTTCAGTGTCGGCCTTTGCTCCAAGGATTATCTCGAAAGAGACGTGGACGGTACGCTCTCGGGCGGCGAAATCAAACGCATCGAGATCGCGACGGTACTCTCGCGGAATCTCAAAGTGGCCGTTTTTGATGAGCCAGAGGCCGGTATTGACCTTTGGAGCTTTCAAAAGCTTGCTGAGACATTCAAAAACATGCACGAGAACCTGGATACAACCATCGTTATCATTTCGCATCAGGAACGAATTCTTGAGCTTGCCGACGAGGTCATATTGATGTCGGGCGGAATGCTCCGCAGCGTATCCAAGAACGATATACTGGGTCGCGGCCTTGTTGACGGATGCGAATGCAGCGCGAGTTGCGGAAAGGTAGGTGTGGATGATGCTGAGTGTGTTAGATAAGTTATTGCTGGAGCAGGTGGCCGATCTGCACGACATACCGCAGGGCGCATACAATATCCGCAAAAACGGTGAGGGCGCAGGGCGCGCCACCACAGTCAATATTGATATCGCAAACAAGACGGATCGTCCGGGCATCGATATCACCGTCAAGCCGCATACGAAAAACGAGAGTGTGCATATTCCCGTGATCGTGACCAATTCCGGGCTTAATGATGTGGTTTATAATACGTTTGAGATCGGTGAAGAGGCCGATGTGCTCATCGTGGCCGGATGCGGTATACATAACACCGGCAAGGACAAATCTCAGCACGACGGTGTACATGAGTTTTTCGTACGCCGCGGCGCGCGTATCCGCTATGTGGAAAAGCATTACGGAGAGGGCAGCGGCAAGGGAGACAAAGTGCTTAATCCAAAAACCATATTGCATGTTGAAGAGGACGCGACTGTGGAGTTGGAACTCGTCCAGATTCGCGGGGTAGACAGCACGCGCCGCGATACTGAAGTTTTTTTGGCTGATCGTGCCAAGCTGATTGTGACGGAGCGTCTGCTCACAGACAGCGTTGAAGAAGCGTATTCCAGCATTGCGATTGATATGAAAGGTGCTGGCGCATCCGCTCAGATTATATCACGTTCGGTGGCGCGGGGGAGTTCCAAGCAGGATTTCACGTTTGATCTCATCGGGCGCAATGCCTGCCGCGGTCATATCCAATGCGATGCCATCATTATGGACAAGGCAACTGTGATCTCCACGCCGCGCATATCCGCCCATCACGAGGACGCGCAGCTAATTCATGAGGCGGCAATTGGAAGGCTTGAGTCTCAGCAGTTGTTGAAGCTGGAATCACTCGGGCTTTCTGAGCAGGAGGCCGAGGATACAATACTAAAAGGATTTTTGAAGTAATAAGGGGCCTGCAAGCCGCAGGACTGAGTTTGTCGAAAAACCTACGGTTTTCGCCAGTTTACCGGTTTTGCTTGTTCCTCATAGAAGACTCGACAATTCGCAAAACAACCGGGGTCCCCAAAAGCTAGCTTTTGGGGTGGAGCCATGGTGTGGGCTGCGCGGGTTTGGGGTCCCCGAAAAGCGTTGCTTTTTGGGGTAAATCATAGCCCGTCTTGCCCACAAATTATATTTAAAGACTTTTTGATACTCTGGGGCCTGCAAGCTGAAGGTCTTTTTAATGTGTATCAATCGATAAAACTTTTTAGGACACAATATAAGACAAAACGGAGATACGGTGGGGGTAAACATGAAGCTGACAAGAGAAGAACTGGATACAAGGCTGGAGCGTTTTTGCTTCACAATGAACAATACCCATCAGGGGTGGGATACAGCGGTCATACTAAGCAAGGTCAACCAATACTACTTAACGGGCACAATGCAGGATGGCATCTTGCTCATTAAGAACGACGGAAAAGCGTTATATTTTGTGCGCAGGAGCTTTGAACGTGCAAAAGATGAGTCGCCTTTGGACATTGTTTTACCCATGAACAGCTACCGCGATGCGGCGGCTGTGATCGGCGGCGATTTAGGTCATGTTTATCTTGAAAAAGAAATCGTCACATTGGCGATTATCGAGCGGCTCCAAAAGGCTTTTCATATACAGACAATGAACTCGCTGGACAAAACAATGCTCATGGTGAGGGCGATCAAATCGCCATATGAGTTGTATTGGATGGAAAGGTCGGGAAAGGCACACTGCGATTTTCTCACGAATGTTGTGCCCGGTATGCTTCGTGAAGGCATGAATGAAGCGGAATTCGTGGGCGAGATGTATGACGGTATGATAAAACGTGGATATCACGGGGTATCGCGATTTTCCATGTTCCAGACTGAGATGGTGGTGGGTCAGGTGGGATTTGGTAAAAGCTCGCTTTATCCGACAAGCTTCGACGGCCCCGGCGGCGCGCAGGGAATGTCCCCCGCGGTACCCATTGTGGGCAGCCGTGACAGTAAACTCAAAAAGGGCGACCTTGTTTTTGTGGATATCGGCTTTGGCATGAACGGCTATCACAGCGACAAGACGCAGGTTTACAGCTTTGGCGCCGAGCCATCTGCCGAGGTGATAAAGGCGCACCGCAATTGTATCGATGTGCAGAGCCGGCTGTCTGACTTGCTGAAACCGGGAATGATTCCGTCTGAGATTTATCAAACAGTGATGGAAGATTTGTCTGAAAACTTCAAGAAGAACTTCATGGGATTTGGTAAAAGGCAAGCCAAATTTTTGGGGCACGGCATCGGCTTGCATGTGGATGAATGGCCTGTGATCGCAAACGGCTGTCATGATCCGCTGCTGGAGAATATGGTACTGGCTCTTGAACCTAAAAAAGGAATCGCCGATGTTGGTATGGTGGGCGTGGAAGATACGTATATCGTCACCCCTGAAGGCGGACGATGCATCACAGGCGGCGGTAAAGACATTATTGTGGTATAAAAATAAATATTAAAATCC
>JAEWQS010000038.1 GCA_023399095.1 Bacillota bacterium
GTCGGCAAAGCGCCAAAAAGGGCGGCTACTGCATCGGCGCCGGAGAGACGGTAAAAGCGTCAAAGCCGCCGATGCCGTTGGTTTCAGCGGCCGTTGGCGATACAGCGGACGACGGTATGACAAGCTCCGGAACAGCGTCATTATCGGTGTCTGAGCAAGCCGACAGCAAAACGGCAAACACGCAAAGAATAATCAGTATCAATTTTTTCATAATGTCTCCTTAAGCATATTATCCGCATAACAAACAAATTATTGCTGCAAATCTGGGCTAAATATAAGAAGATGCCTCGATTAACAACCAAGACATCTTCCAATGTGTCGAAGGGGTTATGGCGTGAGCTGAGGCAATGGCGATACCAGATTGCCATTGTCGCCGTATCCGGGTAAGTTTGCATCCGGCATCGGCGATACAAGACCGCCATCGTTGCCATTTTCGGGCACGTTAGGCGACACATCCGGCAAAATATCATATGGCGACGCGTAGGGCGACGCATTTGGTAAGTCCGGAATGCCGTTGTTGTCGTTATTCACGCCTGTGCAGCCCGTCAATAATACGGCCAGCATACAAATGATAACTAATGTCATAAACGTTTTTTTCATTTTTTTCGCCTCCTTCTTAAGTTAGTATTCGCATATGTGCTCATTTTATTGATAAATAGCTCTTTAGAGCGCTAGCCAGATTTTGCGATTTTTCCACGCAAAGCGTTTTCAAGCTGTTTCGCATATTGCTATAAAAAAACGAAATATACCTCACATGCGGCATGTCATGTGGCGCCGCGCCCTGCGTGGTTTCGCATAACTCACATCCCAATCGTAGGGGCGATCATTAATCGCCCGCGTTCCATTCTCCGCGCTCCATAAGAAAATGCTCCGATTGCTTCGTCCTAAGTTTGGATTTACTGTTTACTTTGAATAAAATGTACCTATAGAACTGGATAACATTAAGATACTTTCATAAGCTTAATATCGTAGTCTGCGTTGCAAAAACGATGTTTATTAGACAAAATCGATGTTTATTAGGCATTTTATTGAGAAAGATATATTTTACATGGTATAATGATATTTAAAATAAAATTTACAATTTTTTAGACTTTGCGGAGGCTAATAATACGAAATGAAAATTATTGTGGCAGGTGACGGCAAGGTTGGTTTTACACTTTCGGAACATCTCTCTCGAGAAGGTCATGATATAACGATCATTGATAACAGAAAGGACGTTCTGCAAAAAACCATTGAATCCCTTGACGTGATTACGATTAAAGGCAATGCGGCGAGTGTGTGCGTTCTCGAAAAAGCGGGGGCAGGAGAGGCAGATCTGCTTATCGCAGCCACATCAACGGATGAATTAAATATGCTGTGTTGTCTGTTGGCGAAAAAACTGGGTATCCAAAATACAATTGCCAGAATCAGAAATCCTGAATATAGCGAGCAGCTATTTATGATGAAAGACGAAATGGGGTTGAGCATGGTTGTCAATCCCGAGCTGACTGCTGCGATGGAGATATCGCACTTGATTAGCTTTCCTTCGGCAATCAATGTGGGCGTTTTTGCGGATGATCGGGTCTATTTGGTGGAATATATAGTACGGGCTGAGAATCCTTTGGCAGGACAGACGGTCTCAAAAATTCACCAAGATTATTCCTCAGATGTGCTCATTTGTGGGGTATACAGAGGAGCAGAGATTTTCATACCCAAAGGGGACTTTGTTATTGAAGTCAATGATCATATTTACATCACAGGCGAGTATGAGAGTATTCGTCAATTCATCATGTCGCTGGGACACCGTGATAATAAAGTGAAATCGGTGATGATGGTTGGGGGCGGATTGATCGCCCAGTACTTGAGCCATATACTCATAGAATATGGTATTGAAATAAAAATAATAGAGAAAAACAACAACAAATGCGAACAATTATGCGAATGTGTTCCGGATGCGCTTATTATTTATGGAGACGGAACGGAAAAAGAGCTTTTGGATTCTGAAGGCATTGAACGGGTTGACGCATTTGTCGCGCTGACCGATATGGATGAGGAAAACCTCATTATGTCCATGTATGCCGCTTATAAAGATGTCCCTAAAGTCATCACAAAGATCAACAGGTTGGAATATACCGATGTGATTCAAAAAGCGGGAATTGACAGGGTCATAAGCCCAAAATATATAGCTGCGAATCAAATCGTCCGTTATGTAAGGAGCATGCAAAAACAAAAGGGGAGCTACATCAAAACCCTGTATCGTATTATGGGTAAATCAGCTGAAATTGTTGAATTTGTGGCCACCTCATCAACAAAGCATCTCGGACAACCTTTATCCGAGATTCCGTTAAAAAAAGATATTCTTATTACAACCATTGTTCGTAATGATGACGTTATTATCCCAAAGGGCAGCGATTTAATCTTAGAGGGCGATCATGTGATTGTCGCCACTGCAAAGAAGCAGCTCGAAGACTTGAATGAAATTTTCAAATAATAAAGGACAAGCATTATGAACTTTGGCATGATAAAAAATCTATGCGGTCAGGTTATCAGATTTGAAGCTATTTTTATGGCGTTATCGCTCATCGTGTCTTTTATCTACGGTGAATATAAATCAACCATTGTTTTTAGTGCCACCATAGCGTTTATGCTGGTACTAAGCTTTGTCTTGACTTACAAAAAACCATTGAAAAGATCATTTTACGCAAAAGAGGGGCTTGTAACCGTATCGCTATCATGGGTGATTATTTCTTTCTTCGGTGCAATGCCGTTTTTTTTCAGCGGTGCGATTCCGTCAATTGTAGACAGCTTATTTGAATCCATTTCCGGCTTTACCACAACCGGCGCAAGTATTCTGACTGATGTGGAAATTCTGGACAAAAGTATACTCTTTTGGCGCAGCTTTACACATTGGATTGGAGGCATGGGCGTATTGATGTTCGTGATGGCAATATTGCCTCTGTCGGGGGCAGACCCGTTACACCTCATGAGAGCAGAAAGCCCAGGGCCAACCACGGAAAAACTGGTTCCCAAAGCCCGCCAGACCGCCATGATACTATACAAGATATATATTGGCATCTCTCTTCTTGAAATCGTGCTGCTTCTTTTCGGTGGAATGCCCTTGTATGACAGCATTGTCCACACTTTCGGCACGGCCGGAACGGGTGGTTTTTCGATTAAGAATGCCTCGATTAGCGCATATAACAGCGTATATATTGAAATTGTGATTACGGTTTTCATGGTCTTGTTTGGTATTAACTTTAGTGCGTTCTTCCTTTTGCTGGCCAAAAAGTTCAAGAGTTTTCTCGCACATGAGGAATTACGGGTATACGTGGGCATTGTTCTTATTTCGATGATCGCAATTGCAATAAACATAACCGGAACGGTATACCAGAGCTATGGTGAAAGCATACGGTATTCGTCTTTCCAAGTGGCCTCTATCATGACGACGACAGGATATGCCACAGCAAACTATGATCAATGGCCGACATTAAGCAGATTTTTACTTTTGTTATTAATGTTTATCGGCGCATCCGCCGGTTCTACCGGCGGCGGTATCAAAGTTTCTCGATTTATTATCATGTTTAAAGCCTTAAAACGTGAAGCATTAAGAATTCTGCATCCACAAGCGGTAAAACTGGTGAAACTTGATAATATCCCAGTCCATGAAGATGTGATACGGGGAACAGGCATTTTTATGGTTGTCTTTATTGGGATCACAGCTGTGTCAACCTTGTTTGTATCCTTTGACGGATTCGACATGAAAACTTCTGCATCTGCAGTGGCCGCGTGCATTAATAATATTGGGCCTGGTTTGGGAATGGTATCGCCAATAGGCAATTATTCTGCATTTTCAATCTTTAGCAAGATCATTCTGTTTATTAATATGTTGATCGGAAGGTTAGAAGTGTACCCAATACTTCTGCTTTTGTCACCGGCTATTTGGCACAAAAGAAAGTTTTAGTGCTTATATTTAAAGGGATTTGGAACTGTTTAGATATAAACGACTAAAATAAAATGGGAGGTATGTTTCGTGATTATAGTAAAAGATAATGATTGGTTAAAGAAACACGAAAAACATTACCGCGTTGAACCTTGTGCGAATGTGATAAGAATGAAAGAATTATTTGAAGCAGTAAAACAAGGACTCGATAATTCAAATCATTTCAGCGTAGTTAAGGTTCAAGCTAAAGAAGAGCATGATCATATCTTGGTTTTTGAGAATTCAGAGTTTAGTCAACTGTGCTATTTTTTACTTGAATTTAATGAAGATGACAATAGCATTAACATATATGAAAAGCTGATGCTTAAAGAGCCTGTATTGCCAAATATCACCGAAGAAAGGAAACCTTATTGCTTACCAAGATTTAATTTTGGTATTTTTCTTTTCGGACTTATTCTTTTCGTTTTTCCAGCCTTTATTTATAAGTATTGGTATGATAGGAAAGTGAAGAAATTTGAAAAAATATCTGAACATAATGCAAGTGTAATAAGTAATAGAAGAGCTTGGGATAAAGCTTGGGATAAATGGGAGAATGAAATCTTAGATGAGGCCTATCTGCCAGATACAGAAGAGAAATTAGATGCAATTGAAAAAATCACATCGAATACTTTAACGATAATTGTACAAAAAATTTGTGGAGATGCAAAGTTTACGATGCCTCAAATTCACGAATATACCAAAAGACAAATTTTGCTACAGGCATTAAAGAGGAAGCAAATAAGCGAATAAATTGGTCTTTAAAATCCGGTACAAACAATAAACCTGCCGGAAACCATTGATAGATTGAAGATGTCATAGTATAATATGACAAACGGTTTTGTATATTTTTTAGTCATTTTGTTTGCAGGTGGTGGGGATAGGATTATACTGTGAAGAAATGCAAAAGATTTTTGGCGTTGATATTCGCTCTTCTCATGTTTGGCGCGACGCCTGCCTATGCAGCCGCATTCCATACCGATATTCGCGTGCTCCTTTCCATTGACGGATCGAAGCCCGTCGATTTCACCATCATTGGAGACTATTCTTTAAAAGAAGACCCATCGTTTAAATTCGAATCCGATAAAATGACAATATCCGTCGTGGGCAACAGGCCGGTGCTGACATCGGGCGATGCTACGTTTACTGCGTCTTCCATCACTTTCACAAGCAAAGATTACAACGGCACATCCTCTTACATGAGAATGACAAACTCAAAGTACGGCGTATGCACGTACTTAGGAGACGTATCGTTTGACGTCGAGCAGGGTGCTATCCGGGTGATAAACACGCTGCCGATAGAGAGTTATCTGTACGGCGTGGTACCGCACGAGATGAGCAACCGGTTTCCAGTCGAGTCGCTTAAGGCACAGGCCGTCTGCGCTCGCGGGTACGCCGTAGCGAACTGCTCAGAATTTCGTCTGCGCGCTTATGACATATTGGATACATCCGCCGATCAGGTGTATCACGGCTACGCAAGCAAGTATAACCGCGCGATATCCGCCGTGAACGAGACGGCGGGGCAAGTGCTATCCTACGACGGCAATATCATACAGGCGTACTATTCGGCATCCAACGGCGGGCAGACCGAGCTTACGGGCAACGTATGGTCGAGCAACCTGCCGTATTTTGTGCAGAAAGACGATATATATGACCTCAAGAACCCAGCCAGCCTCGAAGAAAAATTGTTCATACCTTCCGAATTCAATGATAAGACGCTGTCGCTTATGGACTCGTTTTTATTTAATATATTGCAGCGCGCCGCAAACGAAGCTGCAGGCGAGAACGTTAAGCTTATATCCACGGTGCGCGTCAAAGCGCATGACGCGAGCTACGACCCGCCCAGCCGCTGTTACACGAAGGCGGACATCGTTTTTATGGTGTCTAACGGCGACGGCAGCAAGACAGGGCAGCTTGAGGTGACAATTTCGCTGGACGATCTCGTTTGTACAGACGAAAATCGGTTGGGCATTTTCAACACTGGCAGAACGACGATGCGCATGCGCGGTGCCGAAGTCGGTGTGCTGGAAAAACGGAATGAGGAATATGCCGGGTGGTTTTTGACGAACCGTCGGTACGGACACGGCGTGGGCCTTTCTCAGCGCGGCGCGGAGCAACGCGCGACAGACGGACAGCCGTACAAGCATATACTTGCGTTCTATTATGAAGATACGCAGCTTTGCACCATCGGCACGTATGAAACCGCACCCGCGCTCAAGAGCGACACGTATCATATCGCTAAGTCGGGCATAAGCGGCATAAAGCCGGGTACGGCTCCGGGTGAGCTGCTGTCGCAGCTTAAGTCGGATGGCGGCACATTGAGCGTTATTTCGCCGGACGGCGCCGCGAAAACAGAAGGAAGCATGGCCACCGGTGATTTTGTAAGAACGGTGTACGGCGACGGTACGTCGTATTTTGATCTCCCCGTCGTGCTGTTCGGAGATATAGACGGCGACGGAAGCATTTCGCAGACCGATCTTGACGCGCTGCGGCAGCATGTGTTGAACGTGACGAAACTGACAGGCCCATATCTTGCGGCAGCGAATGTCAACCACGACGGTGCGGTGGACAGCCTAGACGTATTGCTGCTTATGAAGAATCTGAACGGCGACTATTCAATAAAACAAAAGGGGAGTGAAGCTTAAGTGAGACATGTATTCGCGTTTATCGTAGCGCTTTTGATGATAACGGCGGTGCCGACAATCGCTCTTGCGACGGACGTTTTCGTCACAACGGATTCGACTGCGGTCAAAGTAGGAGATACTGTGACGCTGACGGTTATCGTCACGGACGACCATATCGGAGTCGCAAGCGGCAGCTTCACATATGACCCCGCTTTGCTGACGTATGACAGCAGCGACGGCGGCGCTTCAGACGGGTATATCAACATGGTCTCGGCGCAGGAAGGCGGCTCTTCCTCGCTTTCTGTGGTGATAAAATTGACAGCGAAAGCCGAAGGCACAGCAGCCGTGAACGTCTCGATAGACAACATATTAAGCTACGACGAGCAGCCGCTCGAAAAAGCAGAGGGACAAGTCAGCATCACAATAGCCGCCGCTGACGCGCCCCCGCAGACAAGCGACGGCGAAGAGAGCGACCCTCCGGTCGATCTGTCGCAGACGGGCGTCGCGGCGCAGAACGTGACGGGCACTGAGGCGCAGATGTATGTATGGCGCGACCTCAGCAGCCTGACGCTTCCTTCGGGGTTTGCCGACAGGCAAGTGACGTATGCGGGCGAACAGGTGGGCGCCGCCGCCATTCCCGACAGCGACGAAATGATACTGCTGTATCTTTCCGAAAAGGCGGGTGAGAACGCGGGGTACTATATATACAACGAGCAAAACAGCACGCTTAATCCGTATATCACGATCACGTCCAAAGCGGCGAGCTTTTCCATCATCCCGGATCAGACTGTGACAGCGCCCGAGGGGTTTGAGGAGACGACGCTTGAATGGGACGATCAATCGCTGCCAGCCTGGAAAACGGCGGAGTCCGGCGATACCGTTTATCTTGTATACGCCCGGAATTCAAAGGGAGAAAAGGGATTCTATCTTTTCAACGCGGAGGACGAATCCGTGCAGCGCTACGCGGCGGTTCCTAACCAAGGAGCGGCGCCGCCGACGAGTTCGCCAGCGGGTTCGGCAACAGGTTCGGCCACCTCCGAAAAGCCCGTTGTAGACCAAACCGCGCAAATAGACGACCCTCTAGGTGTCACAATAGACCGCACGCTGTTCATCGTGCTTTGCATTGCCGCTGCGCTGATACTCGCGGCTGCGGCAGTGTTTGCGACGCTTTACATGAGACGCCCACGCAGCAATCACAGGCGCGCGACGCGTATGAAGGAGAGACTGGAAGAGAAACAAGCGCCGGTATCTCCGACGGTACAAGCGAAAGAGAAGGCACCTTCTGCGCGCCGGACGCCATCGCCGCGCAAGACAAAAGTGCGCGTTCGCCGTCGGGACGACGATTGATCGCCCGTGTCAAATAAGAAATACCCAGCGAACATAACCACAATTGCACATCAACGTAGGGGCGGCCAGTGGCCGCCCGCGTTCCTTTCCCGCGTTCCATATAAGAAAATGCCCCGCAACCGCAGGGCATCCTCTTTAGCGACATCGATGCTAATTCAGCAAATCCTCATATGTGACATTCAAAGTTTTTGCAAATTTTTTTAGTTCAACATATACACGTTTTTTATTGGAGCCTATTTAATTTCCTGCTCAAGGTTACGAAAATATTCTGTATCAAAAAATTCCGTTAAAGAAATGCCTAATCCATCACAAAGCATTTTTATCGTAATGATGCCAGTATTCTTGCTCGATCCATTGAAGATGTTTTTTACTGTTGACTTATGAACGCCTGAATTGTTGGCAAGAGCATACTTGGTTATATGCTGTTGCTTGCACAATTCAATTAAACGTAATTTGACAGCCTCATGTGTATTCATAAAACACCCTTATGTCTATAAAAAGTCTTATAAATTATTTTACCCATAAATAATATATCTAGGGGACTATAAATAGTCCTAAAATATGTTACAATAGGACTAAATAAAAACATAAAATGAGAGGTGCAAATGATCACACAATCTGCATGCTTTACAGGCCCAAGGGCAAGCAAAATGCCATATAGTGAAACAAGCGCAAGCCATGAAAGATTAGAGACGATATTAAAACAAGAGATATTAAGCTTTATCAGAAACGGCGTGTCGGAATTTTACACAGGCGGTCAGACGGGCATCGACACACTCGCGGCCTTGCTGGTGATTAGCCTGATTGATGAAATCGGCACAACGGCGCATCTTCATCTGGTGCTGCCATTTAAGGATATGCAGGCAGGGTTCACCCGTTTGCAACGAGACGATTTTGACTGGATAAAGCGGCATGCGGATACCGTGACATATATCAGCGAGACATATACGCCGGACTGCTACAGAAAACGAAACCGCTATATGATCGAGAAAAGCCAGTATCTCATTGCTGTGGCGGGCAAGCAAACGCCGCATAGCGGCACACACATGACGATCAACATGGCGAGAAAGAAGGGAATCGACATCGTCACGATCAACCCGATCACCTTTGATGTGACGAGGGGATAACGAACCCTAACAGGAGCGCAAGGACACGGGCGCGCATACCCTAAAGGGCACACGGTGGAAACGCGCCCCTATGGGATATCACGCGATTAATTTCTTGCTAAATGGTAATATATTATGTAGAATATTGTATATTGGGTAACTTAAGGTGACATATTCTTACAATGTAAAGCACATTTTGTTAATAAAGAATAGGTTTAAAAGTAATGAAAAACGTCAAGATAAAAATGAAATATGTAATATTGCTAATATTATTGTATTTTTATAACGTATTGTTATATGAAATTACTCAAGACATATTTGAATTTTTAAAACTAAGTGCGATCAGTATAATTATATTTAGTCTATGTTATTTTTTATTTTTATTATTTAAGATTAAAGTAATTTTTAAATATCTATATAGATACGTGAGAAGTTATATTCCAATAGCTTTAGTCGCTGTATTATCTTTACTGATAGCATATATTATCTATAATTGCTTTAATACCTCGACTCCTATTACACAAGGAGAAGCTATGACATTCTATGGCGAATATATAACTTTTATAGGGGCATTCAGTTTAGGTTACTTTTTATACATGAGAGATAAAAGACAAATGATCGAAGCAAAGAAAAATAGATGCAAATTACTTCTAAGTTGTATTCAAAAAGCGACAGATGATATGATGAGGATATCAAGGTTTCAATACAAAAATGATAACATTATATATGATAGTAATTGGAGGGAGTATTATTTAGAATTCGAGTCTTTAACTAAAGGGCAATATGCTCGCATTAAGGATACACTTGATGATTTTTTTAGCACTATAGATATGATGAATTTATTATTAAGTAAAGACGATTATAAAAGAGCTGTTGAAATATACAATGCGCATGTTCAAAAAAATATATATTCAATAAGAAAATATAGCCTGTTTGAAGTTAGAATCATTTTATATAATGCATCATATATTAATGAATTGTCATATGCGAAGAGCTATGAGCCATGGGATGAAAAAAACGAAGTTAAGAAATTAATAAATGAATGTACTGATAATTATTTCGGAATTGTAGAGCTTTACATATACAATTATATGATAAAGAATAAAATTACGGCATTAGAAAACACTCTGGAATTCACAATACAAATAGTAGATTGGTTATCAACGAACTCGTATATTCAAGAAAATATTATTTCGCTTGACCAAAAAAGAATCGTTTCTCAAATTATTTTTAATATATCTCTACAATTTAAAAAAAAATCAGAAAAATTGTATTTTGGATGGGGACAATATGGCTTCAAGTAGAGTGCTCGTGCAAATATAACTTTATTAATTAATATAGTTTAGCCTTATAGAATATCATCCCCACCCCTCCCCGTCATAATCCCGCCCTTCCCGTCATATTTATGACTAAAAGGGGGTATGGCTATGGAACCGAATGTGAAAGCCTCAAAAAAGTCAATGGTGGGCGATGTATTAAAGCGCGGGCTCAAAGGCACGCTGATCTCCATGGTGTTCACCGTGGCGGTGATACTGCTGTTTGCGCTCATCATCAAGGAAACGGGCATGGCGGACAGCGTGATCGCGCCTGTCAATCAGGTCTTGAAAATCCTCGGCATCATCGGTGCGGCGTGGTTTGGCATCAAAGGGATGCATGAAAAGCAATGGGTTACGGGCGGTCTTTCAGGGCTGCTGTTTATCTCCCTGAGCTACCTTGTCTTCTCGCTCATAGAAGGGATATTCGGCAACGTGGCGCTGCTGTTCTCGGATATGCTCATGGGATTGCTGATCGGCATGGTGTTTGCCATCATCGTGGCAAACTTCGGCAAGTCGTCGCGCACGCGTGTGAAGACGCAAAAATCCAAGCGTATACAGTTTAAGAAAGCACGCGTATAGGGTTGCAAATCGGGCCGCACCTATTATATAATCGGTTAGCAGCTTTTGTTTGCAATTCGCTGATAAGGAGATCGCTATGAAGCATATCAAAACGGTTGTCAAGGGCAGCCTCAAAGAGAAAAAGGAAAAGATGGGCTGCGGCGAGTGCCAGACGTCGTGCCAGTCGGCCTGCAAAACATCTTGCACGCTTGCGAACCAGCGTTGTGAGAAGAAGATCAGATAAAGTGACCGGCATCAGCGGGACACATCATTTATCGGCGTTGTCCGGACGAAAGCGCGGCACTCGTGTCGCTTTTTTGTTTTTCTGAAATATGTGGATGTGCGACATACGCGCCACGAACGTAGGGGCGGGTCTCAGTGCCCGCCCGCGTATGGGGTATGTCCGCTGCATCACGGCAACCACGAATGAACACGGTCGGCGGAACCCATTCGGGCCGGCATGGAAACCGGCCCCTACAGGGATGGTTTTATCTGCCAACGGAACGATGATTGCCGATGGGAAACAGAATCGTATGGGGTATGCCCGCCCGCGTAACAGCAACCACGCATGAACAGGGCCGGCGTGGAAACCGGCCCCTACGATAGAATGATTGATTTTTAAGGAGAACATCCATTGATACATACATTTAAACACGGCGGCACCGGCTTTGTGCTGGACGTCGAGACAGGCAGCGTGCATGCGCTGGACGACGAGGCATTCGAGGCAGTGACGCGGCTGGAGGAAATCGAAAACGACGGCGGCGATATCGATGCGGCGCTCGGCGAAGGCGGGCCGCTGCTGGAGGAAATCGCGGCGCTCAAGGACGCTGGGCTGCTGTTTTCGCAGGCCGACGAGGGTCAGGCCTTGCCTGAAAACGTCGTGAAGGCGATGTGCCTGCACCTCGCGCACGACTGCAACCTGCGCTGTGAATACTGTTTCGCCAAAGGCGGCGCGTTCGCGGGACGGCGCGAGCTGATGAGCGCGGAGACCGCCAAGGCCGCGATCGACTTTCTTGTGGGCGTGTCGGGCACACGGCGTAATCTCGAAATCGACTTTTTCGGCGGCGAGCCGCTGCTGAATTTCGAGGTGCTCAAGCAAACGGTCAGCTATGCGCGCAGCATCGAAGCCGCGCACGGCAAGAACTTTCGGTTTACGGTGACCACCAATGCGTACCGCGTCACGGATGAAATGCGCGAGTACTTGAATAAAGAGATGAATAACATCGTGGTCAGCATAGACGGGCGGCCGCATGTGCACGACGCCGTGCGCAAAACGGCGGGCGGCGGCGGTAGCTATGAGCGCGTGGCGAAAAACGCCAAGGCGCTGCTGATGAATCGCGAAGGCGAATACTATGTGCGCGGCACATTCACGGCGGACAATCTCGACTTCGCGGAGGATGTGCTGCATGTGGCAGACATGGGCTTTTGGGGCTTGTCCATTGAACCGGTGGTCACAAGCGGCGCCAATGCGATAAAGGAAGAGCATCTGCCCGCGATATTCGATGAATACGACAGGCTCGCGGAGGAATATGCGCGCCGTCGCAAGAACGGCAACGGATTTACGTTCTTTCACTTCATGGTGGATTTGGGCGCGGGGCCGTGCCGCCTCAAACGCATTCGCGGCTGCGGCGCGGGCACGGAATATATCGCCGTCGCGCCAACGGGAGATATTTACCCGTGTCATCAGTTCGTGGGGCAAAGCCAATATAAGATGGGCAGCGTGTATGAAACGGGGCTGAACGCGGATATCGCGCATCAGTTTGAGGACTGCCACATATACAATATGGAAGACTGCAAAAAATGCTGGGCAAAGTATTATTGCAGCGGCGGGTGTGCCGCGGCGAATGTGAATATGAACGGTGACATACTGCAGCCGTATCGTATCGGCTGCGCCATGCAAAAGAAAAGGCTCGAAATCGCCATCGGTATGGCGGCGCTGGAGCAGATGGAGGAATCATGATTCAGTCGATAAACGGTATTGATCCCGCCAAGGACAGGACGGCGTATGTGCATTCCGCCGCGGTGGTGATTGGTGATGTGATACTGAAGGCGGAGGCCAGCGTGTGGCCGGGCGCTGTGGTGCGCGGGGATTTGGCGCGCATCGAGATCGGCAAACGCACGAACATTCAGGACGGATGTTTGCTGCACACCACGCATCTGCCGCTGATTATCGGCGACGACGTGACGGTGGGGCACGGCGCGATACTGCATTCGTGCGACATCGGCAACAATACGCTCATCGGCATGGGCGCGATTATACTGGATGCGGCGAAGATCGGTGAGAACTGCGTCATCGGCGCGGGCACGCTGATTCCCGGCGGCAAGGTGATTCCGCCCGGCAGTGTGGTGATGGGTAATCCGTTTAGAATTGCGCGGGACACCACAAAAGAGGATTTGGCAAACAATGCTGAAGGTGTGGCTCATTATGTGCAGCAGATTAAAAACTACATAAAGACAGGAATTATACGATAGCCAACCCCCGATATCACCCGAAAAGCTGTTTTTCGGATTATTCCGTCCAGAGCGCGACTTGGCCGGTGGATACGCCGATGGCGCCGCTGGACAGCGCGTCAATCACCTGCCTGCGGCTGGTGATGAGCCCGCCTGCGATCACAGGCACGTCTACATCCAGCGTAAACCTTTTGATGATGCTCGGAATGATGCCCGGCATCAGCTCGATCATTGAGGGGCGCACCTTGAGAGCCGTTCGCACCGCGTTCTCGTAGGAGGCGTTGTCCACCATGAAAAAGCGCTGTATGGAGAATATGCCGTGATCGCGCGCGTATTTGACAAGCGCGGTACGCGTGCTGATGATGCCGCTGGGGCACATGCTCGTCTGTACGTAGTCTAGCGCACGCGTGCTGGCCGCAAGGCCGTCGATCAAGTCCATATGTAAAAAAACGCGGGTGTCTGCTTTTTTCGCGGTATCCACAAGCGCCTTGGCTGAAAAGATGTCGGTGTTAATAAGAAATATGGTGGGAACACGTAGGTCAAGAGCGCGCTCAAGCGACTGTCTGTTTTGCACAGCGGCGATAATCGGCCTGTCTTGCACAGCTTCGATATAGTCGTGCATCTTAACGCTCCTTTGTCTCTTTTTGTGTATTATATCACGCGCGGTGTGGTATTTACAAAAAATATCGAAAATGATATGATTGGCGGGGGTAGCCTATGAAACCACACGAATTGAGTTTTCAATCGTCCGACGGGATAGTTATCCATGGCTATAGGTGGGACGCAGACGAACCCAAAGCGGCGGTACAGATTGTGCACGGCGCGATTGAGCATGCCATGCGCTACGACGATTTCGCCAATGCGCTTTGTGCGCAGGGCTTCGTGGTCTACGCTTGTGACTTAAGGGGCCATGGGCGCACGGCCGGACCCCCCGAAAATGTCACGTATTTAGGAGACAAGGACGGCGGCTTTAATGGGGCTGTGGAAGATATTCATATCCTTACACAGCGCATGCGCGAAGAAAACCCGAGGCTGCCTGTATTTCTATTGGGACACAGCATGGGTTCGCTGATAGCGCGGGTATACGCGTCGCGCTATGGAAATGAGCTAAGCGGCCTTATCCTCACAGGCACAGGGCGAGTGAGCCCGCCTTTGATCGCACTGGTGCGTGGCATGGCGAGAATCTCCGTGAAGCTGCGCGGACGGCGGCACCGATCGCCTTTTTTGCATAAGCTCGTATTCGGTACGCTCAACAGGCCGTTTAAGGGCGAAACGGGCAGCGAATTTATCTGCTCGGACGAGGAAGTCGTCAAGGCGTATGCGGCAGATCCGTATTGCGGCAATCTGTCCACCGCGGCGTTCATCTATGAGCTGCTGGGCGGAACGCGCGCCGCTTCTGTTAAAGAGACGTTTGAGCGATATCCCAAAAACCTGCCGCTGTTTATCGGTGCGGGTGAGTTCGACAGCATGGGCGGCAGCGGTTTGAAGGCTGTCAAACAAGACGTGCAGGATTTTAAAAAAGCGGGCGCTGCCGATTTTGAGTTTAAGATATACGAAGGCATGCGCCATGAGATACTTAATGAAAAGCAAAAACAGCGGGTGTATGAGGATATCATCGCCTGGCTGAAAGACAGAACAAAGCCACAGCTTGAGGAGAGACAGGTTTGAAGGAGTACAAGGTCGGTCTATTGGGACTCGGCGGCATCGGGCGTGTTCACGCCTATGCGCTTAGCGCACTGCCGCATTACTATGACCTTCCGTTTAAGGTGACACTGGGCGGTGTTTACAACCGCACGTACGAAAAGGCGTTGGACGCGGTGGATAAGCTCGGGTTTGAGTCTGCGGCGAGAACGCCCGAAGAGATGATTTCGCGAAGCGATATCGACGCGGTTTGTATCTGCTTGCCTAACCATCAGCACGAGGAATATGCCATCAAAACGCTGGAGGCGGGCAAGCATCTTTACTGTGAAAAGCCACTGTGCTTAAGCTATGAGGGCGCGCAAAAGATTGGCGAAGCAGCCAAAAAGGCAGGCGTTAAAGCGCAGATTGTGTTCCACAATCGGTTCTTTCCGGCTGTGATGCGCGCCAAACAACTGATGGAAGAGGGGCGCATCGGGCGGCTGTACAGCTTTGAGGCCAAGTACTACCATTCGACTAACATCGATGAGGACAAGCCTTTTAACTGGCGTTTTTCCAAGGACATTGCCGGCGGCGGTACGCTTTTCGATATGGGATCGCATGTAATAGATATTGTATCATACCTCTGCGGCCGGTATGCGCGTGTGAACGCAGCGATGCAGACGGCAATAAAATCGCGGTTTGACGGCAGCGCACAGCGTCGCGTGGATGTGGACGATGCGGTTTATATCACAGCGGAGCTGCAAAACGGTGCGTTTGGTACGATCATTGCATCTAAGCTGGCCACGGGTACCAACGACGAGTTAGAGTTTCGGCTTTTCGGAGACAAGGGCGCCATGCGGTTTTCCACGGAAAGCCCGAACCATCTTGAGTTTTATGACAATGCCGATAAAGGCGGCTCTTACGGCGGAGAAAAGGGTATGAAGCTGATAGAGTCGTATCAGCGCTTTGACCCGCCCGGCGGTACTATGCCGTCGCCCAAGTCATCGGTCGGCTGGGTGAGGGCACACGCGCACAGTATGTATACATTTTTCGAGTCTGTGCACAGCGGCAAAGACTGCAATCCGTCTATTGAGGACGGCATATATAACCAGTATGTACTGGAGAAGGTGTCCGAATCTGCAGCGGACGGCATATGGAAGATGCTTTAAGAGGCACGCCCCATTGGGAGCGCGTCTATAATAGAAGGGAGAGTTGGCTGATGCTCTTGGATGCGAATTATGATGAGAGCCTAACCAGATGGGATGTGCGTCTTTATGGGGAGGTAGACATCTATAACTCAGAAAGCTTAAAATCTGAGCTGCATGCACTGGTTGACGACAAAAAAGCGGATATCGTACTCGACTGTACCAGTCTCAAGTACATCGATTCGACAGGGCTTGGCGTTCTGGTGAGCGCGCTGAAAAAGGTCAAAGAAGCGAAAAAGCAAATCAGCATTATCAACTTGAAGCCGTATATCGCCAAGATATTTACACTGACGGGACTTGATAAAATTTTCCTTATCGAGGTGGATGAAACGTGAACGGCGACGTGATACGTATGCAGCTGCCGGCTCGGCCCGACTATATTCTCGCTGTGAGGCTTACGGTGTCTGCGGTGGCCCAACGTGTGGGGTTTAATATTGAAGATATTGAGGATTTGAAGGTCGCGAGTGCCGAGGCATGCACATTACTTCTTGCGGGCCGACCGCAGATGATTGATATTTGCCTGACCGTTGACGATGGACTTGTGGTGGAGTTTGAGGCATCGGGTTTTTCAGGCGGCGCTGCTGATACGGATGAAAAAGACGGAATGAGTCAATATTTACTGGATGCGCTCGTTGATACATGTGAGTTGAAAGATGACAGCGGCGTGATCCATGGTGTTAGGCTGAAAAAAACATTGTGATATATTATTGGGGAAGCTTATGAGTGAGCGGTGGTCGGATTTGGGCGAACAGTCGCTTTTTGAGCGCTACGAGAAAAGCCGGGATGAATCACTGAGAAACTACATACTGGAGAAATATCTGTACATCGCGGAGATTGTTGCAAAGAAATTTGTGGGCAGAGGCGTTGAGTTCGACGACCTTTTTCAGGTGGCGTCTCTTGCCTTGGTGAAAGCACTCGATCGATTTGAGAGCGATCGCGGCGTGAAATTTGCGAGCTTCGCAACGCCGACGCTCGTCGGAGAGATTAAGAACTACTTTCGCGATAAAACACGTATGATTCGCATTTCGCGGCGTGAAAGCGAGATGATCAGAAAGCTTGATGACGCAAAAGGCGTTCTTGCCGCAAGGTTTGGACACAGCGCCACACCCGAACAGATGGCGGAATATTTGGGGCTTAGCGTGGAACGCGTATTAGAGCTTATGGAAGCCCAATCGGCCGGTTACGCGGCGTCACTGGACAATTATATCGCGCTCAATGAAGACACGAAGTTCATCAAACTCGTGGGCTGTACGGACAACGCCTATGAGAAAATTGAGGACCACGACTTTCTGGCCTACTGTTTCGAGCATTTAAGCGATATCGAGAAGCAAGTGATTCAGCAGCGGTACGAGCATGATTTAAGTCAGCGCGAGGTGGCCGCCATGCTGGGTGTCTCGCAAATGTATATATCGCGTATTGAGCGCAGAATACTCGTCAAGTTTAGAAATTTCTATGAAAAATAGGTTTAGATGGCTGTGCTAAGGGGTATATAGATGTAAGAAGCACGGTGCGCGCAGGTTTTTTGGCTGCTCACAATACTTTGTGCTTCTTGGTGTCTTTGTATGAAATATGCAAGCCGATATGTGCTTACCTCTATAGATGACATAAAAGAAGTGGTCAGCGGTGTGCTGAGCGGTGTAGAAAAATCAAAATCGCTCAATGACGAATGCAGGTTTAATATCTCACTCGTCATCAAAGAACTTCTGGGAAACTGCTTTGAGCATGCAATGCCTTCAAAAAAGGCCCCGGTGAAGCTGAAAGCGGTATTGAAAAATGATTTATTGGCCATCGGCGTGACAGATGGCGGCGGTGGTTTCGAATATGAAAAAGTTTGTGCCAATATTAGTGCCGACGAAAACGCGCTGCTAAAAGAGCGCGGACGGGGGCTTACGTTGGTGCGTGCGCTGTGCCAGGAAATCTGCTATAACAGTATTGGCAACAGTGTTGAGGTTAAAATAGCGTTATGACATTTTCTTTCCGCCTTGCGGAAGGATTCGTGTTTTTTCTATAATCATATACAAAGGAGTTTCTTTGGCTGCGGAGAAATAGTAATGGAAAGCACCTTGGAAGGGGATTGAATGGCAGTCAGGCGAAAACCGAGAACAAAGTTTTATTTTGTACTGGGCGCAACTGTCGTGGCCATCGCGGTGATACTTGTGCTGTTGCTGACCTCGCCGGGTACAGTGGCCGTTGAGTGGGCCAGCGCAGAGTTTGATAAAAGCTACGACATGCTGATCGTTCGTGACGAAGTTGTCTACGAAGCTAAGAATTACGGGAAGACGAACTATATTGCAGTGGAAGGGCAGCCGGTTAGTGTGGGTGATCCTATCGTTGAAGTGTACGAATGGGGCTACAACGACGAGACGCTCTCAAAGCTGCTTGATCTGCAAAAGACGATCATGAAGTATCAGACCGATGTTGTCCGTTCAGGTGTCATAGACGAATCGCTGAATGACATTAACAGCCGCATTGACGCCAAAGCGACGGAGATTCAGCAGGCGATAGCTGACAGCAATGCCTCGGTACTTTTGTCACTAGAGCGCGACATGGAAGCACTGCTCGATGAGCGCATGGCATACCTGAGGGTAAACACCATGCCAGACGATCAGCTTAACGATTACTACACGCAAGAGTCTGAGTTGCTGACGCGTTTTGCGGAGTGGCGAAGTCAGCTGGCCGCCAATGAAGCCGGCATCGTGAGCTTTTACTTCGACGGCTGCGAAGCGCTGATGAACAAACAGAATATCGGCAGCTTCACAAGAGAAGCGCTTGAAGAGGTGCTCGAAGGAAAGACGGTAGAGATACCCGAGAAGGACAAGGCCTACGCGCCGCTTTATCGCGTGGCCAACGGAAGTGAATGGTTTGTGGTGCTGTTGTCGGACAAAAAGATCAACGAGATGCACATGGGCAACAGTTTTTCGATTATATTTGAGGATTATCTCGATACACAGTATACCGGTCTTGTTTATAACGTATCAGAGCTTGAACAAAAGGCAGGATACGTGTATACTGTAATGATGCAGGATAATATTGGTCCTTTGCTGGGTGAGCGGCGCGTATCAGCGCGGCTTTATGGCGTACAAGAGGGATTAAGTATCCCAAAAGGCTGTGTCAAGACCATGGACATGGTCGACTACGTGGAAACGGCTGATGGACAGTACGTGCCTGTACTCATCGTTGCGGACAAGGGTGATACGGTGCTTGTGCAGACTTACGAGGGTCAACCGACACTTGAGATTGGGCAGCTCATAAGAAGGTAGTTTATTGGAGTCATCAATGACAGATATCGCGAAGAACATCGCAATAATTAAAGAAAGGGTTGATGCAAGCGCGAAAAAAACAGGAAGAAGCGGAAGCGATATTACAATTGTGGCGGTCAGCAAAACGGTGGACGCCTATGCCGTTGGACAGGCTGTAGAAGCCGGCATGCGGGATTTTGGCGAAAATTATGTTCAGGAGTATCTGAAAAAACGTGAGGTGATTAAGGATACCTTGAACTGGCATATCATCGGACCTCTGCAAAGTAATAAGGTGAAGTATATTCTTGACGGAGTATGCTTACTGCATTCGCTGGACAGGCTTTCTCTCGCGCGGGAGATTGAAAGACAGTGCGAAAATAAAAGCACGCAGCTCTTTGCGCTTGTGCAGCTTAATATCGGAAATGAACCGACAAAGTCGGGCATATTAGAAGAGGATCTCCAGCGTTTTTTAGAAGACGTGTCTGTGATGAGGAGGATCCGCTTAAAAGGACTGATGGCAATACCGCCGGCGGCCTTTCAAGCGGATGACAACAGACCATATTTTGAGAAAATGCGCAAGCTCTTCGACCGCTATAAGGCGGAGTATCCCGAATTCGAATATCTTTCGATGGGTATGTCGGACGATTTTGAAGCTGCGATTGAAGAAGGCTCAAATGTGGTCAGGATTGGAACGGCCGTGTTTGGAGCGAGGTCAAATTAAAAATTTCAGGGGGTTATAATATCATGGCGAGAGGTTTCTTTAACCGCATACTTGACGCGGTTGGTCTTGAAGAGGAAGAATTTGAAGGTGAAGAGATGATGGACGAAGAAGAGGGCTTCTTTGAAGATGAAATGGAAGAGCCGGAGGAGGAACAGCGTTACTCCAGAAGGAAACAGCCCAAAGTGGTGGGGCTTCCAAATTCGGCTGCGAAGATGCGCATGCTGGTATTCCAGCCCAGCAGCTATGAAGAAGCTGAATGCATCATCGACAATTTAAAGGCCAGAAAGCCGGTGATCATGAATCTGGATGATCTCGACGTGGAGCTTGGCCAACGGATATTGGATTTTGTCGGCGGCGCGGTTTATTCGTTAAACGGCGATATAAAAAAAGTCGCCAGAAGCATTTTTGTGGTGGCACCGTCTAATGTGGATGTCGCGCAGAGTGTGGATGAGCGCAGCAGCCGTGAAGGTTTTAAAAGATTCGATTGATATTTATACACAAATGATAACGACATGCCGCAAGATGCCTTGTGGCATGTCGCGTATAGACGCGGGTTTAGTGGATATATTATTACGGAGACGGACAAACATATCATTTAAATAGAATCAGAGTGTTTGTGAAGTCGGAGCAATATGTTTGGAGCCTGCGAATACGATGGAAAGGGGTAATTTTCGTGCCTTTAACCGTTAAGGATATACTGGAAAAAACGTTTAAAAGGTCCTTTAAGGGCTATGACGAAGATGAAGTCGATAAGTTTTTAGATCAGGTTATCGATGAGTTTAAGCTGTTACAGAATGAAGTTGTTTCCTTAAAAAGTGAACTTGCCGACGCCAAAGAACATGTGGGCAAGGTCAAACATTCGGAAGAGACCATTATGAACACGCTGGTCAGTGCTCAAAAGACATCCGAGCGCATGATCAATGAAGCCAAACGAAAGGCAGAAGTGATTATCAGCAGCGGGGAAGCCACAGCCAAACAAAAGGCTGAGCAGACGCTGCGTGAGCTCAATGAAGCAAAGAGCAAGATCGAAGAACTGAAAAGCTGCGCTCAAGCGTTTGCGACGAGTTTTGCAAACATGGTAAACGCGCAGGCAGCTTATTTCGAAAAGACATACAGAAGTTATTTCGGGCAGGATTTTATGCCTCTGGGCGGTATCAATACCGATGCGCTGGAGAAGATCGATAGAGAAATTGCGCGAAGCCTTGAAGATATGGGCATTTCAGAAAAAAAAGACGACGAAACAGCTCCCGAAGAGCCGGATGACGACAGCGAAGCTGAAGATGACAGCGACCATGCAGACGAAGCTGAAAAAAACGATGATAAGTCGGGATACATGGAGCTCTTCGAGATCAACAAGATGCTCAGTGATTTTGAAGAAAGCGATGAACCCGCGGGAGGCTCAGCTGACAGCGATGAAGTGATTACAGCTCAACAGAAATACAGCGATTATTCATGGCTATATGAGAGCGACGGCAAACAGGGCGAAAATGACGTTGCGTTTAAGGAGCCAAATGACAAGGAAGAGCTTAAGTCGTTGATTGACGAGATTATCGAATAGGTCACCAAAAGCAGCTGCCGGGCATGTTATGCAGGCGCTGTTTTTTTGCCCTTTTTTTGCATGCCCTGTTTCCAATTCGCACGACAGATAATGTATGAATCTGCGTGATTTATCCACACTAATTATAAAGGGGATGAATATGCGCAGAAGAAAAACAACGTGCGGTCTTGGCAAGCGTCTTAATGAGCTCTCGCTGATGCTTGAGAAGCTAAAACTGGCCGATTATTTAAAGCATCTGAATAATACCAGACGCATGGTATGGGTGAATTTTCTCGGCGGACTTGCAAGAGGGTTCGGTATTGCTGTGGGGTTCACACTGCTTGGCGCTTTGGTGATCTATTTGCTTCAGCAATCATTTCTTAATAACCTGCCTGTAATCGGTGAATTCATTGCCGATATCGTCGAGATTGCCAGCGAAAGACTCAAGCTTCGATGATGACTATAATGGAATCATTGATGATTTGACAATTCACAATGGTGTTCCCAGAAGTTTAACAATCTTGCAATTGAAATATTTACAGGGTTTGCTATAATGGTGTGGGCTCATCGTTGCCAAAATATAAAACAGGCAGCGAAAAGAGGAGGCTTTTTTTAATGAAATTAACAATCGGGCAGTTTAACGAATCATTCCCCCCCATCGTTGACGGTGTTGCCAACGTGGTTCTCAACTATGCCCGCTGTCTTAACAATGATCAAAATTCATGTTGCGTTGTGACGCCAAAGCATCCGGATGCGGTAGACGATTATGACTTCCATGTTCACCGTTTTGGTTCCATCAAGGTGCCCACGCGAAGCGAATATCGTGTCGGCATGCCGCAGATGTCCACATCGTTTTGGATGGGACTCAAGAAGATTCCATTTGATATTGTGCATGCGCACTGTCCGTTTAGCTCCGGGCTTGCGGCTCGCAGCATTGCGAGAAAGCGCGATATTCCGTTCGTGGCTACATTTCATTCGAAGTTTAAGGACGATTTTAAAGCCGCAATCAAATCGGACAAAATTGTGGACAATATTCTGCTTAAAATCGCGGGCTTTTATGAATCTGCGGATGAGGTCTGGATTGTTAATGAAGCGTCTTTAGACACACTGCGTGAATACGGTTATCGAGGTGATGTGCATGTCATGGAAAACGGATGCGATATTGAACCGAAGTTTGCCTCGCAAGAGGTGCTGAGCGAAGTCAACAAACGTTTCGGGCTCAAAGCCGATGTGCCGCTTTTCATGTATATCGGCCAGCATATCTGGCAGAAGAACTTGAAAATGGTGATTGAGGCGCTGGGCAGGCTTAAAGCTGAAAGCGAGCGTTTTCATATGCTGTTTGTGGGAGACGGAGCGAGACGCGCCGATATGGAGAAAATGGTGGAGGAGCTGAATCTGTCCGACTCGGTGACATTCACGGGAAGGATACACGACAGAGATACCGTTGCAAAAATCTATCTTCGCAGCAGTGCCATGTTGTTCCCGTCGCTTTACGATACGTCATCACTTGTGCCGCGGGAAGCGGCGGCCTGCGGGTGCCCCACTGTGTTTGTAAAAGGGGCCAGCACATCGCAGGGGGTTACGGAAAAAGACGGCTTTTTGATTAAAAACACGGCTGAGTCTCTGACCGAAACAGTCCGCCGTATCATTCATGAGCCAGAGATGGCCAAACTGGTGGGTGATACAGCCAGGAAGACGATTTACCGTTCATGGGACGATGCGATTAAAGTGGCGTATGAAAGATATTTATATTTAATTGATGTAAAAAAGAGCAGACTTGCCAAGCGTGCCGAATAGAGCATGCAGTGCGCGGTTTGCCGGAAAGCCATTGATGACTGAACAATATGGCATATATTGTCGGATTTCGGCTTGATTTCAATTCTTTTTTCTGATATGATGCAGACAATATTTTTTACGGAGGGTCAATGGCAAAGAAGAAAAAGACTCGCTTATTTAGTCTTATATATATTGGCGTCACCATCATTGCAATCGTAACCATTGGGCTGTTTACTGATGTGAGTGATATTGCGGAGGCGTTTAAAAGCTTTTCGGTCTGGTGGCTGTTGGCTTGTCTCGGAGCGCTGCTGCTCTATTGGCTGACAGACGGCTTGTTGCTGCATGATATCACAGCCTATATGTACAAGAGACAGCCATTGCCCAGGTCTTTGAAGGTGGGCATCATCGGTCTTTATTATGGTGCAGTCACGCCATTTGCTTCCGGCGGACAACCCATGCAAGTGCTTTACATGAAACGCAACAAGATACCAGTGGGCACAGCCACGTGCATTGTATGCATTAAGTTCGTGATTTATGAGCTGTCACTTTGCGCCATTTATGTGATTGCCATGATAGCCCGCGGCATTTATTACTACACCAATTTTAACGAAGTGTTTTGGCTCGCGACGCTTGGGTTCTTTATCAACCTCGCCGCTGTGTTTTTCATCATACTGACAATTGTTAACAAAAGGCTGGTCGTAAGATTCGGCGGTTGGCTGATACGTGTGTTTACGCGCATGAAGGTCGTTAAAGACATGGAAAAGGCGCTCGTGAATTTTGAGAAAACGATTGAAGATTACCATACAGCCGCTTCGTACATATCGCGCTATAAAATGCGCGCCGTCGGTTCTTTTCTGATTTCCTTTGTTAATCTTACTTTCTTTTTTATCATACCGTATTTTGTATATTTGGCTTTTGGAAACCGCGAATACAACCTGCTGGATATATTTACAATGCAGGCGTTTGTTTATCTCGTCGTGTCGTTTGTTCCCACACCGGGCGGGAGCGGCGCTGCGGAGGGTGGGTTCCTGCTTTTCTTCAGGCCATTTTTCGGCGGGTCAACATACATCGCGATGATGATCTGGCGTTCTTTTACGTATTATATAATGCTGATTGTGGGAAGTCTGCTTGTCGTGTTTAACGAAGTGCTTAACATACGGCGCTTAAAGAAAGAGCCGGTTGAAGAGAATAAGAATTAGACACCATCATTTAAAAATGATTCAGCGCTCCGCATGCTTTCAGCGATCGCGGGGCGTTTTCATGTGGAGACACACCGTCAATTGGGTATGGTTGAGCACGACATTTTATGCGAATAAACCTGTTGATTATTAAAAATCCCTATGCTATAATCTCAAATGTATGTCACACCATCGCCGATTTTTGCTTTCGTGCCCATAAAATGGGTTTTGCAGAGAGACGACGCGATGGGAGGATAAAAACGAGGAGGAAACTATGTCAGTCATTTCAATGAAACAGCTTTTAGAAGCAGGTGTTCATTTCGGACACCAAACCAGACGCTGGAACCCTAAAATGAAGAAGTACATCTTCACGGAGCGCAACGGCATCTATATCATCGATCTGCAAAAAACAGTGAAGATGGTCGAGCATGCGTATTTTTTTGTGCGCGATGCGGTGATGGAAGGAAAGACCGTTCTTTTTGTGGGAACCAAAAAGCAGGCGCAGGAGTCTATTGAACAGGAAGCCAGACGTTGCGGCATGTACTTTGTCAGCCAGAGATGGCTTGGCGGCATGCTGACTAACTTCAAAACGATCCGCAGCCGCGTAAGAAGGCTTGAAAAGATCGAGCAGATGGAGCAAAACGGCGAATTCGCGCTGCTGCCCAAGAAGGAAGTTATCAAGCTCCGTCATGAGCATGAGAAGCTCCAGAAGAACCTTGGCGGTATCCGGGATATGAAGGAACTGCCCGGCGTGATCTTTATTGTGGACCCGCGCAAGGAACGCATTGCGATTGCCGAAGCGAAAACACTTGATATACCGTTGGTGGGCATTGTGGATACCAACTGCGATCCTGATGAGATCGATTATGTGATCCCCGGCAACGACGACGCCATCCGCGCTGTCAAGTTGCTAGCTTCCAAGATTGCGGATGCTTGCCTTGAAGCAAAGCAGGGCGAACAGCTTGTTGATCCTACGGCTGAAACAGCCGCTAAGGTAACAGAAGAGCAAGACATGGGAATCAATGAAACAGAAAACGGGGAGTCATAAAGCGAGAGATTACAAGGAGTGTGTTAAGATATGATTCAAGCAAGTGATGTGAAGAACTTAAGAGAGAAGACCGGCGCAGGCATGATGGACTGCAAGAACGCGTTGGTTGAAGCAAACGGCGACATGGAAGAGGCCATCAAGTTACTGCGTGAAAAGGGTCTTGCCTCCGCCGCTAAGAAAGCCGGCCGTATTGCCGCTGAAGGTGTTGTGGAGAGCTACATACACATGGGCGGGAAAATCGGTGTTCTTGTCGAAGTCAACTGCGAAACAGATTTCGTGGCAAAAACAGACAAGTTTAAGACCTTTGTCAGAGATGTGGCGATGCAGATCGCAGCTTCGAATCCGCAGTATGTGGATCCGAGTGAGGTGTCTGAGGGCGAGATTGCAAACGAAAAAGAAATATTGCGTGCACAAGCGCTGGCCGAAGGCAAGCCGGAGAATATCGTCGATAAGATGGTTGAAGGACGCATTCAGAAGTATTTCAAAGACGTGTGCCTGCTTGAGCAGCCGTTCGTCAAGGATCAGGACAAAGCTGTTAAGGACGTTTTAAACGAAAAGATCGCTGAAATCGGTGAAAAGATTTCTATCAGACGCTTCGTCCGTTATGAGATGGGTGAAGGTCTTGAAAAAAGAAAAGACGATTTTGTCGATGAGGTCATGAAACAGGCGAATTTATAAAAAGAGCTTAAGGGGAGAGCCGAAACATGAGCTCTCCCTTTTTTAGCAAAACCCCGGAAGAGTTTCTTGGGGTGGTTATTGAACTGCCGGTTTTTTTGTGAAACGAAAAGGAGAAGGGTTATGCCCAAATATAAACGGATCATTCTAAAGATCAGCGGCGAGGCGCTTGCAGGAAGCGATAAGACAGGTTTCGATTTCGACGTGATCAGCCTCGTGGCGGATCAGGTGATCGAAGTGGCCAAAATGGGTGTAGAGATCGGCATCATCGTGGGCGGCGGCAACATTTGGCGCGGACGAAGCGGTGTCGGAATGGACAGAACAACAGCCGACCACATGGGTATGCTCGCCACGGTCATCAACGCGCTTGCCATGCAGGATGCGCTTGAAAGCAAGGGCATGCAGACGCGCGCATTGACCGCCATCGAGATGCGGCAGATAGCAGAACCATATATTCGCCGGCGGGCAATGAGGCACCTGGAAAAAGGCCGCGTGGTGATATTCGCATGCGGGACGGGAAACCCATACTTTTCAACGGACACGGCAGCGGCACTGAGGGCCGCCGAAATCGAGGCGGAGCTTATTTTGCTCGCGAAGAATGTGGACGGCGTTTACGACAGCGATCCCAAGGTCAACAAAGATGCCAAAAAGTATGACTTTATCAGCTATATCGATGTGATCAATCAGGGCCTCACAGTGATGGACACCACAGCCGTGTCGCTGTGTATGGATAACAATATACCTATTGTGTGCTTTGGACTTGATACACCGAACGGAATCAAACGCGTTGTGTCGGGTGAGAACATCGGCACTCGGATTAACTCAAAACCTTAAAAAATAAATTCGGGAGGTTTGAAAAAATGCATATCAAACATGAAGCATTGGACAATGCAAAGGCCAAAATGGAGAAAACAATTTCTGTTTTTAAAAAAGACCTGACGCATATACGCGCCGGAAGGGCGAACCCGCAGCTTCTTGACGGCATCATGGTCGATTATTACGGCACACCAACGCCGCTTACTCAGATCGGCAACATTTCGGCACCCGAGCCGCGCATGCTGGTGATTTCGCTGTGGGATCCCAAAATGATACCCGATGTAGAAAAGGCCATCATGAAATCTGAGCTGGGCATTAATCCCGCCAACGACGGCAAGGTAATCAGGCTGGTTGTACCCGAGCTCACAGAGGAAAGACGCCGCGATATCGCCAAGAACATCCATAAAAAGGGTGAGGAAGCAAAGGTCGCGATTCGCTCTATTCGGCGTGACGCCAACGAGACTTTCAAAAAAGGCAAAAAAGCAAGCGAAATCACAGAGGACGATGTTGCTGTCCTCGAAGATGAAGTGCAAAAATATACAAACGACTATACCAAGATGATCGACGAAATGGTTAAGGAAAAAGAAAAAGAGATCATGGAAGTATGATGCCAAACGTGATCGGCCTGGAAGAAGCGCAGGCAAAGGCGATTCTTGAGGCCCAAGGGTTTTGCGTAAACTGTATTGAGTATGTGTCAAGGCGCGGCATCGAGAACGCAGATTCCAGCCGGATTATACGTCAGCGCGAGCTTGGCGATAAAAAAGCTGAACTCACGGTGTCGCATTTTAAGACGCAGATCAGTTAGGAGTATTCATTGGGCGTCATCGCGGATATCTTATTTCGCCGCAGACACACGGATGTTTATCGTCGTGTGGACAAAGAGCGGCTGCCCCGGCATGTGGCCGTGATTATGGACGGAAACGGCCGCTGGGCAAAAAAAAGGACATTACCCCGCAGCGCCGGGCACAGAGCCGGTGTGGAAAGGGTGCGCACCATTATTCGCATGAGCTCGGACATCGGCATCCGGTATCTGACGCTCTATGCGTTTTCCACGGAAAACTGGAAGCGGCCTGCCGATGAAGTGGGTACGCTAATGAAGCTGCTGCTCGAATATCTTGTTAAAGAGCTTGCCGAGCTGCATGAAAAGAACGTGCGGATCAGGACACTCGGTGATTTAACGAAACTGCCGGGGGATGTGCTCGCGGAGATAAACCGCGCCGTGGAAACGACCAAGAATAACACCGGACTTACTGTCAATATGGCGATAAATTATGGTGCGCGTCAGGAGTATATTGACGCGGTGAAGCGAATTGTTCGCGATGGAAAAGGCGCCGATGAGATTGATGAAGCATGCATCTCATCGTATCTGAGCACGGCAGGGGAGCCCGATCCGGATCTGCTTATACGCACAAGCGGCGAGATGCGCATCAGCAACTTTTTACTGTATCAGCTCGCTTATGCCGAGTTTTACTTTACAGACACGCTTTGGCCCGATTTTGATGAAGCGGAATACGCGAAAGCGCTTGACTGCTTCGCATCGCGCGACCGTCGTTTTGGCGGCCTTGGAGGAAGTTGATTGGCAAAACGGATACTTTACGCAATTCCGGCGCTGGCCCTGCTGCTGACCGTGGTCTATTTCCACGGGCTGTACGCGCAGCTTGTTGTGGCCGCTGTGGCGGTGCTTTGCGTACATGAAATGATGAAGGCCGTGTCTGCAGTCGGGCGCCCGATAAAGCTTTTGGGATATGCCTTTGCGGTGCTGCTGCTTCCCGCGTATCTGTTTGCAGGCGGGCTGACAGGCATTGCGATTCTCATCGCGCTGGGCATTATGGCGGTATTTGCTGTGCTGGTGCTATCGGGACGCGACGCGATGGACGGTCTGCTAACCGTGATACCCATGCTGTATCCGGGGCTGTTTTTGGCGTTTTTGCTTGCGATATTCTGCATAGACGATGCGGACATGTCTCGTTTTCTGTTGATCATGACATTTGGCGCGGCGGTTATTACGGACACCTTTGCGTATTTTTGCGGCAGGCTTTTCGGAAAGCACAAGCTGATCCCCAAGGTAAGCCCCAAGAAAACGGTGGAAGGTGCCATCGGCGGACTCGTCTTCGGAACGTGTGCTGTCGTTGTGCTGGGCGCTGCGCTGCAGGGTTATTTTGGTGTCAGCATGAATCCGCTTTGGTATGTGTTGCTGGGGCTGGTGCTTTCAGTGCTGACGCAGATCGGTGATCTTGCGGCATCGCTTGCCAAAAGACGACTTGGCATCAAGGATTATGGGTATATTATGGGTGAGCACGGCGGCGCGATGGACAGGCTTGATAGTGTATTGTTCATCAGTCCGGCCGTATTCGCCTTTTATTTTGTATTAGTGGCATAAAAAAGGACGAACAAATGAAAAAGATTGCAATACTGGGCGCGACAGGATCGGTGGGGCGGCAAGCGCTTGATATCATAGAAAAATTCCCCGACAGATTTAAAGTGACGGCGCTCACAGCACACAGAAGCAGTGACGAGCTGCTGGAAACAGCAAATAGGCTTGGCGCGTGTTATGTGGGGCTGACGGGTTGCAACGGCGACCTTGAATTTGAGAAAAAGGTACCCAAGGACATGAAGGTGGGCTTTGGCATTCAAGGCCTTGTTGAATCGTGCACCGCGGGCGACCCCGACATTGTGCTGATCGCCGTGGTGGGCATCGCTGGACTGCCTCCGTTGATCGAATGTTTGGATCGCGGCATTGATGTGGCGCTCGCCAACAAGGAATCCCTTGTGTGCGGCGGTCACATCGTCAAGCAGAAGCAAAAGACGTCCAAATCCGAGCTTTTTCCGGTGGACAGCGAGCTCTGCGCGATCTACCAGTGCTTGAAGGGCGTGGACACCACGGGGCTTCGCCGTATTCTCTTGACGGCATCCGGCGGGCCTTTCTTTGATTGGGATAAGGAAACCATACAAAAAGCCACAGTTGATCAGGCGTTGTGTCATCCCAATTGGCGCATGGGACGGAAAATCACCGTGGACTGCGCGACATATATGAACAAAGGTCTTGAGATTATCGAGGCGCGGTGGCTTTTTGATGTGCCGCCGGATATGATCGATGTGGTGGTACACAGGCAAAGCATCATTCATTCGATGATCGAATACAACGACGGTGCTGTGATCGCGCAGCTGGGGCCCACGGATATGCGCCAGCCCATTCAGTATGCGTTCGGGCACCCCGAGCGGCTTGACAGCGTTGTGGGGCATCTGGATTTCACAAAGCTCAAAACGCTGACATTTGACGTGCCGGACACCGATAAGTTCCCGTGCCTTAAGCACGCGCAGGATGCGATTCGTGAAGGCGGCGCCCTGCCGATCATCATGAACGCGGCGAATGAGGCGGCGGTGGAGCTTTTCCTTGAGAAAAAGATCGCTTTCGGAGATATCGAAAAGAGCGTGGCGTTTGCGATGAACAAGTTTGCTCACTTAAAAGCAAACACGTTGATCGAGATTTACATGACCGACAACCAAGTGAAGGAATTTGTGTATCACAACAAGCAATAAAATGTTGTGACAGTAAAAATATAATAATATTATTCGTGGGCAAGGCGGGCTATGATTAACCCCAAAAAGCAACGCTTTTTGGGGACCCCGGGGTTTTGCGCTGTTTCGAGGTACGAGGAACAAGCAAAATCGGTAAACTGGCGGAAAAACGTAGGTTTTCCGCCAAGCCAAACATTTAAAAAAATGTTACGTATTTTGTGGGGGCAGTTATGATATAATGATAGAAAAAGGGAGAAAAAGGCTTGGATATCATAGCGACTGTATTTAGCATTATCGGCGCGTTGCTGGTCATCGGCATCATCATCATGATCCATGAGCTGGGGCATTTCAGCATTGGCCGCGCCTGCAAAATCAAAGTGGTCGAGTTTTCGGTCGGGTTTGGCCCCAAGATCAGGCAGTGGGTCAAGAACGATATCATTTATACTGTCCGCTGGGTGCTGCTCGGTGGTTATACAAAATTTTTCGGCGAAGATGAGGATCTTAATGACCGGGATGCGTTTAATAAGCAGCCCGCAGGTCGGCGCGCGCTTTCGATTTTTGCAGGCCCGATGTTCAATATCATCTTTGCTTTTTTGCTTGTTGTCATCACGCTATGCGCTTTTGGCGACTATGCGCCGATGGTTGCGGCTGTGTATGAAGACAGCCCCGCTCAGGCGGCGGGCCTTCAGGCAGGCGATGTGATTCTTGAGATGAACGGCGTGGCAATGGACTTTTCGATGGAGATCGACTCGGCCACGCGCGCGTCCGATCATGTGATGATGCCCATCACCGTACAGCGCGGAGATCAGGAGCTTTCTTTCAATATTCCTTACGAATTTGATGAGGCTCAGCAAAAATACTTGGTGGGCATAGAGATCGGCGGTCAACGCGCCACATTTGGCATTGGCGAAGCGATCGCGCTGTCGTTCAAGTGGATGTTCCTGCTCGTCAAAGAAACCATCCTTGCCATATTTGGTCTGTTTGCGGGGCGGGGGACAGAGAACGCCATGGGCGTTGTCGGCATGGTGAGCTACCTTGGTGCGGCAATTCGCAGCAGCATTGAATATGTACTGCGGCTGGGCGTGGCAATCAGCGTGAGCCTTGCTGTGTTCAATCTGCTGCCGCTGCCCGCTTTGGACGGCGGACGGCTTGTGTTCATCGGCATTGAAAAGGTATTCAGAAAGCCGGTGCCGCGCAACGTGGAGGGGGCCATCCATCTTGTGGGCTTTGCGCTGCTCATTGTGGTGTTCTTCTTGATTACCTATCAAGACATCTCACGGATGTTCACCGGCTGACATGCATAGACAAAGCAAAAGTGTCACGTTTGGCGGCGTTGCCATCGGCGGCGGTGAAAGCGTGCTGATACAATCAATGACAAATACGGATACGGCGGACACGGCGGCAACACTTGAGCAAATTGCGCGCCTTGAAGAGGCGGGCTGTGAGGCCGTCCGCTGCGCGTTCTATGGCGAAGAATGTGCAGACGCGTTTCGTGAAATCAAAAAGCACATGCACGTGCCGCTTATTGCGGACGTGCATTTTGATGCGCGGCTGGCTGTGCTTGCGATGGAAAACGGCGCCGATAAGGTGCGCATCAACCCCGGAAATCTGCGCGGTGAGAACGCACTGGAGACGGTTGTAAAAAAGGCCAAGGAGACGGGCGCCGCGCTGCGTATCGGTGTAAATTCGGGGTCTCTTGAAAAACGACTGCTTGAAAAACACGGCGGGCCGACACCCGACGCGATGGCCGAGAGTGCCATGGATTGGGTGCGTCGTGTGTATGACATGGACTTTGAGCGCGTGGTGGTGTCCATCAAGGCATCGTCTGTCGCCACATGTGTGCAGGCAAACCGCGCGTTTGCCGCTGTGTGTGACGCGCCGCTGCATATCGGCATCACCGAAGCGGGTACATATGAGAGCGCCATCGTCAAATCGGCTGTGGGTCTGGGTGCGCTGCTGCTGGACGGCATCGGCGACACGGTGCGCGTGTCCGTCACGGGCGATCCGGTGAGAGAGATTGAAGCTGCGCGGCGCATATTGCAAAGCGCAGGGGTGCGCACCTTCTATCCCGAGGTGATCAGCTGCCCCACATGTGCGCGCACCAAGATCGATATCGTCCGGCTTGCCAGAAGCGTGCAGGATATACTTGCTGAAAGATCATGTGCAGTGACCGCGGCAGTGATGGGCTGCGTCGTGAACGGGCCCGGCGAAGCAAAACACGCGGATATCGGTATTGCGGGCGGCGATAAGAAAGCGGCGCTTTTTGCCAAGGGCGAGCTGATCGGCACGTATGCCGAAGAAGATATTTTAAACGCCTTTACACAATATCTTGATACACATTTTTAAGAGATCGCCGTTCATCAGTGATTTCTAACGAGGGGGGCCATGGTGAGTCAAAAGGATTTTTTTGCCGCGCTGAAAAAAAGCGTCAGAGTGGATGACAGCTACGATTTGCAGTTTGAAAAGGTTCAGCACGATAAGAAAAACGCGCGTCTGAAAATCCATTTTTGCAGCAATCTCCTTCCCGCGCAAGCCTGTCTTAGCATTGAGAATTTCGTCAGAGAAAACGTGCATGCGGATGCCGAGGCTTGCTTTAACTATCGCGACTTGAGCGAAGATGATTCTGTGAAATTTGAGAACCATATCAAAGAGCTGTGCGGCGCATACAGAGAAGCATTTGCGCCTTTTTTATCGCGCTGTCTGATTAAGCTTAACGGAAAAACGCTGCATGTTGATTTTGCGGATGATTTTGCGCCTGAGCTTTTTGCGACCATGGGAATCAAGGATTATTTAACGGGCTATCTCACGCGCTGTCTTGGCAAAGGAGCGGCTGTGGTTGTCGGCCGGTGTGAGCCGGATGCGCTGCCCGCGCCCGTGCGAAAAAGACGAGAGAAAAAAATAACGGTTGAAAAAGCGGCACCCGAGCCAATGGCCAAGCCCGCAGAGGCAAAGCCTGCGGCTGTCAAAGAAGAACCCAAGCCGTCCAAAGAGAAGGATACGCCGCTGATACACGGCAAGCATGTTCAGGGCGACCCCATACCCATCAAGGAGCTTTCCGAGCTGACGGGCGCTTGCGTCGTTAGCGGACAGATGATGGATGTAAAGTCGTTCGATATCAAGAATGAGACACGCGGCAAGAAGTCCATCCTCGTGTTTAGCGTGACAGACCTGACATCCACGGTGACATGCAAGGCGTTTGTGGGCCGCGATAAGTGTGAAGAGATAAAGGAACGGATGCAAAAAGCGCCCGCACTGCGCGTGGGGGGCACAGCGGCTTACGACAGCTATTCGCGTGAGCTTTGCATCACCGTCAAAAGCATAGAGGTAACCAAGGCCAAACGCCGCGAGGACAACGCGGAAATCAAGCGCGTCGAACTGCACCTGCACACCAACATGAGCGCGCTCGATGGCTGTGCGGACGAGGTGGACGTGGTCAAACGCGCCGCCGCTTTCGGACATGATGCTGTCGCGATTACGGATCACGGCGTGGTTCAGGCGTTCCCTCGCGCTTTCGATGCCGCCAAGAAGCTGGGCATCAAGGTGATATACGGCATGGAAGCGTATATGTTCGACGATATGAGCCGCTCATACAGTGAAGCATTCGCGAACGAATACGTGGTGTTCGACCTGGAAACGACGGGACTGAATCCGAGGCTCTGCGGCATTACGGAAATCGGCGCGGTGCGTTTGCGCCGTGGCGAGATCATCGATACGTTCTCCACTTTTGTCAACCCGGAACAGCCCATCAGCCAGCAAATTACCGACATCACGGGCATCACCGACGATATGGTCAAGGACGCGCCCAAAATGGGCGAGGCGCTTGCGATGTTCAAGGAATATGTGGGAGATACGCCGCTCGCCGCGCACAATGCGTCGTTTGACATGAGCTTTATAAAAAAGCATGGTGAAGATAACGGCATACGATTTGATAACCCCTCTCTCGATACGGTCGGGCTTTTTAGGCGTACGTTCCCGGGGCATAAATCTTACAGCCTTGGCAATCTCGCATCCGACTTTGGCATCAAGCTGCGGCATCACCGCGCGCTGGACGACGCGGAGTGCACTGCCAAGATCATGGGGATGGCCATCAAAAATGAAGGCCAGCCGCTAAATCAGCTGGACGCGCCCGATGAGAAAACGAAGAAGCCGTATCATGTGATATTGCTCTGCAAGGATAAGAAGGGGCTTTTCAATCTCTATAAGCTGGTCAGCGATTCGCATATCAACCATTTTTACAGACGGCCCCGCATGCCAAAATCATTGCTGATGCAGCACAGAGAGGGGCTTATTGTGGGCTCGGCGTGTGAGCAGGGCGAGCTGATACAGGCGATGCTGCGATTCGCATCTGAGGGTGAGATTGAGGAGGTTGCCTCGTTCTACGATTACCTCGAGGTGCAGCCGGACGGAAACAACTTTTTTATGATTCGCGAGGGGCGCCTTCGCGATGTGGAGGCTTTGCGCGATATCACGCGGCATATTGTGAAGCTGGGTGAAAAGCTGAATAAGCCCGTTATCGCCACGTGCGATGCGCATTTTATCGAGCCGCAGGACGAATATTTCCGTCGCATTCTCATGCACGGGCAGAAGTTTTCGGACGCGGACAATCAGGCACCGTTGTTTTTCCGTACCACGGAAGAGATGCTTGCTGAGTTTGCGTACTTAGGCGAAAAAAAGGCGCGAGAGATTGTGATCGACAACACGCGCGCCATCGCGGAGCAGGTGGAGAATATCAAACTGCTGCCCGACGACACCGCGATGCCCGAGATTCCCGATGCCGCAGAAAAGCTGGAACGTATGGACTATGAAAACGCGCGCGCCAAATACGGCGATCCGCTGCCTGAGATTGTGGAGAAACGCTTAAGATTTGAGCTGGACAACATCATCCATCACGGATACAGCGTGCTGTATTATATCGCCTACGAGCTTGTGAAGCATTCGCTGGACGATGGTTATCTCGTGGGCTCGCGTGGGTCGGTGGGTTCGTCACTTGCGGCCACGATGGCGGGCATTACCGAGGTGAACGCGCTGCCGCCGCATTATGTGTGCCCAAACTGTCAACACAGCGATTTTGATGTGGATACAGCCAAATACGCCTGCGGGCCGGACCTGCCGCCCAAGGACTGCCCGAAGTGCGGCACGGCATACATACGTGACGGCTACGAAATACCGTTTGCGACATTCCTTGGCATCAACGCGGATAAGGTGCCGGATATTGACCTTAACTTCTCGGGCGTTTATCAGCCCGAGGCGCACAAGTTTATACTTGAATTCTTCGGAGAAGAGCATGTGTTCCGCGCGGGTACTATCAGCAGCATCAAGGATCAGACAGCCTATGGCTTCGTGAAGAACTATATACAGGAAAAGGGCTTAAACGTGAGCAAGGCAGAGATCGACCGGCTGACCAAGGGCGTGTCGGGCACCAAACGCACGACGGGCCAGCACCCCGGTGGCCTTGTCATATTGCCAAAAAGCCGAGACATCCATGAGTTTACGCCGATACAGCATCCCGCGAACGACGCGTCTTCCGGCAGCATCACCACGCATTACAACTTTAACTCGCTGCACGACCGGCTGGTCAAGCTGGATATACTCGGCCATGACGACCCCACGGCGCTCAGAATGCTTCAGGATATCACGGGCATAGACCCCAAGGAGGTGCCCATCAACGACAGTGACACGCTTTCGCTGTTCTCCTCCACACGGGCGCTGGGGCTAAAGCCCGAGCAAATACTCGGCACCGAAGTGGGCAGCATCGGCATCCCCGAATTCGGCACCAAGTTTGTTCGCCAGATACTTGTGGAAACGCAGCCGACGACCATTGATGAGCTGGTGCGCATCGCGGGGCTTTCGCACGGTACCGACGTGTGGATCAACAACGCACATGATCTCATACAGGAGGGCACAGCCACGCTGCGCGAGGTCATTTGTACGCGTGACGATATCATGAACTACCTCGTATCTAAGGGCATGGACGCAACGCAATCGTTCTTTATCATGGAATCAGTGAGAAAGGGCAAGGGCTTGAAGGAAGACTGGGAAGCCGACATGAGGCAGGCGAAGGTGCCCGACTGGTTTATCGATTCGTGTAAAAAGATTGCCTATATGTTCCCGCGCGCACATGCGGTGGCTTATGTGATGATGTCGCTGCGCATCGCGTATTTCAAGGTGCATCATCCGCGTGCGTTTTACGCCACGTATTTCAGCGTACGCGCCGACAATCTGGACGCGGCACATCTGCATTCGGGCGAGACGGTGAGGGCGCGCATCGCGCATATTGAAGCTCAGGGCAAGGCGGCGACAGCACAGGAGCAGTCTCAGTTGACTGTGCTCGAAGTGGCGCTGGAGATGTATGAACGCGGCGTCGAGTTTTTGCCGTGCGACCTTTATAAATCCGACGCGACCAACTGCGTGATTGAAGACGAGGGATTAAGGCTGCCGTTTACCGCTCTGGGCGGAACGGGCGCGTCGGCGGCGCAGGGCATCGTGCGGGCGCGGGAGCAGGGGCCGTTCCTCTCAATTGAGGATTTGAAAAAGCGCTCGGGTATATCGAGCGCCGTGGTGACAAAGCTTGAAGAAAACGGGTGTTTGAAGGGTCTGCTCAAAAGCAACCAGCTGAGTCTGTTTGATATGACTAGTTAAGCAAGCACAGATTAATCAGTGCTTTTAGGTTCTGTTTGTTGCTTGGCTGTAAACAGGGGTGCAAACAGGGGTAACATAAGGGTAAAGGAGGAGAGGCATATGAATACAAAGGCAATCAACAGCAAAATCGTGGTGATCGGCGCAGGCAAGGTGGGATCTACCGTGGCGTACACGCTGATGATGAGCGATCTGTCATCAGAAATCGTACTGATCGACGTCAACAATGACCGCGCCAGCGGTGAAGCGTTGGACATCAGCCATGGTATTGCGTATTTTAAGCAGATTATCGTTCGGGACGGAGACTATGAGGACTGCGCCGATGCCGATATCATTATCATCATAGCGGGTATCGGACGCCAGCCCGGTCAGACGCGCATCGACTTGGCGCGAACCAATGTGGGCGTTGTCCGTACCATCATGGAAGGCGTGATGAAATACGCCGTTGATCCCTTGCTGCTCATTATTTCGAATCCCGTTGATGTGCTGACCTACATGATTCAGAAAGAAACAGGGCTGCCTTCCTCTCGTGTGTTCGGCTCGGGCACAATGCTGGACACGGGACGCTTTCGTTATCTTTTAAGTGATCACTGCAAAGTGGATGTGCGCAATGTCCATGCGTATATTATCGGTGAGCACGGCGACAGCGAGCTGCCGCTTTGGAGCCATGCGTCCCTTGCGTCCAAGCCGTTCGACGAATTCTGCGAAACCTGTAACCACCCATGCGGCGGTGTGAACCGGCAGAAGATGTTTGAAACCACACGTGACTCCGGCGCTGAGATCATAAAGAAAAAGGGAGCGACGTTCTACGGCATCGCCCTTGCCGCGGCGCGTATTGCGGCAGCGGTTATGGGAGATGAAAACGCTGTGCTGACGCTCTCCAGTGTGCTGGATGGCCAGTACGGCATTTCAGATGTGGCACTAAGCTTGCCCTGTATCGTGAACCGCAGCGGTATCGATCGGTATCTTGTTCTGAATATCAGCGAAGAAGAACAAAAGCTGCTTGAGATATCGGCGGATAAGCTCAAAAGCGTGATCAAAGAAGTTCTGTAAACAAAACGCTTAAGATATCAAAAACTGAGTCTCATACACCCTTCATTCATGCGTGCTTTTTTCGTTGACTATTATTTTGCCCACGTATATAATGAAATGAGTTTTTCCGTCACGATCTTATAGAAAGATCAGTACGGGTTTGTTCTTTAAAGCGTGTGTCGCCTATGCACGTGGACGAAGCATTGAAGCAGGGACAAGCCCTCGCTTACAGTAGTCATCCAATCAAGGAGGAAACGGTTAAGATATGAAAAAACGCAGCATAATATGGCTGGTGGTTATCGTTTTAATCTTCAGCGTTGCGGTTTATTTCGGTATGACCGGCTTTCAGGTCGGCATATACAAAATGGATCCGCTCTACCAACAGGTTAGTCTCGGCCTCGATTTAACAGGCGGCGGCTACGCGGTTTATCAGGCCGTGCAAGGTGATTTGACCCCAGACGAGTTCCAGAGCAAAATGGACACCACATTGGGTGTGCTCAGAAAAAGGCTCGATGAAAAGGGCTATACGGAAGCCACGGTTGTCCTGCAGGGCAGCGACAGAATCCGTGTTGAGATTCCCAGCAAGGAAGAGGATGCCAGCGCTGTTTTTGCGGCCATATTCACGCCCGCTGTGCTGGAGATCAAGGATATTGACGGTAATACCGCAATCACCG
>JAEWQS010000058.1 GCA_023399095.1 Bacillota bacterium
ACGAATCCGTCAAGGCGTACAGTGTGGGCACACATCGTCACACATCGGAGATCGAGCAGGAGCTGTCTTTGGCAGCGAACGATACCGTGGTGATTTCATTCACACCGCATCTGCTGCCCATCAAGCGCGGTATCATATCCACGATTTATGCGACGCCCAAGACGGGCATCACGGACGCTGATATCGCGGACGCATACGCCATGTATAAAGATGAGCCGTTTGTAGAAATCTGCGGCGGCACACTGCCCGAGATCAAACATGTGACGGGCAGCAACAACTGCGCGATCGGCTTTGTGCTTGATAAACGCACCGGACGCCTTGTCATCGTGTCGTGCCTTGATAATCTCATCAAGGGCGCGGCGGGTCAGGCCGTGCAGAACATGAACATCCTTTGCGGGTTTGACGAAAGCGAAGGACTCAATCATACAGGATGGTATTTATAATATGGATAAATTTATTGAAAAGGCCAATATACTCATAGAAGCGCTGCCTTATATTCAGCGGCTCTGGGGCAAGACGGTCGTCATCAAATACGGCGGCGCGGCCATGCTTTCCAAAGAGCTGTCCGAAAAGATCATGGAAGACATTACGTTGTTAAAATATGTGGGCATGAACCCCATCGTGGTGCACGGCGGCGGCGGCGACATCAACAAAATGCTCAAAAAATACGAGATTGAGCCGGAGTTCCACAACGGGCTTCGTGTGACAGACGCGGCCACGATGGATATCGTCCAGATGGTGCTCATGGGCAAGATCAATAAAGATATCGTGTCTCACCTTGGTATTGCGGGTGCAAAAGCCATTGGCCTTTGCGGCAAGGACGCGGGGCTCATCAAGGCCGAAAAGATGCTTGCTGACGATGGCTATGATTTGGGGCATGTCGGCAAGATCACATCGATCAACACCAAGCTATTAAACACGCTGGCGATGGATGAATACATCCCCGTCATCGCGCCCATCGGCGTGGGTGAAAACGGCGAAAGCTACAATATCAACGCGGATACCGTCGCGGGAGATATCGCCGCAGCGCTGAGCGCGGAAAAGCTGATGTTTTTAACGGACATCGACGGCATCCGCAGCGACCCGAGCGACCCCGCAACCCTGATATACGAGATTTCAATCGACGAGATATACAAGTATATCAACAAGGGCGTGATTTCAGGCGGCATGCTGCCCAAGGTGGAGGGGTGCATCAAGGCGATCAGAAACGGCGTGAAGCGCACGCATATTCTGAATGGTACGATTCCGCATCCGATACTGCTTGAGATATTCACTGATACCGGCATCGGCACGATGGTGAGGGAGTAAGAGATGAAAGTTGAAGACATTGCGAAGATTGATGAACAATATTATTGCCCTGTGTTCGGAAAACGGCTACCCGTCAGCTTTGTGAAGGGTGAGGATGTGTATCTCATAGACAGCGAGGGCAAGCGATATACCGATTTTCTGTCGGGCATCGCGGTGAACTGCCTTGGCTATTCAGACGAGGGGTTTAAAAAGGCGCTTTGCGATACGGTGAACAGCCTCATACACACCTCGAACTATTTTTATAACGAAACGCAGGCGAAGATGGCGCAGCGGCTCTGCGAAGCCACGGGTTACGACAATGTGTTTTTGGGCAACAGCGGTGCGGAAGCGATTGAAGGCGCATTGAAGCTCGCGCGCAAATACCACTATGGCGAGGGGAAGCCGCGCGCAGAGTATATCACCATGCAGGGAAGCTTCCACGGGCGCACGTTAGCGACGCTTGCCGCGACGGGACAAAGCAAATTCCATGAGGCGTTTGAGCCACTTATGGGAAGCTTCACGCATGTGCCGCCCAACGACATTGCCGCTTTGGAAGCCGCTGTGAGTGACAAAACCGCCGCGGTACTCATTGAACCCATCATGGGTGAGGGCGGTATAATTGCCATGACAAGCGAATATTTCCAAGCAGTGCGGAAGGTGTGCGACAAACACGGCGCTTTGATGATCGCGGACGAGATACAGACGGGTATGGGGCGCACAGGTGCGCTGCTTGCGTCACCGGCGCTCGGCGCGATACCGGATATCGTTGTACTCGCAAAATCTCTGGGTGCGGGCGTGCCGCTCGGCGCTTTTCTTGCACGCGGCAAGGCGGCAAAGGCGTTTGCGCCGGGGGATCACGGTTCCACCTTCGGCGGTAACTATTTGGCCTGCACGGCGGCCTATTATGTGACAAACAAGCTGCTGGATACCGATATATTGGATCACGTCAGGGAGATGGGCGCTTACTTTAAAGAGAAGCTTTTGGCGCTCAAAGAAGAGTGCCCGACAATTCTTGAGGTGCGAGGCAACGGCTTGATGCAAGGTCTCGATCTTGACGCCTGCGTCTCCTCGCTGGATATGAAGAAGAAGCTGCTGGAGTGCGGCTTCGTGACGGCAACGGCGGGCGCGAATGTGCTGCGGTTTTTGCCGCCGTATGTGATACAGAAAAGCCATATCGACAGCCTGACAGACACGCTGAAAAAACTGCTTGTCTGACGGCACCGGAGGAGCTTAAATGCCCAAAAGAGAGGATCTATCAAAAATACTCGTGATCGGCTCGGGCCCGATCGTGATCGGCCAGGCGGCGGAGTTTGACTATTCGGGCACACAGGCCTGCAAGGCGCTGCGCGAAGAGAACTACGAAGTGGTGCTCATCAACTCGAATCCGGCGACGATTATGACGGATGAGGAAATGGCTGACCGTGTGTATATTGAGCCCATCACGCTGGAAACGGTGAGCAAGATATTGCGGCAGGAACGCCCGCAGGGCATCATCGCCACGCTCGGCGGACAGACAGGGCTCAACATGGCTGTGGAGCTTGCCGAAAGCGGCATACTCGATGAGCTGAATATCGAGCTGCTGGGCACATCGCTTGAGTCCATCAAGCTTGCCGAAGACCGCGAGCTGTTCAAGGCCACGATGGAGCGCATCGGCGAAAAGATCGCGCACAGCGTGATCGTGAGCTCTATCGATCAGGCCGTCGCGTTTGCGGAAGAAGCGGGTTTTCCCATCATCATCCGCCCCGCCTATACGCTGGGAGGCACGGGCGGCGGCATTGCGCATAACATGGACGATCTTAAAAATATCACCGCGCAGGGCTTAAGCTTTTCGATGATCGGGCAGGTGCTCTTGGAGCAGAGTGTCGCGGGCTATAAAGAGATCGAATACGAAGTGATGCGCGACGCGAAAGACAACTGCATTGTGGTGTGCAACATGGAAAACATTGATCCGGTGGGCATCCACACGGGCGACAGCATCGTGGTTGCGCCGTCGCAGACGCTATCGGACAAGGAATATCAGATGCTAAGGAGCGCGTCCATCAAGATCATACGCGCGCTAAAGATAAAGGGCGGCTGCAATGTTCAGTATGCGCTCAACCCCGATACCTATGATTATGTGGTGATCGAGGTGAATCCGCGTGTGAGCCGCTCGTCGGCGCTCGCCTCCAAGGCGACGGGTTATCCTATCGCCCGCGCCGCAGCCAAAATTGCGGTGGGTTTTGGGCTCGATGAGATCACGAACCCCATCACAGGCGAAACGTGCGCCTGCTTTGAACCCGCGCTGGATTACGTGGTCACCAAGGTGCCGCGCTGGCCGTTTGACAAATTTGTCACCGCTACGCGTACGCTGGGCACGCAGATGAAGGCGACAGGCGAGGTGATGGCGATTGGGCGCAATATCGAAGAATCGCTGCTCAAGGCGATTGACAGCCTCGACGTGAAGCTTGATTATCAACTCGGTATGAAGAGCATATCCAAGTGGAGCAAGGAAGAGATCGATAACTCGCTCAAAAACCCCGACGACGAGCGCATATTCGTGGTGTCCGAGGCGCTGGATCGCGGTTACACCATAGACGAGATATTTGACATCACGAAAATTGACAAGTTTTTTATCAGCAAGCTTAAAAACATCGTCACAATTGCAAAAGAGCTGAAAAGCTGCACGATCGACACGCTGAGTGTGGAGCTACTGAAAAAGTGCAAGAAATACGGCTTCGGCGATAGCTACATCGCAAACCTTGTGGGCTCTCAGGAAGCCGCCGTCAAGGCATTGCGAAATGCGCTGGGCATCAAGCCCACTTACAAAATGGTGGACACCTGCGCAGGTGAATTCGAGGCCAAGACGCCGTATTATTATTCATGTTACGACAGCGTCGACGAATCGCGCGACAGCGGCAGAAAAAAAGTTGTGGTGCTGGGCAGCGGTCCGATTCGTATCGGGCAGGGCATCGAGTTCGATTACTGTTCGGTGCATTCTGTGCTCGCACTCAACAATCTTGGGTATGAGTCGATCATCATCAACTCCAACCCCGAAACGGTGTCAACAGACTTTGATACCTCCGACAAGCTCTATTTCGAGCCATTGACGCGCGAATGCGTGCTGGACGTGATTCAGCGCGAGAAGCCCGAGGGCGTGATCGTGCAGTTCGGCGGACAGACGGCGATCAACTTAGCGGAGCCGCTTAACAGAGTGGGCGTGAACATTCTCGGCACATCCGTGGACGGCATTGACCGCGCGGAGGATAGAGACCGCTTTCTCAAAGTGCTCGAAAAGCTGGGCATACCGCTGCCCGCGGGCGCGACAGCGTTTTCAATTAGCAGCGCAATCACCATCGCAGAACGAATCGGTTTTCCGGTGCTTGTGCGGCCGTCATACGTACTGGGCGGGCGCGCCATGGAAATCGTCTACAACACAAAAGAGCTGGAAGAATATATGCTTGCAGCGGCGAAGATTTCGCCCGAGCATCCGGTGCTCATCGACAAATATGTGCTGGGCAAAGAGGTCGAGATCGACGGCATCTGCGACGGCACCGATTCGCTGATCGTCGGCGTGATGGAGCACATCGAGCGCGCTGGCGTGCATTCGGGAGACAGCTTTGCGGTGTATCCCACGCAGACGCTTTCCCTTGAGACAAAGAATACCATCGTGGATTATGCCATTCGCATCGGTCTGGAGCTGGGTATCAAGGGACTGTACAACATCCAGTTCGTCATCGACTCCGAAAACAAGGTGTATGTACTTGAGGTAAATCCGCGTGCCAGCCGCACCGTGCCCATTCTCTCCAAGGTGACGGGCGTGCCTATGGTGGCCACCGCCACGCGTATCATGATGGACGAAACGCTCAAAGACATGGGCTACAAGACGCAGCTTTACAAGGAGAGCCGTTTGATTACGGTCAAAGCGCCGGTGTTCTCGTTCTCCAAGCTGACCACCGTCGATATTTTCTTAGGGCCCGAGATGAAATCTACGGGCGAGGTGATGGGGACGGACACGACTTATCTGGCAGCGCTGAAGAAGGCTTTCGTGGCCTCCGGTGTGAAGCCGCCGCGTGACGATGCGCCCATACTGTTCTCGATTACCGACCGTGACAAGGAAGAAGCACTAGACTTCGCGCGGCAGATGAAGGACATGGGCTTTGCCATCACCTGCACGGATAAGACGTATGATTACTTCTCTGAACAAGGACTGGATTGTGAGCTGCTGACCAAGGAAAAAGCGGTGCGTGCGCTGAAGGATAAGAAGATATCCATGGTGATCAACACGCCCACGCGAGGCAAGCTCTTAGATCGTCTCGGCTTCATACTCCGGCGCACATCGATGGAGTTCAACGTGCCGTGCATCACATCGATGGATACGCTGGGTGCGCTGCTGTCCGTGATGACCGCAAAGGATATCGAGGAGCATCAAATTCCGCTTCATGAATATCTGACATATTGAAATATAAATGAGGAGACTTAAAATGATCGATCTGCTAAGCTACCAGCCAAAACAGGAATTCGCGCAAAAGCACATGCTGCGCCTGTCCGACTACACACCGGACGAGATTATGCAGGTGCTGAGTCTTGCGCTTAAGCTTAAAAAACAGCTCAAGGAAGGGCTGCGCCCGCCGCTGCTCGCGGGCAAGATTCTTGCGATGATATTCACCAAAAGCTCCACGCGCACGCGTGTGTCCTTTGAGGCGGGCATTTATCAGCTGGGCGGCACCGCGCAGTTTTTAAGCAGCAACGACATACAATTGGGGCGCGGCGAGCCCATCAGCGACACCGCACAGGTGCTCTCGCGCATGGTAGACGGCATCATGATCCGCACATTTGCCCAAAGCGACGTCGAGGATCTCGCCAAGTACGGCACTATCCCCGTGATCAACGGCCTGACAGACATGCTGCATCCGTGCCAGATACTTGCCGACCTCATGACATACTATGAGCATAAAGGTAGCTTTACCGGCAAGCTTGCGTTCATCGGCGACGGCAACAATGTGGCAAATTCGCTGCTTGTGGGCTGCGCGAAGCTGGGTCTTGATATTGCTGTGGGATGCCCCGAGGGCTTCGACCCGGACGCCGATGTGCTGACGGCGGCGAAGCAGGCCGCGGCGCAAAGCGGTTCAGAAATCGTGATTACGCACGATCCAAATGAAGCAGTGGAAGATGCGGACGCGGTTTACACCGACGTATGGGCAAGCATGGGGCAGGAGAGCGGCGCACAGGATAAATACAAGCATTTCAGTGATTATCAGGTGAACGAAAAGCTGACTGCCCGCTGCAAGGAAGATTTTATCTTCCTGCATTGCCTGCCCGCGCACAGGGGCGAGGAGGTCACCGAAGCGGTGATCGACGGGCCGCACAGCGTGGTTTTCGACGAAGCCGAAAACCGCCTGCACGCGCAGAAAGCCGTGATGGCGCTGCTGATGAAATAGGGAACAATGTAGGGGCGGCCATTGGCCGCCCGCGTCAATGTACATGCACGGGCGATCAATGATCGCCCCTAACGGATGCGGATAAACACAATTTGAAAGGTAGGAGTCGGTTTCCACGCCGACCCGCGAAACATAATGCCGCGGGCGGGCATAGAAACCCGCCCCTACAATTACGGGTATAAATCATGATGGAGAGTATCGTTTTTAAAAAGGCCAATGAGGCTGATTTGGCTGATATCAAACGTATCACACGCAAAGCGTTTACGAATTACGCGCGCGAAATTCGCCGCGAGGAAAACGTGGCTGCGCTGCACGAAACGGACGAAGCGATACGGCGTGATATCAACGAAAAGCATGTGTATCTTTGTGAGGTAGACGACGAGTCGGCGGGTTCGGTGCGCTTTGAGGTGCTCGATCAGGGCATCGCGTATCTCTCGCGCCTCGCTGTCGATCCGGAGTTTCAGTCGCTTGGCATCGGCGGGCTGCTTCTTGAGAAGGTACGCCGTGAATGCCTTGAGCTTGGTGTGCGCGCGATTGCGCTGCATACGGCCAGCCGCATGCGCTCATCCGTGGCGTTTTACTTGAAAAACGGCTACTACATTCACTCCATCACGCGCGATAAGGAGTATATCCGTGCGTTTATGGTCAACGAGCTTACCGAGATGGATGAGTTGTTCGACTATGAGAGCATCGTGGGGAAAAGGTAGCTCTTTTCTGAGCTTGTCCAAAACCTACGGATTTCTGCCAGTTTACCAGTTTTACTTGATCCCCGCGAACTCGAAATTCCGCAAAAATTCTCGGTCTCCCCAAAAGATATGGGAAAAAACCAAACCCATCTTGCATACAAATTATATTTTGCGGCTTGGTGACGAGCCGCTTTTTATTCGTTCATAAACGAACAAACCCGAAATCATTTATCATGCAAATTATCCTACACGAAGTCATGGATGGAGATTATTGTCCCATGCATAGGTAAATCGTTAAAATACTGCTATTCTCGTATATGGCAGAAAAAATAGCCAGTTGATAAAATAGATTTAAGGTTGATAAAGGCTGCTAATCCATTAATGGTTAACGGTCAACATCGGTAGTTTAAATTCTATTCTAAAGAAATGAGGTCTATATTTATGAAAGAGTATTATTCCGGAATCTCCAAAATTGAATACAAGGGAAAAGACGGCGACGCTTTATCGTTCAAGTTTTACAACCCCGAAGAGAAAATCGGCGGTAAAACACTGCGTGAGCATTTGAAGTTTGCCATGTCCTACTGGCATACGCTGGGCGGAAACGGTGCTGATATATTCGGTATGGCGGGAACCATGGACAAAAGCTTTGGCGGCAGCGGCTCACGTGAAATATATGAGCACAAGGCCTATGCCGGCTTTGAGCTTATGGAAAAGCTCGGAATCGATTATTACTGCTTCCACGATCGCGACGTGGCGCCCGAGGGCGATACGCTGGCGGAAAGCCACGCGATACTGGATGAATACGTGACGCTGCTGGAAAGCCTTATGAAGGATACCGGCAAGAAGCTGCTTTGGGGAACAGCCAATTGCTTCAGCAATAAGCGGTTCCTGCACGGCGCTGCGACATCCTGCAACGCGGACGTATTCGCATACGCCGCTGCGCAGATCAAAAAGGCGATGGAGTGCACCAAGAGGCTGGGCGGCGACGGATACGTATTCTGGGGCGGGCGCGAAGGCTACACCACACTGCTCAATACCAACCTTGGACTGGAACAGGATAACCTTGCGCGCATGTTGACTCTCGCGCGCGACTACGCGAAGAGCATCGGTTTTGACGGCGATCTTTACATAGAGCCCAAGCCAATGGAGCCCACGGCGCATCAGTATGACTATGATGTGGCGACTGTGCTCGCGTTCCTGCGTAAATACGGCTTGCAAAACGATTTCAAAATGAATGTGGAAGCCAACCATGCGACGCTTGCGGGACACAGCTTTGCACATGAGCTGCGCGTGGCGCGTGAAAACGGCGTGTTCGGCTCGATCGATGCGAATCAGGGTGAAACATTCAACGGCTGGGATACAGATAACTTCCCGACCAATGTGTACGACGCGGCGCTCGCCATGTATGAAGTCATTAAGGCCGGTGGGTTCACAAAGGGCGGCACCAACTTCGATTCCAAGCTGCGCCGCGAGTCTATCGCTCCTGAGGATCTGTTCCGTGGCTATATCGTGGGTATGGATACCATGGCGCTCGGCTTCAAGATCGCGCATAAGTTGATTGAAGACGGCCGCATAGACAATTTTGTGGAAGACCGTTATGCGAGTTATAAGTCCGGTATCGGCGCTAAGATCGTCAGCGGCGAGGCCACCTTCGCTGAACTCGAAAAGTATGCGCTGGAAATGGGCGAAGTGAAAACAAACACCAGCGGATCTCAGGAATACCTTGAAGGGATTATCAACTCGGTTATTTTCGGATAATCCATATCAAAGATAGATTATTTAGCAACTAAACCGCATCGGAGAGTTTTTCTCCGATGCGGTTTTTTATGGTAAGCAAGGCTGCCATAATTGCCTTCGGTGATGAATAATTGCACCTCTAATATCTCATAACAAGGATTTTTTTAACACTAAAAAAGTCCAGATTACAAAAGAAGTAAAAAAATAAAGTTAAAAAAAAACATGACCATCATAAATTACACTATTCATCGTACGCATATTATTAGATATCATGAACCCATCAAAAATAAGGAGGAACCCCTAGATGTCTAAAAAAATAGCTGGTCTTTTACTGGCGATGGTTCTTGTTGTTGCTGCTTTTGCGGCTTGTGGTCAGGCTCCCGCTCCTGCGGAATCGCCGGCTGCTGAACCGGAAGTTTCTGAAAGCGTTGCAGCAGAAGAGCCTGCTGAGCCTGTTGAGAGTGATGATTCTGGCGAAGGCAAACTGGTTGGCGTGACAATGCCGACAAAGTCTCTTCAGAGATGGAACGAAGACGGTGCCAACGTGAAAGCCGCTTTAGAAGCCAAGGGCTATAAAGTTGACCTTCAGTATGCCGATGAGACACAGCCTATGCAGAACAGCCAGATTGAGAACCAGATCACCATGGGTGTGGACGTTCTCGTTATCGCGTCTATCGACGGCGGCGCACTGGGCGGCGTTTTGGATCAGGCTAAGGCTGCGGGAATTCCCGTCATTGCTTATGACAGACTGCTGACAAACAGCGCATCGGTTGACTATTATGCAACATTTGACAACTATGGCGTTGGTAAAATGCAGGGCGAATTCATCGAAAAGGCGCTCGGCCTTGCCGATGGCGAAAAAGGCCCCTTCACGATGGAATGCTTCGGCGGCGACCCGGGCGACAACAATGCGAAACTGTTCAATCAGGGCGCTATGGATGTGCTGCAGCAGTACATAGACAGCGGCGTACTCGTTGTTAAATCCGAACAGATTGAATATCCGGGCGAAATCGCGATCACGAACTGGAAAGCTCAGGGCGCGCAGGACAGAATGGACAATCTTCTGACCGCTTACTATGCGGATGAGAACATCGATGTGGTGCTCTCCCCGAACGACAGCTTGGCACAGGGCATCGTCGCTTCGCTCAAGGGCTCTGGATACGGAACCGACGATAAGCCTTTCCCGATCATCACAGGGCAGGACTGCGATAAGATCAACGTGGGTCAGATCATCCGCGGCGAACAGTCGATGTCTATCTTCAAGGATACCCGTATTCTTGCGCAGCAGGTCATCGCGATGACCGACGCGTTACTTGCCGGAGCAGAAGTGCCAGTGAACGCAGAGTATGACAACGGTGTGGTCAAGGTCCCTTCGTTCAACTGCGAAATCCAGTTTGCCGACAAAGACAACTGGAAAGCACTGCTTGTTGATTCTGAATACTATAAGCTCTCTGATATTCCGGATGCGGAATAATCCGTAAATTGTGTGAATGGCGGCAGCACTGCTGCCGCCATTTTACTTTAAGGGTTCCCGAAAAGCGCTGCTTTTTGGGGTGTGATTAAATGGTCTTCGAAAAGCGCAGCCTTTTGGGGAACTGTTTATGATGACTAGAGGTTTAAGTTTTAATCAAGGAGTGGTCGCATGTCGGAATACATACTGGAAATGGATAATATCACAAAAGAGTTTCCCGGTGTCATCGCTCTTAAGGATGTCACATTTAAGGTGAAAAAAGGCGAGATACATGCGCTGGTTGGTGAGAACGGAGCGGGCAAGTCCACGTTGATGAAAGTGTTGAGCGGGATACACCCTTATGGTTCTTATTCGGGAAACATCATATTCAAGGGGACAGAGTGTAAGTTTAAAAACATACGCGAGAGTGAAAATACGGGCATTGCTATTATTCATCAAGAACTTGCGTTGAGTCCGTATATGACAATAGCGGAGAACATTTTTCTCGGAAACGAGAGAGCCAAGAATGGTGTCATCAACTGGGATGAAACCAACACCAAGGCAACCGAAATGATGGAGAAGGTTGGGCTTAAAGAGAAACGCAGCGCATTAATCAAGGATATCGGTGTCGGCAAACAGCAGTTGGTAGAAATCGCAAAGGCGTTGTCTAAGAACTGCGAGCTGTTGATACTCGACGAGCCAACAGCGGCACTGAATGACGATGATTCTGACCATCTGCTCAAGCTTTTACAAACGCTCAACAAAGAGCAGGGAATGACATGTATTCTGATTTCGCATAAACTTCATGAGGTGATCAAGATCTCAGACCACATCACGGTATTGAGGGACGGACAAACCATTGAGACGTTGGAAAACGATGATGAGGTCAATGAAGGGCGGATTATCAAAGGCATGGTGGGGCGCGAATTGATGGATCGTTTCCCTAGACATAAAGCAAAAATCGGCGATATCGGGTTCGAGATCAAGAATTGGGTGGTGCATGATCCCCTGGACGAAGAGCGAGTCGTAATTGACAATGTTAATCTTAATGTGCGTAAGGGCGAGATCGTCGGGCTTGCAGGGCTGATGGGCGCGGGCCGAACAGAGCTGGCCATGAGCATATTCGGCAGAACTTATGGCAAAAGAATCAGTGGCTCACTCATAAAAGACGGAAAAGAGATTGTGCTGCACAAAGTCGGTCAGGCGATAGACAATGGTATCGCTTATGTCACCGAGGACAGAAAAACAGCAGGGCTTATCTTGATTCAGGATATCAAGAAGAATATTACTCTTGCCAACCTGAAAGCGATTAGCAAGGGCTCGGTTGTCAACGACGATGAGGAAATGATCGTTGGCAAAGAATATCGCGAAAGGCTCAGCATTAAATCCTCAAGCGTGTTCCAAAAGGCGGGCAACCTGTCGGGCGGTAACCAGCAAAAGGTGGTTTTAAGCAAATGGATATTTGCGAATCCCGATGTGCTGATACTGGATGAACCGACTCGAGGTATAGACGTGGGAGCTAAATATGAGATATACAAGATCATCCTTCAGCTGGCGGAAGCAGGGAAATGCGTGATCATGATATCTTCTGAGTTACCTGAAATTCTAGGAATTTCAGACCGTTTATACATTATGAACGAAGGCCGTATTGTTGGTGAGATGCAGACCAGTGAAGCGACGCAGGTGGGCATCATGTCGACGATTATTAAAAGCTCTGCTGAAAGCAACAGGGGGAATAGAAAATGAACAAAGTAAAAGAATACATGAACCGAAACATGAAGCAATATGGGATGTTGATGGCCCTGCTTGTGATCATGATCGTTTTCGGATTTATGACAAAGGGCAGCTTGATTTGGCCAAGAAACATATCGATGCTGGTGCGCCAAAACAGCTATGTTTTTATTCTGGCGATCGGCATGATGCTCTGCATACTGACCGGCGGTAACATTGACCTTTCAGTCGGAGCGCAGGTGGCGCTGGTCAGTGCGATGTCGGGACTGATGGGCACGACGCTGGGACTTCCCGCATGGCTGGCGATCATTATCAGCCTTTTAACTGGTTTGCTGGCCGGCATGTGGCAGGGCTTTTGGATCGCGTTTGTCAAGGTGCCGCCGTTCATCACCACACTAAGCGGCATGCTGACTTTCCGGGGTCTCAATAACATCATACTGGACGGCCAGACATTGCCACTTCCGAAGCTCTATGTAACGATCGGATCGGGCTCGGTTCCGGATATAGCGCCGCCGGGTACCGTTCCTGATTTTTTGGGAATCAGCAATTTGCTGCAGCTGCAAAACAAAGTGCAGTCCTTGAACGTCACGACACTGATTGTTGGCCTTGTTCTTTCTGTTACTCTCGTGGCGTATTTGTTTTTCAACAGAAGAAGAAAGCTGGCGCGCGGATATGAAGCGGCCTCGTTCGGCTCGGTCATGGCAAAAGCCATTGCGTTCTTCATTATCATCAATTTATTCTCTTACTGGCTGGCGATGGATGAAGGCATACCGATATTGCTGATTATCGTCGCTGTCATATACGTAATCTATACGTTTATCACGACCAAGTCGATAGCCGGGCGACACCTTTATGCCATGGGCGGCAACATCAAGGCGGCGGAGCTTTCGGGTGTCAACACCAAAAAAATGATGTTTCTGGTGTATTCGAACATGGGTCTGCTCGCGGCGGTTGCGGGCATTGTGACGGCCGGAAGATTGAATGCGTCTTCGCCCAACGTGGGACAGAACTTTGAGCTTGATGCTATCGGCGCGTGCTTCATCGGCGGCGCTTCCGCTTACGGCGGTATCGGTACGATATGGGGCGCCATGGTGGGTGGTTTCATCATGGGCGTTATGAACAACGGTATGTCCATACTCGGATTTGACGTCTTCCTGCAGTTGATTGCTAAAGGACTCGTCGTGCTGCTTGCTGTGGCGTTCGATACGTACACCAAGTCGAAATCAAGGTAAGGTAATAATTACTTGCACGTTTCTGACTGATAAGGAAATAGATATGGCCTGAAGAATGGTTGCCGGTGTGCAGCCATTCTGCAGGCCATTCTGTACTATTACAGGAGTAACCTTTTACTTGCTATTATGTTATGCTATAATAGATATTACACACTTCTAAGCCAGTTGAATATCAGATTATAAGGCAGGATTCGCAAAAATGAAAGTCAAAATATCTAAAAATAAGATCGGCGAAACCCGTGTCGATTATTTAAATGTAGAAGATAAAGATTCTTTCCGCTTTCATTTGCTCAACAAAGTGCTAAGCGACCAAAACAACAATGCTGTATTATTGATTGATACAAATCAGCGCGTTACCGAAAAGACTGGTCTCGAAGTGTTGGAGGATTTGCGCCAAAAGGGCATAGAACCTTTGACGTTAAGAATACCCGCAAATCCACAATTCTTTTTTGGGTTTCAAGTTAGAAAATGGAACCGACATGATGTTGAGTACATGATCGTTATCGATTTAAAAGAGCAAACGCTGACGAAGGAAATATTTAATTTGCTGACCGGGTATGATATCGCAGTGGGTTTCGACCAGACAGAACCGTTAGCAAATCAGTATGGAATGGTTGGAACCAGCCCGATGCTGTTGCTTGATACCTGTTTCGGCAATAAGCTTTATGACTCAATTCTTTGTACGCGAATGAGAAGCAGCTTTGATATAAGCAGATATGTAAAGGAAGTGACTCATGAAATGGGTTTATAAAGTCGCATTTGGTTTACTAGCTGCCCTTACGATTGTTTCAGCAGCGGGGTCGCTTTACTACTATTCGAGGATGAATGACAACACGAATGAGCAACCGGCTTATGAATTCCGTAACTACCCGGATTATTATTTTTCATTGATTGTGAATACGCAGGATGATATCTACTGGCAGGAATTCAAAGAAGGGGCGACTGTGGCCGGAAAGCATTTTAACGTCGCTATCGAGTTTAATGAAGTTTCCGAACCGGAAAGTCATAACCAGATTGTTGAGTATATCCATATTGCTAACCAATCACAAATGGATGGAATTATTGTGGCGGGTGAAAGCACGGAGAAATATAACGCTGCCATTAAGCAAGCCACCGAATCCGGTATCAACGTTGTGGTGGGTAATTATGATACATCCGACAACAATCGTGTGGTATATGTCGGAACCAATTACTACGAGTTTGGCGTAGACGCTGCCGACCTGATTTCTCAGTTGGGGGGCAGTGATGCCCCGGTTGATCTGGCTATTATTCTTTCTGAGAAAAAAAGCGGTGATAATGCAACGGACTCCGCCACACAGAATATGAACAACGGCATTAGAAGAGGCTCTATCAATTTGACAAGCACATTGTATGGGACAAGCGATCTGCTTGGCGCGGAAGATCAGATACGCACGACGCTTAACGAACATCCTGATATTGATGTGATTTTGTGCACCAATGCAAAGGATACCGTATCTGCGGCGAATGTGATACGAGAGCGCAACCTTGTGGGTAAGGTCTATATTGTGGGAACGGGCGTCACGCCGGAGATCATTGATTATATAAAAAAAGGTGTGATATTCGGCGTGCTGAACAGGAATGGCTACAACGCAGGTTATCAAAGTGTAAGAGTACTTTTTGAAAGTATGGGGGATACGTTTAGCACCACCTATAAGGATATTAATACAAGTACTTATACGGCGGACAATATATCCTCCTATGTAAAGCCATGAAAATGAAGAAGATAAACCTATTGGGCGGTAAAGTTTTTAGTAGTATAAGGACACGGATGATTTTTGTCTATGTGTTGACGACGGTGCTCATGAGTATCACGAGCGTGTTTATTTTGATGATATCCGGTAATCTTATATCGAAGATGGACGATATGTTCTCCGCAAACGTTCTTGTCGAAGAGTTTATTCAAACAATGGAAAGCGTGGATGAGAATCTGGCAAATTATTTAAGCACAGACAACTCGGACAGTTTATTGGAATACTACAAAACGAGAGACGCTTTTCGAGATCAGGCGGCTATCATGTATGATGACACAAAGGGTATATATGATCAGGATGACTTGATATATAAAGACATATCGAATATGGTGGAGTCGTATATTGAAGAAACGGAATCGGCGGTGGAAAGCAAGCGCCTTGGCAATGCCGATCAATACATCGAACAGTATTCACATGCCAATCAGATTGCAGATTATATCAAAACGTATGCAGACCGATTAAATCTAAGCAAGGTGCGCGTTAACACGATGCAGTATCTGGGCATGTCGGAGGACTTGAGTAAGCTGGGCTTTACGAATATCGTGCTGATTATTTCCGTTATTCTTCTAAACATTATCATGATCACGAACATGACTTATAAGATGACACAGCCCATCACCAAGCTGGCGTCATCAGCCGGAGAGATATCCAAGGGCAACTTTGATATTGAAGATATTGAAGTCGTTAATTCAAAGGATGAGCTTAGCATCATGGCCAATGCGTTTAATGCCATGAAGCACAGCATTAAGGATTACATTGCCAAGCTGCATGACAAAGCGGATACCGAATCACAGCTCCTGGAGCAACAAATAGAGAATCTCAAAATACAATCGCTGCTCGTTGATGCGCAGATTAAAGCGCTGCAAATGCAGATCAATCCTCATTTTCTGTTCAACACGCTTAACGCGGGCGTTCAGCTTGCTATGCTAGAAGGCGCCGAGCGCACCTCCGGCTTTTTGGATGATATTTCAAAGATGTTTCGTTACAATGTGAAAAGTCTGAGCCGAAAGGTCAAGCTGAAAGAGGAAATCGATTCGATTCGTGCTTACAGTAATTTGATTTATGTGCGTTTTGGCGATATTATTAAATTTAACTACAACATCGATTGCAGTGTGTTGGAGCTTGATGTCCCCCCGCTGATCATTCAACCGCTCGTGGAAAATGCGACAATACACGGAATTGGCAATTTGGAACAGGGGGGTACAATCGCAATATCCGTCGGAGGCGACGAGGATAATGTATACATTATTATTGAGGACGATGGCGTGGGAATGGACAAACATACCCGTCAGCGTGTTTTAAACTGCGAAGTATTTGAAAACCAAAAGACAGGACATACAACCGGCATTGGCGTTGCCAACGTGGTTCAGCGTCTGAGGCTGTTTTTCGGCACCGATGATGTGATCGATATCGAAAGCAGCCCGAACAACGGAACAAAAATTATTTTAAAGCTTCCTCGCTACATGCAATTCCAATATCCGACCGGAGAGGAGAAATCAGCGAATGTATAGCCTCATGGTGTTTGATGATGAGCAGATCGTCATAGAATCGGTCAAGCATATCGTCGATAACGAATTCGGTAACATACAGGTGACTCAGACGGCCAGGTCTGGCCGTGAAGCCATCGAAAAGGTACGGATGGAGCGGCCGGATATTATATTAACGGACATTCGCATGCCCGGAATCAACGGTCTTGAGGCCGTCAAGGAAATCAAAAAGATACATAACAACATCAAATTCGTCATCATGTCGGTTTACGAATACTTTGAGTTTGCGCAGCAAGCTGTGGAGCTGGGTGCGTGCGAATATTTGACCAAGCCTGTAAACAGGGCGCGGCTTGTCGAAACGCTGGAACGGATTGCGCGTGAGCTGGATGAGGAAAGACGCAAGTTCGATCAGGAGCTGGAAACGAAAGAAAAGCTGGACAAGATGCTTTCTGTGCTGGAACACAGCTTTATCTACTCGCTGCTGCTTTCTCAGGAGGCAGACATCGGGCGATATAAAGAGCTCTTTGATATTCAATGTGAGACCGGCTATATATTCATACTCACATTCGGAGAAAAATCGCATCACAGCGATGAAGTGGCTCTGGGCGACAGTGTCCAATATCAGAAGTTCTATAACTTTTTCCGTGACTGCTTGAAGTATAAAAGCAAGTGCATCGTGGGGCCGGTCATGCTGGACAGAGTTGTCGTTTATGTGGCACAGAATAAAGAGGATGAATACTCTCAGCGCGTTGAGGCCATCACTCATATTGAAGGCATTGTTCGCAAGATTGAGAATAAATACAATATGAAATTCAAGGTCGGTATCGGTAAAATCCATAGTGACAGGGATATTCTGATATCCTATCAGGAAGCGCTTAAGGCGCTTAATCATACCGAGGGCCTAAGGGTTATTCATATTGACGATATTGCTCCCAATATTTCGAATGCGGGTTTTGAAATGTTCGCAGAGGAGAACAGGCTTATCAAGGCCATTGAAAAAGGAGATCCGCAGCTTTGTCTTTCCATATTGACAGACATGTTCAATAAATATAATAATATAATGGGACAGGAAGGTGTGCGTAACAGGCTGATTGAGATAGTCATTGTGGCCCACCGCCTGGCCATTGAAAACGGCGTTGAGAACGATCAATGCATTGAGTATTCCAGTTACTTAACGCAGCTTCTTGGCTGCACATCCCGTCTTGAATTTGAGCAGATGCTGATCGAAAAGATCGGCGGCATCGCACGCCGTATCAGCCGCTCGAAGGAAAAGACAATCGGTTATATCGTTGATAAAGCAAACAAAATCATAAATGAGCGCTTCAATCAGGAACTCACGCTCGACGATATATCCAAAGAACTTTATATCAGCCCTCAATACTTCAGCCGGCTTTACAAACAGGAAATGGGCATTAACTTTATTGAAAAACTCACAGCTATACGCATGGAGAACGCAAAGAACTTAATGAGAAGGGGTGATCTATCCATAAAAGAGATCTGCTACATGTCGGGATACAGTGACCCAAACTACTTCAGCAGACTTTTCAAGAAATTCGAAGGTGTATCCCCGTCGACCTACCAAAAGCAAATCTAAGGGAGGTTTATATGAAGAAGAGCATGATGTTCCTGCTTGCATTGCTTTTTATATTGCCAACTGGGTGTCAATCCACGCAAGCTTATAAAAATGATGATGGCAAAATCAAGATCGGCTTTATTACGGATACGATGACTGTTGAAAGATGGGCAATGGACAGAGACATTTTCGTAAGCAAAGTGGAAGAACTGGACGGAGAAGTGATTGTTCAGAATGGCTATGAAGATAGTGAGCGTCAGAAACAGATTTGTGTGGACATGATTGATCAGGGCGTGGATGTATTGGCGGTGGTGGCTTATGATAAGGAAACGCTTGGAGACGTTGTTAAGTATGCAAAAAGCCAAAATGTGAAGTTTATCGCTTATGACAGGCTCATTACAAACGCCGATGTGGACTTGTATATTTCTTTTGATAACTATGCGGTGGGGCGCCTGATGGCACAAAAAGCGGTAGAGAACGTACCCGAAGGTAATTATCTGATTCTCAACGGACCCGAAACGGATAACAACGTATTTATGATCAACGATGCTTGCTATGAGGTTTTGTCGCCTTACATTGACGACGGACGCATCGTTGTGGTGGGGAAAACATTTATTGATGCGTGGCGTGATGAGGTGGCCTATGATTATGTCAGCGCAAAAATCAGCGAAGGTGTGCATATTGACGCCATCATTGCCGGGGATGACAGACTTGCGGAAGGTGCCATCAACGCGCTGAGCGAAAACAAGCTTGCAGGGAGCGTGTATGTCACAGGGCAGGATGCAGAGCTGGGAGCGTGCCAGCGTATTGTGGAAAACACACAAAACATGACGGTATATAAGCCCATCAGTGTGCTGGCCGAAGGAGCAGCTGAGATTGCTGTAAAAATGGCGCTGGGAGAGAGTCTGGATGATCAAAGCACCATCAATGACGGAACATATGATGTGCCGTATATCGTTTATGAACCCACTCCCGTAACCATCGAGAACATAAACGATATCATCATTAAAGAAGGTTTTTATACGGTCGAGCAGGTTTATCAAAACAGGCCAAAGAGTACGTGGCCAAGCTAACGACACAATTATCAGAGAAAACTGGGGACGATTCGATCACCCTTGGCTTTTTTTACACATTTATGAGAATTCGTTAATAAGTCGCATGAGTAATGTCACTGCGTGCCGGATGAAAGCTAGGTCGATTAAGATTTTTTAATCATTCCTTGCTATCATTCGGCCTTTGTACTTAGAGTATGCAAAGAGGCATTCTTTTTTCTTCATTTTTTTGTTATAATAATTCAAATAGATGGAACATTTTTATTTTATGTACGTCTAATAGAAAAACTATCTGTGCATTTTGCGCGGGAAAGGATATTTCATTGGAGCTTTTAAAGATTGAAAGCCTGGCAAAGGTGATAAAAAAGAAGAAGATATTGGACGATATATCTTTAACCGTGAATTCAGGCGAGATCGTAGGCTTTTTGGGGCCAAACGGCGCGGGTAAAACCACGACTATTAAAATGATCATGGGTCTTTTTTCTATCACGTCGGGGCAGATCACAGTCTGCGGACACGATATTGTGAAGGACTTCGAGAATGCTATGAAAAATGTCGGCGGCATTGTTGAAAACCCCGATCTTTACAAGAGATTGACGGGCAGACAGAACCTTGAGTATTTTGCCTCAATGTATGAAGGGGACACGGACAAGCAAATCGACGAAGTGGTCGAGCTTGTCAAAATGGCAGGCCGTATTGGCGACAAGGTGAAGACGTATTCGCTGGGCATGAGACAGCGTGTTGGCCTGGCACAGGCGCTGCTGCACCGCCCCAAGCTGTTGGTGCTGGACGAGCCCACAAACGGACTGGATCCTATCGGAATAAAAGAACTCAGAGATCTGCTTAAATACCTCTCTAAAAACGCGGGCGTCGGCGTATTCGTATCCAGCCATTTGCTCTCTGAAATGGAGCTCATGTGCGACCGTATCTACATCATCGACAACGGCGTGATCATCGGTGAGAAAACCATCGAACAGGTCAGAGAATCAGACGAAGAGGAAATCTACAGCTACAACTTTGTGACAAGCGACAAAGAAAAGACCTTTGATTATTTCAAGAGATTGGAAGCGAACTGCGAGCAAGTGAACGGCGGTGTGACTGTTGTGATGAAGCGCGACCAGATACCTGGGCTTATCCGCGCGCTCATGGACAAGGGCATCGACATCTATGCTGTGAACCAGTCACAAAGAACGTTGGAGCAGGATTTCATTTCGATGACGACCGGCACCAAGACGCAGATCAGATAGCAAAGAGAGGTTAATGATATGAGTTTTATAAAACAAACCGCATTGGAAATGAAAAATATATTCAGATCGAAATTTCTGCTTATTATCGGAATTCTTATCCTGGTGCTAAGCATCGCGATACCGATTATCGGGGCAATATCGATGAATTCTTCGGGTACATCTTATCCCGGCGGCCCCATTATGTACGAGAAGGCAATGTATTATGGCGGCTATGGCGGCTATTATGACAACGGTGAGGAACCCCTCACAGTGGACGGTGTTACCATTATGCCTGACAATCCATTTTATTGGAACATTCAGGATCTGTCTCAAATGGAGAGCTATATGGACACCTCGTTTTTCACGCATCCGGAAGCGATGGATATTGCTCTTGATATGGGCGAAGCGGAGCTCCAATACTATCTGCGGGTGGCGCAGGTGGTCACGACCTATGAAGATTACCGCACGAATCTTGTGTGGGATACCAACATGCTGTACGAAAAGTTTATATATGAAAAAGCAGGGACAACAGACAGAGACGTTCTCATTGAAGCGCTCAATTATCGCCGCGGTGTGAATACCGAGACATTTGACGATGTATACATAAACATCACGCCGCAGGAGCGCCAAGCTGAAATAGAAAAAGCGGATGATTATTTTAACCGACTCTATGAAGTGATTGAGAACAATAACTTTGAAGAATATATTGCAATCAGCATTGAGCAGCAACAGAATCAGATTAAGAGTAACGAAGAACAGATCGAGATTCAGGAAAAGACGATTCTAGAACATCCGGATCAAGAGGAAGACTTAAGCCGGTATATTGAGGATCTTAAAAAGCAGATCAAACTTATTGAAACAAATAATATTCCGATGTTGGAGTATCGTCTGGAGAAACACATTGTGCCGGGCGAGGATATATGGCAGAACAGAGCCCTTGCGAGCATTGAGGATGCAAACAATCAGCTTCAGTATACAACGATACTGAGCGAAGAAGATTACAATAAAGAGCCGTATCTGGCGCAGCAGTACAAAACTTATACGCGGTATAAGGCAGCATTGCAGACGCAAATCGACGGATTCAACAACCAGATACTTATTGCGCAGAATTCTCTTGACGCTGACAAGCCGGATATGAAGTTTGAGCCTGCCGGATCTCGAAACCAGACGTACAACTTCCTTTATTACTCGGTTTATGTGGCACTGTTCGCGGTGGTTCTCGGCGGTTGGCTCATGGCGAGCGAATTCCAACTTGGCACCATCCGTTTGCTGATGATTCGCCCGAAAACGCGCACCAAGATACTGATGTCTAAGTTCGCGGCGGCGCTTTTGGTCTGCTTCGGCATCTATATCGCGGGCACGATACTAAATATCATTGCGAACGGCATCTGCTTTGGGTTCTCGGACTATGCGTTCCCGAACTACACGGCATCAGGAGAAATCGGTTTCTTTGCATACTTTATTCCGAAGTTCTTCGCGTGTGCCGTATCCATCGTATTTGGATACTGTGTGGCCTTCATGCTTTCGACGGTTGCCAAGCATATGGCGGTGTCCATATCTGTGCCGATTGTCAGCTTTGTGGCTTGCATTATAGGCCTGAGCATGCTGGCATGGACCGAAGCGGCTCACTGGATCGCATGGACGCCATTACCCTATGTACAGATTTCGCAGTTCTACGCAGAGTATTCGGCAATACAAACAATGATACGCAACGGCGCTCCTATCAGCCTCGGATATGGCATCGGCTTGCTGATGGGTCTGTCGATGATATGCACATTCATATCCATCTGGGTATTTAGGAAAAGAGATATTACAAACTAGAAAGGGATTTAGCGATGAGCGACAACAACAGCTTTCTGAGCAACTACAGTAAAAAAGACGGAGAGCAGAGCAGCGAGGTTTCAGCGCCCGAAAAAAAAGCGGCGGACATTTCATCGCCCAAGTCGTTTAATTATGAGCAAAAAAGCGGCTTTATGAAGCCAGAGCGCAAGGAACCCCGCTCGCCGAGGCCGGACGATAGCAACCGCAAACGGCTCGTGACAGCCATCGCTGTGGGCGGCGGCGCTCTCGTCGTCATCATTGTGGTGCTATTGCTGCTTCTTGGTGGCGGTATCGAGGTCAAGGATTTTACGAAGGGAAAGCTGACAGACGCTCAGCTGTGGGCCAACGAGAACGGTATGATCATCACCACCGAGAGCGCTTACGACGACACGGTGGAGGAAGGCTATGTGATCTCGCAGGATGTGCAGGCCGGCAGCAAGATAAAAAAAGGAAGCTTTATTAAGCTTGTTGTGTCGCTGGGGCACGATCTCAGCGTTACGCTGCCGCTGCCCGATCTGGAATCGATGACGGCAGACCAGGTGCAGGCGTGGGCAGATGAGAATTTCATGACAAAGGTGCGCATCACCGCCGAATACAGCGCCAACATCCCTTCCGGTCAGGTGATTCGTTACGAGATAAACGACAACACGGTGGTAGACGAGGTGCGGCGCGATACGCCCATCTACGTGATTGTCTCCAAGGGTGCCGAAGAAGCTGCGGCAACTGTAAAGGCGCCGGATTTCAAAACGAAATCGCTTGCAGAGTGCTATGCATTTGCAGCCGAGAATGGACTGACGCTGACTGTCAAAGAGGAATTCGACGATTATGTACCAGCGGGAACCATCATGTCGCAAAGCGTCAAGGTAGATGAGATGATTGCCAAGGGCAGCGAGGTTGTGCTTGTCGTGAGCAAAGGCAAGATGATCACGGTGCCGGATTTCTCGGATTACACGAAGGAACAGGCGTCCGCTGTGGCGTCTGAGCTTGGTTTGCCTGTGACGATTACAGAGAAATATTCAAGCTCGTCCACGGGCAGGCTGATATCACAGAGCATCGAAGAAGGCTCGGTATATGAAGACGGAAAACTTCTTGAACTCACCTATTCACTGGGAAATAAGATCGTTTTGGCCAGCTACGTGGGGCAGACGCGCGACGCGCTTGAATCGTGGGCTCAGGGCTTAAATGATCAGGGCGCAAGGATTAAAATTTCGGCGACAGAAGCCAAAAGCAACCAGCCGCGCGGGACGATCATCTATCAGGATAAGACCAGCACATCCGTGAGCTATAAGACCACGATCAACATCACGGTTTCGGCGGGCAATGTGATTTACGTGCCGGACTTTACTGGGCCGCAGGACAGAAACTATAACAACGCCATCACGCGTGAAAAAGCCATTGTCATGTGCGAAGAACTGGGCTTGATTCCTGTGTTTTTACAGGATGGCACAGGCGGCGTACTGCCGGGTGAGATCTGGAGCCAGAGCATAGCGCCGGGCACGGAAGTCGATGAGGGAACGACTATTACGCTCTTGTTTAAGCCTGCGGGAACGGTGACGGTGCCAAATTTTGTTGGGGCATCGGCTGATGAATCAAAGTATCATTTGATATCTCTTAACATCATCTTTGTCGGTGACACCGAAGGCGGTTCGGTTGTGGTATCCCAGTCGCTGGCTGCCAATTCAACTGTTGCGGCAGGCAGCGTGATTACGCTGACAATGAGCGGCTCGCCCGATGAATCACCGTCAGCGACGGTTTCTCCGTCACCGACGGAATCGCCCTCGCCGACGCCGACTCCGTAACATCTAATAAAGCCGCTTTGCTTTGGGCAAGGCGGCTTTTTCTATGCAAGGAATATGAATATCAACCAAATGACCATAAAAACTGAAGCGTTTTATTTAATCATGAAATACGGCGGTGTCCATGATTGGCAGAACTGATATCTATTCCAGCTTATAAGTCATGTTCAGCTCACTGGCTTGTTCACCGTAGCAGCCCCAATTATCCAATGGCGGCTCGTGCATGATGATAATGATATCCGTCGCTAAAATCTCAAGTCGTTCGGCCAGCAACCGCGTGATTTCCTTGATGACTTTTCTTTTTAGCTCCTTGCTTCTGCCGGGAAGCAGAGTCAACTCGATAAGCGTAAATCGATCCGTTTTTGCTTTCCTGTGCTCGAAGTGATCCACGTCCAATTCATAGAGACGCGCAAAGCGATCGTCATCTTCGATTTGTAATGATAATTTTAAGGCGTCGTGGATGGCTTGCAGCAATGTCTTTTTATATTCTGCAGTTTTACCATTAAGTATCTCGACTCGCACAAGTGGCATAATGTCTCTCCTTACTCGATTTTATTATTGCGTTATATTCCTGCCGATACCGATCAAAGAAAACACCCTGTCGGCGGCTTTGCGCATCAGTTCCGTAGCGTTTTCCAGACAGCGCTCCAGTGTCATCGGCGCATCGGGCAGCGGCACGATCGTGTTTACGCCCAATGGATAGACGGCCTCCGCGCCTTCGCCGATGCTTCCCGCAATCACGACGACGGGCACGCCCGCCGCTTTGGCACGAAGCGCGATGCCATGGATCACCTTGCCGCATGCGGATTGGCTGTCGACTCGGCCCTCGCCTGTAATCACCACATCGGCGCTTTTCACTATCTCGTCGAATTGGACGAGATCCAGCACTGCGTCGATACCGCGGCAAAGCCGCGCACCCGCAAACACATGCAACGCAGCACCTATCCCGCCTGCGGCGCCTGCGCCCGCGTCACCGGCCGCGTCGTATCCTGTCCACGCATTGAGAAGTGCTGCGTAGTTTTCCATGCCCGCTTCAAGGCGTTGCAGCGTTTCGGGCGTGCCACCCTTTTGCGGGCCGTAGACGTATGTCGCGCCGTTTTGTCCCGTCAGCGGATTTGTGACGTCGCACATCACGGTGATACGCGCTTCTTTGAGCCGTCCGTCCAGCGCCGCATCATCAATGCGCACAATGTTTTCCAGCTCCGCACCGTGCATGTACGCAATTTCGCTGCCGTCCGCTCGCAAATACTTCATTCCAAGCGCCTGCATCGCGCCTGTGCCGCCGTCGTTGGTGGCGCTGCCACCTATGCCGACGAGTATGTCCCGGTAACCGTCGTCCAGCGCCTTTTTAATCAAGTCGCCGGTACCATGTGAAGATGTTTGAAGCGGGTCGCGTTCTTTGTCAATAAGCAATGCAAGGCCGCTGGCTTCGCTCATACCGATCACGGCAGTGCCGTTGGCATCACCATATTGGCATGTGATGGCGCGACCCAGCGGGTCGCGCGCTGTTGTCTGAAACGTTCGGCCGCCTGTGGCGTGAACCATCGCTGCCACTGTGCCGTCACCGCCGTCCGCAATGGGGACTTCAATAATATCGGCATCGGGGAAAGCATGAAGCGCGCTTTCCCGAACACACTCAATCACCTCTAAGGCTGAGAGTGAGCCTTTAAAGGAGTCCGGCGCAATGATGATTTTCATAGCAACTCCTTGGGGAATATAATACCTCATTATACCAGAACAACGCGGCGCAGAGCAACGCACGTTGACAATGCTGCCAAAACGCGGTACATTTTTACAGGGTCTCCGACCGATATGGCCTCGGTGGAGTCGTGAGGGAGGTTGCTTATGCAAAGATGCTCGGAAGATATCACGCTTTCGCCCATGGAGAGCGAAGAAGCCAAACGGCTGGCTGAATTCTTAAAGGTATTCGGCGATCCAGATAGGATACGCATACTCGCTTTGTTAAGGGACAAAGAGGTATGCGTCGGACATATTGCGGAAGCGCTAGACAAAACGGTGTCGGCGGTGTCCCACCAGTTGGGCATCATGCGCCGTCAGCGCTTGGTGCGCTATGTCAAGGATGGTAAAAACATTTTCTATACGCTGGATGATGAACACGTATCCATGCTGCTTGACGCGGCGCAGGAACATTGCCGCCATAGATAATTGGTATAAGATAGCCATGCTCCCGCGCAGAATAAACGCTGTAAGGAGGGTGGAAATGGACGAGAAAGTGGCGCAGAGGCTGGATACACTGGATGCAAAAATCGTTGCGCTTTTTGAACAGCGCATGGCAATTGTCGAGAAGGCGGCTGCAGGCCTCACTAAACGCGAGTTAAGGCGTGAAGCACGGCAAATGGGTGATGTCGCCGTGAAAAAGGCAACGAGCTACGCTTGTGATGTGTGCACCATCGCGTATACCGAAGAGCTAATCAAGCTTATGCTTTGTGTGTCCTGCAAATATCAACGCAGGCTTTTAAAGCGAAAGCAAGACACGTGCAAATGCTGAACATCCGGCTTGACAGAAGAAGTCATGAAGCATTATAATATAATGAATTGAATACGTATATATAACTGATTACACTCTATTCATACGAATATATGAAGAAAAATGGCAACCACGATTGAAAGACGTGGGCGCAAAGCATGAAGTCTAAGGCTCTATAAGCTATGATGGTTCGGCTGCCTTTCTTATTCGGGGCAGTCTTTTTTATTGCTTATGGGAGCCTTTTCGGATGATATATTTAGCAAAAGCGGGGGAGACCCCGCTTTTTGCTTTGCAGCTGATTCAGTGTATTGCACTTTACTTTTTAAACGACAATTTATATTATGGAATTATCATATACAAAGGCGGTGGCATATGGCTTCGGTGATTAAAAAGGTCGCACGCAAATGGAACCTCACACAGCATGGTAACCTTGTTTTTGGACGCATAAACGACATATTCATTAATCTCACTTTTGTCAAAAACGTTCGGGAAAACGTCAATTTGACACAACGAGATTATAATAAGCTTGCTGAAGTTTACCTTTTCGAAGCGTTAATTCAGCCAAAATTTGAGAGCGTATCTGTGAGTGCTTATGTTACGAAAAAAGGAGAGATTGATATACAGGAAATGAGCGGCTTTCTTGATACTCATTATGAAAGCTTTAGAACCAGCCTGCCTATATACGTGAACGGATATTTTGGGATAACGCTCTACCAGCGCGATGCAGTGAATGTAAAAGCGTGGTACGTGAATGATTTTCTACAAGCTTTGTCCGATTTCCTGAACCAGCGGGGATACTTCAGCGGCTGCCAAAAATGTCGCAGCAACGACAACTTATCTCAAGTTTGCATTGCAGGGAAAGCGACGGAGATATGCGAGAATTGCCGCCTAAAGGAAGCGAAGCTTTAGTCTATCTTTTTTTGAATTTTTGTGTACAAAATGACAACATATCCAACTGTATTGGAAAAAACTCCAAAGGCGGACAGAGATCGTTACTAAAAAAACATCGACAATCAATGTGATAGTCTCCTGACGTGGCCAACATGCGGGGTAATCATGAATGTTTGCCTGTCCATTTTTACGGTAGTTGGATTTAGCATAGAAAAAAACTGTTGTGTGATTTCTTACAGTGGATTAACGCTACCGGCAAAATCTGCAATGTTGGATTTTTCTTGTCAGGTGTTGTATAATGCATATATCACTTGTCTGATTATGTGACAGGGTTATTTTTACCGTCTTGGGTTAATCATCTTTGAAAAACGGGAGCTTTGAATGAATATCACATTTATGGGCGCAGCAAAATGCGTGACGGGGTCTTGCACAATGATTGAGACGGCGCAGCACAAGGTGCTGGTCGACTACGGAATGAGACAAGGGCGTGATGAAAAAAATGCGCCGGTGAAAGACGGTTTCGTTTTTGATGCGCGTGAGATTGATGCAGTTTTTCTGACGCACGCGCATATAGATCATTCCGGAATGCTGCCGCTTCTTGTGAAGCAGGGCTTCACAGGGCGCATTTATTGCACAGGCGCAACCGCAAGGCTTTGCTCCATCATGTTTCCCGACGCGGGGCACATACAGGAGATGGAGACAGAGTGGCAGAACAGGAAACGCCTCCGTGCCGGGAAAAGTGAGATTGAACCGCTTTATACGGTGGAAGATGCCAAGAAAGCGATTAAATATTTAAGTCCGCTCAATTATGGTGTAAAAAACAAGGCTTTTGATGATATTGAGATGCGCTATGTCGATGCAGGACATCTCCTTGGCTCGGCTTCCATCGAGTTGACAATCAAGGAAGACGGCAAACAGACAAAGCTTGTGTTTTCGGGCGATATTGGCAACAAGGACAAGCCCATTATCAAGGACCCTGAGTATTTGAGTGAAGCCGACATCGTGTTTACCGAGAGTACATATGGCGACAGGCTGCACGACAAGGTTCAGGATACGAGAGAGCAGCTAAAGATCGTGCTGACCCGCGCGTTGGGGCGCGGCGGAAACATCGTGATACCGTCGTTCGCGGTGGGACGCACGCAGGAGGTGCTTTACGACTTAAGCGTGCTGCTGGATGAAGGCAGCGTGCCCGGTCTCGAAAAAGTACCGGTTTATATAGACAGTCCGCTCGGTATCGCCGCAACGGAAATCTTTGAGGAGAGCAGCAAGGACTATTACGACGAGGAAGCGATGGCGTTTAAGGCTGAAGGCATCAAATTCTTCTCGTTTGACACGCTGCGCGTCGCCGAGACGGCGGACGAGTCCAAAGCGATTAACTTTGATAATAACCAGAAGATCATCATATCGTCCAGTGGTATGTGCGACGCGGGTCGAATCAAGCACCACTTAAAGCACAACCTGTGGCGGGCGGATTCCACGGTGCTGTTTGTGGGCTATCAGGCCATTGGCACGCTCGGCCGCACGATTTTGGACGGCAAAGATAAGGTCAAGATATTTGGTGAAGAGATACAGGTGAAAGCGACGATCGAGCAGATTGAGGGTTTTTCGGGTCATGCCGATCAGGCAGGGTTGCTCGAATGGATAAGCCATTTCCCGACAAACGTGTCACGCGTGTTTGTGATGCATGGGGAAGAAAATGTGTCGGTCACATATGGCGCGGAGCTGCAAAAAAGAGGCTATAATGCCGTTGCGCCGGGTTTATATGATACGTTTGACACGAACAGCTTCGTAAAAACCCCGGGGTCGTTGCCGCATATTTCAGAGGAACCTCAAAAAGACATCGGCACATTGCTTGCGCGCATCCGGCTCAAAATTGAGGGTGCAGACAGTCAGCTGGCGGCAAAAATGAAAGAAGAATTAAGCGCTTTGGCTGACAGGTGGGAGTAAAAAATAAATCATTTTAGGCAAAGGCATAATAGCCGAATCAGGAGATGTCTATGGGTAAATTGATAAAGCTCAAAAGGAAAAAGAAAAGAGGCTTTGCAGCGCCGTCAGGATACCGTACCACACGGCCATCCGTGAGGAGTGCCGGCGAAAGAAGCCTGCGGAAGAGCCGCCGACAAAGCGGTTTCAAAACGCTGCTGCGGCGTTACTATAAGATCATTGCGATTGCATGTGGCGTGCTGGTCGTCGGTGTGCTTTGCCTTGTGCTTTTTCTTGGCGGCAAGAACACGGCTGCGTCAGGGCAGACAGCAGCGACAGGGCAGACGGCGGAAACGTCACCAACTTTACCGCCTTCCGAAGAGACGTATGATTATTCAAACATCGATGCGGACACGCTTGCGGGCTTGGCCGGTACGGATGAAAATCTTTTCAATGACGAAGAGGAGCTGGCCGACGCGCTTTTTGCGGAGGAAGGCATTCGTATCGGCGTGACGGTCGGCAGTATAGACTCTTCTGACCAGGAACTGGTGTTGAACAGGCTTGAACAGGTATCAAATGCGGCAGAAGCGGATAAAACCATTTTTAAAACGTATTATTATAACGCGAACGGTGATTATAACCAGCAACTTCAGGATGTGAGAAGTCTTATTAAGAACGGTGCGGATATCATCATCGTCGGCTTTACCAGCGAAGAGAACTTCAAGATGATCACCATGATGGCCGAAAATGAGGGTGTCCCTGTTGTGGCGTTTGATGCGCCAGTAGACAGTGGCTATGCGATCAACATTGTGGCCGACCAAAGTGCATGGGGCAGTGTTTACGGAAAATTTGTGGCAGAAAAGCTTGCCGCGGGCAACGTGGTTCAGATACTTGGCAAACAGGACAGTACTATTGATACACAGCGTGCGACGGCGATTGGAACAGCGCTTGCGGCCAATGTGAACCTGACATTGAGCGATGTTGTCTACGCGGAGTGGAGTGAAACAAAAGCCAAGGAAGCAATGACAGCCCACCTAGACCACAGCGATACGGCTGATGCGGTGATTACCGAGGAAGGCATGGCTGAGGGCATATTGGATGCATTTGTAGCAAAGGGTGTATTGCCAAAGGTGATGTGCGGCGACGCGACAGCAGGCTTTATTAAAAAGTGGTACGCGCTCAAGAACGGTGGTATCGACGTGACCCCTCCGGCAAATGATGATAAGAAGAAAAACGACGAAACACCCACGCCCACACCGGCTCCGGTGATGTTTGCGGCTCAGCCGGGTGAGTTTGTTACCTGCGCGCAGCCCGCACCGTCTGGCATCGGCGCGGCGGCATTCGATATCGCTCTCGAAATGGCCAAGGGCAGAACGCTTAAATCTGAGGGTCAGACTTTCAACTATACGGTGGGGACGCTGATTACGGATGCAAACCTTGGCGAATACTATGAACAGGTCAAGGATCAGGATGATTCATATATCGTCAGCGATTTACTCACAGACGATGTGCTGGATACCCTGTTGAATCCGATGGAGGAACAGAACGAAGCCGCAGACACGACAGACGACGCGCCGACTGCGACACCGACGACACAGGAATAATACAGGAATGAAGCCTATTGACATCACAATGCCGCTGCGGCATGGCATGGCGCGTTACCCCGATGATCCAGTCATCGAGTTTGAAACGGTGCTGGATGTGAAAAACGGTGCGACAGTGAACTTAAAGCGTTATAGCTTTGGTTCTCATTCCGGCTCGCATGTGGATGCGCCGTATCACTTTTTTCCGGACGGTAAAAAGGCGGATGAGCTGCCTGTCGATTATTTCATCGGCACGGCAAAGGTGTTTGCGTTCAAAAACGATATCCGTGAAGAGGATTTGGCGGCGCTTGATATTCAACCAGACGATATCGTGCTTTTCAGAACACCAGGCAGTTCCCGTTGGAACGACGCTGAGTACGATCCGAACCATGTCTGCGTGATGGAGTCTGCGGCGCAGCGACTTGCGGATATCGGCGTGCGCGCGGTGGGTATTGATTGTTTGACGATAGAGACCGATGAGGCATACCCCACACACCGCATACTGCTGGGTGCGGGTATACCCATCATTGAAGGGCTGAACTTTAATGAGGCGCCGCCGGGAGTATACCGCATGACGGCGATGCTGATGCGTATAAAGGACAGTGACGGTGCGCCGATACGCGCGATGCTGGAGAAGCAATAGGTAAACAAAAAGGAGCTTAAAATGCTCCTTTCAGACTGTCAAAGAAATCTATAAATATAATTCGTGGGCAAGACGGGCTATGATTTACCCCAAAAAGCACGGCTTTTTAGAGAACCCAATACGCGCAGCCCACACCTTGGCTCCACCCCAAAAAGGATTGCTTTTTGGGGACCCCGGGGTTTTGCGCAGTTTCAAATCTATGAGGAACAAGCAAAACCGGAAAACTGGCGGAAAACCGTAGGTTTTTCGACAAGCTCAAAGGAGCTTAAATTGCTCCTTTTTCAATTGATTACTTTTTACTGAGTATATACTGTCCGAGACCCTTGTCTGTCTTTTTTATATGCAGCGTGAGCCATGACACAAGCGTGGAACCGACCAACGAACCTGTGGCCACTGTAAAGCCCGTCTTCTCGATGTCGCTTCTGATTTGCTTGACGTCTGCGATGAAATCCGTATGGAGCTTTTTATGCTCTTTATAGTACGGATAGCCGCTGCTTAGCTGCAGCTTTTCCTCATCTCTGAAATGAGAAACCACGTATTGTTCAAGAAAATCAAGCATGTCGAGCACCCTTTGCTGTTTATCCCCGCTTTTCATGGCATCAAAAAATGCATTCATGCGGCGAATCAGCTCCTTGTGCTGATCATCGATCATTTCTACTCCTACTGTCAGATCAGGTGTCCACTCCAATTTCGTTATCCTCCCTAAATAAAATTCTTTTATATTCTATCGTCAAAAGCAAGGCTCATGATTAGTCAAATTTCAGCAAAGATATAGGTAATTTATGGTGAAATGTGTGATTATGATATAATAATCATACTGAATTTATTATAAAAAATAAGAAACCTCAAAATTAACTATTTATCGGCATTCTGGGGATTTATAATGAATAGCTCTCGTGTGCTTTTTATGTATGTTTAAGTAAGGTGCAACAATAAGTGTAACAAAAAAATTCTTTGATTAGAAATGAGTATATTGGTGAGTTAATTAAATGAAATTATTTTTTTCTACCACTTGGGTTTTTGCAAGTTTATCTCCAAGACGTCTACCATCTTTGTCTTTTATTAAAATAAAGAACTCAACCGGCCATACAAATACGAGTAAGTTTCTAATTATAAGCTTTATTAAATCAGGAGTTTTTTCAAGATTAACGCAATCTCTTGTATAGAGACCAAGTATTCGTTTTCCAATGCTTCTGCCATTGATGCTATCCTTTAAGGCGTAAACTATTAATGCTATTAACATAACAACTGGCATGAATATATAAAAATTCTCGAATGATGCGAAATCTTTAGCAAATAGAAAAAATGGTAAAAGAATTACATAAGAAAAAATAAAGTGGTCAATTAAAAATGCACCAATACGTTTGCCTACACTAGCCTTTTTATACTGATCCATAAAACCTCCGCAAAACATAAAAAGTCAAGATTTTTTAAATGAATACAATAAACTAACATAATTATATCATACAAAAAATCACATTACCAATAAATAATAGTTTGTAAAAAGTATTGTTATTATTAAAATAAGTATGTTTGTAGCATTAAACCTGTGGCTAATGTAAAACCCGATTTTTCAATGTTGCTTCTGATTTGCTTTATGTCGGCAATAAAAAATCTGTATGGAGCTTTTTATGCTCCTTATAGTGCGGATAAGAGAAATTTGCAGCCCTCTGCCGCTTTTAGCTCAAACCACTGTTCATAGTCTGCGGACACGATGTAACGAAAAGCTGTGAACCAAAACGTCTTCGTTTTCATATCAATTCCTCCAAATGATGATAAATTTCTTTAATCCGCATGGCCTCTTCGTGCAGTATGCTGCTTCCAAGAGGCGTGATGCTGTAGTATTTTTTTCTGTTCTCCTCGCGCTGTGCCTTAAGGAGGCCATCCGGTTCGAGCTTGCCTATGCTTTGATAGATCGTTCTCGCGCCGAGCACGATGCGTCCGCTTGTGAGCTCTTTGACATTCTGCATGATGCCATAGCCGTGGCGCTCCTCGCGCAGCGAGAGCAGTATATAGAGCATTGTTTCGCTCATGGGGATGTAACATTCCTCGCTTTATAAATGTCCATAGATACCTCCTAATCACCTCTAAACGCATCATGATGTGATATATAAAATACACATCACGGCGTCATACAAATCAAGCGTCTTAAAAAAATAATTTGAGGCGGCAAACTCTAAATGGTACAATGCAAATGGGATAATAAGGAGGACAGTTATATGAGCTTTTGCTGGTGTACAGTGCATGTGAAGGATCTTGAGGCATCCATTAGGTTTTATGAGGATATTGTTGGCTTAACGGTCGGCAGGCGCTTTGCGGGAAGGAATGGGTCTGAAATCGCTTTTCTGGGCGACGGCGACACGCAGCTTGAGCTAATTGGCGGCGCAGGCGCTTTTGCGGGAAGCGGCATTTCTGTCGGATTTCGCGTGGACGATCTGGACGCAAAGATGGCGTTCGTCATAGATAAAGGCATTGCGATACATAGCGGCCCGATTGCGCCAAACCCCGTTACGCGGTTTTTCTTCGTTCAGGACCCTGATGGCTTGCTTGTGCAGTTTGTGGAACAAAAGGCTTAAGATATGAAGATCGAATTAAGACCGATTGAAAAAAACGATCTTTTGCAGGCTGTGGCAATCTGGAATGACGTTGTGGCGGCGGGAGACAGCTTTCCGGGGGATCAGATATTAAGCGAGCCTGAGGCATGGGACATGTTTTGCGCGCAGACGGAAACGGTCTGCGCGGTGGCTGGTGACGAGGTAGTCGGCGTATATATCCTGCACCCCAACAACTTCGGGCGCTGCGCTCACATCGCCAACGCGTCGTATGCGGTGAAGATGGATGCGCGCGGACACGGAATCGGGCGGATGCTCGTTGAGGATTGCCTGATGCGCGCGAAAAAGTTTGGGTTTCGCGGCTTACAGTTTAACGCGGTTGTGGTCACCAATACCACGGCGATCGCATTATACTTGAAGCTTGGTTTTAAGGTACTGGGCACCGTGACGGGCGGGTACCGTGATAAATCGGGCAGTTTCCGCGACACGCTGATATTTTTAAAGTCGTGGGGAGACGATCAGACTTAATTGAATAAGACCAAAATCAAAAAAACATATTCAACATAAAGGATATATGGCGAAAACCGCTATAGGTCGATAAAGCCTCCAGCAATTGCCGTATAATAATCCGGCAATTGACGGAGGGAGTGACCGATTCCAAGTCTTTTTGCTCTATCGCCTATCAGCGGCAGAACTGCTTATCTTAAAAGACCAGTTAGGGGCTTTTTAACAAACACATGCGGCGAAAGCCGTTTTTTTTGCGCTTTTTTATACCATCAGGTGTTGTTCCCTTGTAATTTGCTTGAGCGATTCGCAGTAAATCGCAGAACGTGAGAAACAAGATGATTCGCTGTTGGTTTATGAGAAAAAGACAGCGCGGTCTTGCGCGTTTGTCGGATAAAAAAGGCTGAACATGACAGCCGATGACGCAAATAGATGTAAAAATGGAAGTTTTAATCTATAAATACTATTATTGACGAAGTTTCCTGTTGGTGCTCCAAAAACGTATATATTAGTCATGCGTTGTGACTGAACAATATTGCATGAACGTTTAAGGAGTTATGGAACGTGAAAAGATGGCGAGCATTTAGCCTTCCCGATAAGAATAAGCTCAAAAGCATACCACATGTGGTGAAAGAAAAAACCCGCGGAAAAAGTGCTGTTATCACCAAGCTGGCCGTCGTCATATCGGTGTTCGTATTGGGAATTGCGCTGTTCTTCGTATGCGTTTACGGTATATTGCCGGCGATCATTTCCGATGTCGGAGAACAACTCGACATCGATTTAGCCGCAACACTATACCAGCGCACCATCACGCAAGAGCCGGTTCCCCAGGCCAGTGCCGCAGAGGTATTCGAGCAGCCGCAGCCGGATGCGGCAGTGACGATGAGATATCCGCGTGACTGCTTTGCAACGGTGCTTCAGGATAATCCGGATGTGGTGGGGCGCATCACGATAGAAGCGTTGGATATTGCTTATCTTGTGACGCAGACCATAGACAATGACTACTATCTGAAAAACGGATATGACCGTCAGAAGTCCAAAAGCGGAGCGATTTTTCTTGATTTCAGATGCAATATCGATCAAGAACCGCTCAAGGGGCATTACATACTCTATGGACACAACATGAAAAATGGAACCATGTTCCATAATGTCAAAAAATATGCCGAGGAAGAATACTTTGATAACAACCGGATTATCCGCTTCGATACGCTCTATAGTGACCACGAATGGGAGGTCTTCAGCGCGTATGTGACCAGCACAGACTTTTACTATATCGAAACATCGTTTGAAAGCGATGACAAATGGCTGGAGTTCATTAAGGAACTGCAAGGAAAAAGCCTGTATCAGACGGATGTGGCGCTCAGCGTGGACGACGCGGTGCTAACGCTCAGCACCTGCAGCTATGAGTTTGACGGCGCGCGTTTTGTGGTTCACGCGAGGCTAGTCAAATAGGGTTACAGGACGGGGATATAGATATCCATCTGTGATTCGGGGTGGTCATAGCCCAAGAACCGCCGGTCATAGACCTCAAAATCCTCGCGGCAATCCAATTCAACCTTGCTTCCAAGAAACCACGTTCCCCATATATAGTTGTACGTCTTATTGAGATTTTTCAAGCTGCCTTTGTGTGTAAAAACGGCAAACTTGCCTGCTTTGATCGTTTTGGCAATGACCCAATCCGGCATGGATTCAAAGCTTTTAACCTCCGCGCCGACGACTTCCGAAAAGATGACATCGCCGTTCATGGTATATGGTGTATCGCAGGACTCACTTTCGTCGTACTCACAAATGCCAAAGGTACGGCCGGATGGCGACGTGTTGGGAATGGAAGCATGCAAATTCATAAACTGCTGCCAAAGCAGGGGAATACTATTGTGGTTTAAACTGGTTTTTCCCCGTATACCAGCCACAAGGATGTCGCTGGTATGAATGATTTCAGGCTTCACCGTAACGCCAAACGCAACATGTGAAAGAAGCTGTTGGCTGAGCGGCTTCTTTGCGCTGATGATTGTCTCTATCCGGTTTTTTCTGTATATGACGGGAGATGTTTTGTAAACCGATTTAAACGCCCTGCTGAATGCTTCGGAAGATTCGAACCCGTATTGCATCGCGATATCGAGGACTCGCATGTCCGTATACAAAAGCTTTTGCGCGCTTTCTGCAAGCCGGCGTTTTTTTATATAGCTCCCGATGGATTCGCCGATCATAGCCGAGAACAAGCGCGTCAGGTGGTAATAGGAGTAGCCCGCGTGACAGGCCACTTCCTCCGCACCCACATCGCCAAGATGCTCCTCAATATATGTGATGGCTTTTTCCAGCGTATTGAGATAATCCAACAGCTTAAGCTCCTTACACGTTTTTCATCGCAAAAAAATCGGGCGTCATGCTTCGCTGTTCAATGCGTATGGGACGCGTGCTGTCTTCAAAAGGCGATGAAATGCTGTATGTCTGCCAGCCGTTTTCTGGTTGTCCGCCCCAGCACACGTCAATTGTACCATCATTTAAGTCCATAATCATGCTTTTTGTGGTGCCGAAAAAGCCTTTATAGTCGTGACAGCAAAGACCTTCCGGGTAGTTCGTGAGCAACAAGGCTTTTAGGTCATCGGCAGCTATGCTCTTGCGTTCGTCAATAAACGACTGTATGGTGCTAACCCGATTGATCGAGTTGCTCATAGCCACGGTTTCAAACGGCTTAAGCGCATCCAGCAAGACATGGTTTGTTGCGCACAGATATTCTTTTGTGTCATCAACGAGCCGGTATGCGCTGCGTCCATCCAATGTTTCAAATAGTGCCGCGTGACCTGTTCGGTCAGCGAGTATCAAATTGATGTTGTAGGCAATGGGCATATCCTTTAAGTATAAAAGCGCTTCGCTGACGTCTTTGCAGTTCTCCAGCAGTGCGCGAATCACTGCCCAAAATTGCAGACCTCTCAGTTGCGGCTTGCGCATGGACTCCGACGGCCCAACAGGGATACCGCATGAACTCATCGTCACACCAAGACCATGCTCGTTAATCCCTTCGTAGCGTCCAAGAGACAGCACACTGCTGCCAATGTGGGCGAACTTGCCGCTGACACTGGTCTTCATAAGCGTGAGATCATCCATCTCATAGTGAAATTCATAGCTGCGCGCCATCAGAACATGGCCGTTTTCGGACAGACCGGGCATGATAGCGATCTGTGAGCATCGTGGAACAAGATACGTCATCGCGTAATACGTCATTTGTATGGGCGCGATGCTCAGCGCATCCGCGAAGCCGTGAATTTCATCGTTCAAGCCGGGGCACCATTCGTTAAAAAGCGACTGCGCGAGTGAAATGTCCTCATTACTAAGCTGCATACCGGATGAGTGGACTGCCCTGAACGGCGGTATCGCGGCGGCCATTTTGCCGAGTCTGAAGCCGATATCATAGCTTGAGCCCGACATTGACAGGGTGCTCGCGTTTAAGATTTGCATAAAAAATTCCTCCTGGATGATAATGCATACATTCTATCAGCCGGAGGAATTTAATCATGATATTTCCTGCTATTTTGTATTCAGGCCTATAGATTCTTCTCCGCGAGAGACGCAAGACCGCTGCGCTCCACCTGCCTGAGTGTCACATGCCCCGTAATCGCATGGTTTTTCATGCGCTCTACCACGTACACGAGTCCGTTGGACTTGGAATCGACGAGGACGTTGTCGATCTGGTTGTCGGATGGATCGCCGAGGAAAATGAATTTCGAGTTCTTGCCTGCACGTGTGAGCATGAGCTTGGCAAGGTGCGGCGTGATCTCCTGCGCTTCGTCTACAATCACAATCGCGTCTGTGATGGTGCGCCCGCGCATGTATGTAAAGGACTTGATCTCGAATATGCCGCGTCTGCGAAACTCGTCGATAAACTGCTCCACCTGAAAGCCGTCCTCCGTCCTTTTGGCCTTCTTGGTGCGACCTGAGTCCTTATCCGACGACATGAGAAAGTCGATTGCGTCATAGAAGCTGCCCATCCACGGACGCAGCTTTTCTTCCTCGGTGCCGGGCAGATAGCCGATGTCGTTGCCTGCGGGCACGGTGGGCCGTACAAACACAACTTTGCGGTATTCGCGCTGCTCAAGCACCTTTTCCAGTGCAACAGCGGTGGCGAGTACCGTCTTGCCGCTGCCCGCTCCGCCCGTGATGGACACAAACGATACATCGGGGTCCATAAGCAGCTCAAACGCCATCACCTGCTCGCGGTTAATCGGCCGCAGTCCCCATGCTGAATAGTTTTCGTAGTGAAGCGGAACAAGCTTGCTTCCGTCGAAGCGTGTGATTATCGGGTCTGCGTTTTTTGCGTGCGGCGTGACCACGGCAAATTCATTAGGAAGCAAATCAGCACTCTTGGGCGGCTTAGCACCGTTCAGATAGATATTTGCTATGCTTTTTTCGGACAGGCTGATTGCCAACTGACCGCTGTATAATTCGTCTGTTTTGATTTTGTCTGTTTCATAGTCCTGAGAGGTGATGCCGCATATCTCAGCCTTGATTCTCAGACATACATCCTTGGATACAAGTATTGTTTCCATCTCAGAATTTTTTTCTTTGAGCTGCACCGCGCACGCGAGTATGTGATTGTCGTTGTTCTCCTCGCCGAACGGAATGTGCGTGTCTGCGGCTTCGGTGTACGTCACAAGCAGCATGATGCCGTTATCCAAAGATATGCCGCTGTTGACGCATTGCCGGCCGCAGCCATCGATGGTACGGTGCAGCGCGCGCACAGCCTCGCGTGCCTGATAGCCGGGCAGTCCGTCGCGCGTCTTGATGCGATCCAGTTCTTCCAGCACCGTGACAGGGATATAAACGTTGTTGCCGTCGAAGTTTTGGAAACACCAAGGGTCATGCATGAGAACGTTGGTATCGAGCACATAGTTCTTTCTGTTTTCAGGTTTGTTCATGAGTAGCCCCCTTTAATAAAAATAAAACGCCGCTTTTAAGGCGGCGAATAGCATCAACTTTATTAACGAGTTGCCGGGTCATGTACATATGAAATGAATGAGTATCTTCGTTCTTCAATCTTTATGCACCCTGATAATTGATTCGTTACTATATATTATAGCAGCTTTATTTCAAGATAGAAGATAAGTCTGCGTAAAGCTTTTTGTTTTATATTTAAACATATTATGCATATCGAAACATGAGACAGCAAAAAATAACGTCGGAGGACGTATGATGAAAAAAGGTGTGAAAAGCGCTGCTGTGGGCGTGATATCCGGGTTTGTGGCAGGTCTTTTTGGTTCGGGCGGCGGTGTGGCCGTGGTGGAAGGGCTGGAACGCACCGGCACGGAGGAGAAACGCGCGCACGCCACTTCGCTTGCAGTTATTTTCCCCATTTCCGTCGTCTCCGCCGTTTTGTATACGGCAGGCGGCTATGTGCCTATGGATAGTACACTTTGGCTGTGCGGGGGTGCGGCATTGGGAGGAATCCTTGGTGCATACTGTTTAAAGCGCGTCGGTGTGCGTCTGCTCAATAACATATTCACGCTGCTGATGCTGGCGGCCGGAATCAGGATGCTGTTTTGATTTTGTTTGCGCTGCTGGGCGTGTTGTTTGGCGTTGTGGGAGGCATGGGCCTAGGGGGCGGTATCGTGCTGATTCCTGCGCTGACGCTTTTTATGGGGATGACGCAGCACGAGGCTCAGGGGATGACGCTGTTTGCGTATCTGCCTATGGCGGCTGCTGCTCTGGTGTCACATTTTAAGCAAAAAAACGTCAATCTTAAACCGGCATTGTTTCTCACTGTGTTCGGCGTTGTGGGCGGCGTTGGCGGCTATTGGCTGGCCTCTGGTATAGAGGAAAAGCCCCTTCGCACCGTTTTTTCCATATTCCTCATCATTATCGCACTGCTGCGGTTATGGCGAGGCGAGATTGGCCCGCGGCTGAAAAAACGCAAAGCGGCTACACGCTAAGCACAGCAATCACAGCGAAAGCCGCGAGAGACAGCAGCGTCGATAGTGACAGCGACGCGGACGCAAAAGCGCTCTCGTCCTCGTTTTTGCCGAATATGGGCAACACGAAGGGCGGGGGAAGCATAAACATCAGTATGATTGCCCACCTGAGCGTGTCGCTCACAGCAATCACAGCGCTTAAGCCCAAAAGCACGAATGCGCCAAGCGCTGCCATCATGACAAACCGCGCAAGCACCACCGACACAGCGAGCTTCAGCTTCGCCTGCCCGAATTCCAGCCCGTAGCCCACGACGAACAGTATGACAGCCGCCGTGGGTGCCGCAATGAAATCAAATATATTAAGAACGATAACGCCAGCAGGGGATGCGCTGATTGCTCCGCCAAGTCCTGTGGCTCCCAATATCACGCCGATTAAGATAGATATAATGACTGGCGATGTGATCATGTCTTTGAGCGTCTGCTTGAAGGAACCCTGCTTTTGTCCCTTGAGAACGGATAAGTATACCGTGAATACGAACAACACCTGCCCCAAGTCCACCGTTGCAAAGTCGGACACGGCGTTAGCGCCGAAAAGTAGCGTGTAGAGCGCGTAGCCCAGCATACCGGCTTCAAAGCCGGTGAACAAAAACGGCATCGTCGTCATGCCCGTTTTTAATAGCCGATTGAACACAAACCCAAGACCGAGCGCTGCAAGGCAGACGGCAAACATGGTGGCGGCGGTGATCACAATACCCACGCCGTATGTGGCGGTGAAGAATGCCTTTAGGAGAACGGCCGGCAGACAAACATTGACGACGAGAGACTTGAGCCCTGCGACACCTTGCATTTGCACAATGCCTTTTTTGCGGCAAATCATGCCGATTGACAGCATGAGTATCACGGGGAGTATCATTTGCAGCACACCAATCAGTTTATCCATTGAGGCCTCCATGTTTGAGAATGATAAAATGAATTCAGTTTATTTTAACAGGATATTCTTTGATTGACCAGCGAGAGACGTATAGGTTATCTAAATGACTCAACGTAGAAAAATAGCGTATTCTTATGGTTGACAGGCTTTTACGTCTATCATATAATTATTTTAATTATAGATTTATAAAAGCTGTGATGGGGATTAGTACCTTTGAGGGTCAGCGTGAAAGAGAGCCGCCGGGTGGTGCAAGGCGGACGCGGACGCAAGGTGAACTCACCCCGGAGCTTCAGGGCTGAAAACAGTAGGCGCTGACGAACTCCTTATGCGTTAATTAAGGGAAGGGCAAAGCATTTTAAGCAAAGCCCTTGTGATGAGCTGGCGGAGTTATCTTCGCAAGCAGAGTGGTACCGCGAAGCCTTTCGTCTCTGTATGGACGAAGGCTTTTTTTGTTACAAAACAAAAGGAACAATACTGGAGGGGGATAATATGCCGGAATTTATTCATATGACCATTGGCGACTGGCTGGATATGAAAGCAAAGGAGCATCCGGACAAGGAATGCAGCGTGCATCCTTTGGAAGGGCTTCGTTTTACGACGGCTGAGTTCAGAGCCGAGTGCGATCGCGTGGCGCGCGGTCTTATGGCTATGGGCATAAAGAAGGGCGACCATGTGGCCATCTGGGCGACAAACTATCCGCAATGGGTGCAGACTCAGTTTGCCACGGCCAAAATCGGCGCCGTTCTTGTGACGGTGAACACCAACTATAAAAAATACGAGCTTGAGTATCTGCTCAAACAGTCCGATTCTACCATGCTCATTATGATGGGCGGCACGAAGGACAACAACTATGTGGAACATATCAAGGCCGTTTGCCCGGAGCTGGCCGCAAGTGAGCCTGGTAAACTCAATTGCAAAAAGCTGCCGTTTTTGAAGACTGTCGTTTTCTTGGACGAAGAGCAGCATCCCGGCATGTACCTTTGGAGCGATGTTTTAAAGCTCGCTGATCAGGTTAGCGAGGAAGAGCGCGCGGCCCGTCAGACGCAGTGCGATCCTCATGACGTGATCAATATGCAGTATACGTCCGGCACAACAGGGTTCCCAAAGGGCGTGATGCTCACGCATTACAACCTTGTTAACAACGGAAAGATCATTGGTGAATCCATGGCGTTTACGGAAAACGACCGACTATGTATCACAGTGCCGCTGTTCCACTGCTTTGGCTGTGTGCTGGGCGTGATGGCATCCATCACGAACGACACGACAATGGTGTTTGTGGATCACTTCCATCCGACACGCGTGCTTGGTGTGCTGGATTCTGAAAAGTGCACCGCTTTCCATGGCGTGCCCACAATGTATATCGCTATGATGGAGCACCCGGATTTCCCCAAATATGATTTGTCACACCTGCGCACCGGCATCATGGCCGGCTCCACCTGTCCGGTGGAGGTCATGAAGGCAGCGGCGGATAAAATGAATATGCGCCACATCACAAGCGTGTACGGGCAGACCGAATCGTCACCCGGCATCACGCAGTCCACCATAGACGACCCGCTTGAAATTCGTGTGTCGACAGTGGGCCGCGCTTATCCGAATGTGGAGGCCAAGGTGATCGATCCGGAAACGGGCGAGGACGTGCCGCCAAACACGGTGGGTGAGATTGTCACGCGCGGTTATCATGTGATGAAGGGCTACTACAAAATGCCTGAGGCCACCGCACAGGCGATTGACGAGGGTGGCTGGCTGCATACGGGGGATCTAGGCGTGCGTGATGAGGACGGCTATTACAAGATCACAGGGCGTCTTAAAGACATGATCATCAGAGGCGGTGAGAACATCTATCCGAGAGAGATCGAAGAGTTCCTTTATACGCACCCTTCAGTGACAGACGTTCAGGTTGTGGGTGTGAGAGACCATAAGTATGGCGAAGAGGTGCTCGCATGTGTCATTTTGAAGCCCGGCGCAAATGAAACAGAGGAAGCTTTGATTCAGTTTATCAGGGACGGCCTCTCGAAGCATAAAGCGCCGCGTTATGTGCGCTTTGTCGATTCCTTCCCGATGACCGCGAGCGGCAAAATCCAAAAATATAAGCTGCGTGAATGGGGAGAACAGGTGCTTGGTCTGTCAGTAGCAGACAACGGTGATACACCATAAAAATATCTATGAGACGGGATGGGAAACGGTTGTTTTCATCCCGTTTCTTAAATACACAAAAGTTGTGGTGCGTTCTGATTCATAGAGCAGGGCGCGTAGCAGCTATATTAATCCAATTGAGCGTCATGTCGTTTTTATTAGTATTTATTAACATTATAAGAAAGCATTTTTCTCTTGTGTTACCGTCAAAACGGTGTATAATAGTTCGTGCGGTTTACATCCGAGGAGGCATAATAAATAACATGTTAAGTTCAGGACAAGAAAAAGTAATTAAAAAATTAGCAGAGATCGAAAAGCAGTTACCAAACGGCGTCTCGCTGACATTTGCGGTGGATAATCTGGCTGATACCATGGACGATCAAGAGTGGAATGATTTTATGACAGCGATGAACGGACTTATTGATGAAGAATACGTGGCAAAACACACAAAGAAAGTGACAAAGAACAAGGTGCCCTTTTGGATGGAGCTTACCGAAAAAGGGCGTGAATATTGCAGACGGCTTATTTAAACCAAACCGCATTCATAATACAACAGTCGTCATTGAAGGAGCGGTGCTAAGCAGCGCTCTTTGTTTTTTTAATTTCCAATATTATAACGCAATTCTGCAGCATTGTTATTGCTCTGATGATTAAATACATCAAGGCTTATGCAATGGACTTCGACTGGACATACATTTTCATACTATTCAGTTGTAATGTTTGCCAGTTTTCGAAATAACATGGGCATATGTGCTTTGTGTATTGACATACCATAGCTTACCAAGATATGATTATGCACTGATAAATCGGATTTACAACTGAGGGCTGGAATGGAAGATTGGGTAGTTATTTTCAAGGCGTTGGGGGACGAAACGAGATTAAAGATTTTGACCCTCCTCTTTGAGCATGGCTTTTGTGTGGGTGCACTGGCGCGGCTGGTCGGAAAGTCGGAGGCTGCGGTATCACAGCACATTCGCATTCTGCGCAAGGCCGGTATTCTGATTGGGGAGAAGCGAAACGGATATACGTTTTATGAAATCAACACAGAATTGGCGGAGAGCTTGATGGCTCAGATCAACCAAATAATGGCTAATGGATCAAGGCGAAAAGAGTGCTGTCAGCATATGACGGGCAAACATCAATATTGCGAGATTTATACAAGGCGTATGCAGAAGAACTTTGAATAATAAACTGATTTTAGGAGGATGGCGATGAGAAGATCAGATCGGGCAATGGACGAAGACGAGGCTTTAAAGCTGCTTGAGAAAGAGCAGCTTGGCGTGCTGTCAACAGCCAGCGCCAAGGGTATCCCTTACGGTGTTCCCCTTAATTACTGCTATGTGCGTGAAGACAACGCGATTTTCTTTCACTGCGCGCTCGAAGGGCGCAAAATGGACGATATGCTCGAAAATCCACAAGTATCATTTACTGTGGTGGGGAAGAACCGCATCATTGCAGAAAAGCTCACTACGTATTATGAGAGCGTCATCGTTTCGGGACGTGTGTCTTTTGTGGATGGTGACGATGAAAAAACGCTGCGCTTCGATCAGCTCTGCCAACATTTAACGCCGGGTGTCGAATGGAGAGGAGATGGGGGCTGCCGGTTTTTAAATGCCGTCGCCATCGTGCGCATGGAGATTGAGAGTATGACCGGGAAGAAAAACGGCGATGCCTGAAAACTGAATAAATGCATATTGATAAGGTCCGCTTCCATAGTGAAAGCAGGCATCAGGCTGTAAAAAAAGCCGTTAAATATAATTCGTGGGCAAGACGGGTTGTACCCGCGCAGCCCACACCTTGCGGTTTTGCGCTGTTTCGAGTTTGCGAGGAACAAGCAAAACCGGTAAACTGGCGGGAAACCGTAGGTTTTTCGACAAGCTCAAGGCCCGCTTCCAAAGTGAAATAGGCCTTTTTAAATTCCCTGAAAAGTAAAGCTTACTGTTAGTCTTTGGCCGTCCGCATGGCGCGTGTGGCGTTGAGTATAGCGATTAGCGCCACGCCAACATCGCCGAAAACGGCTTCCCACATCGTGGCAATGCCGAACGCACCCAGAATGAGAATCACACCTTTGACGCCGAGCGCAAAAACGATGTTTTGCATGACAATGTGCCGCGTTTTTCTTGCAATGCGGATGGCTGTGGGTAGCCTGCGCGGCTCATCCGTCATGAGCACCACATCAGCGGCCTCGATGGCCGCGTCGGAACCGGCACCGCCCATCGCGATGCCAACATCGGCGCGGGCAAGAACGGGCGCATCGTTGATGCCGTCACCCACGAAAATGAGCGTACCTCTACCGGTTTTTTGACGACTGAGCTCCTCAAGCTTTTCAACCTTCTGATGGGGCAGCAGCCCTGTGTAGACCGCGTCGAGACCAAGCTGTTTCGCAGCCACTTCGCCTGCCGCACGGCTGTCGCCCGTGAGCATCACCGTCTTCTTAACCCCCAGCTGTTTGAGTGACTGAATCGCCGCGGCGCTGTCCGGACGCAGCTCATCCGAAATCACGATATAACCCGAGAATTGATTGTCTATCGATATATAGACAACAGTGCCCGGTTCCTCCGCGGCTTTGAAAGCAATGTTTTCATTCTCCATGAGCCGTGCATTGCCTGCCAGCACGCGCTTGCCGTCCACAGTCACGCTGATGCCAAATCCCGCCTTTTCTTCGAGATCCGATATAAGTCGCTCATTCACCTCACCTTTGTAAGCCTTAAGTATTGACACGGCGATGGGGTGGGTGGAGCTGTGTTCCGCGTGGGCGGCGTAGTACAGTAGTTTATCGGGATCGTCCGCAGCTATACGCGACACCTTGAACACACCTTGGGTAAGCGTGCCGGTCTTATCGAATACGGCTGTTTCCACGCGGCTCAGCGCTTCAAGATAACTGCCGCCTTTGATGAGGATGCCGTTTCTAGACGCGCCGCCAATGCCGCCGAAAAAGCCCAGTGGTATGGAGATCACGAGGGCGCACGGGCAGGAGACCACAAGAAACACAAGCGCTCTGTTGAGCCAGTCGGAGAAAACTGCGCCGGAGATGAAGGCGGGAGGTATCAGCGCGAGACCCAGCGCCGCAAACACCACGGCGGGCGTGTAATAGCGCGAGAACCGCGAAATGAACGCTTCGGTGGGGGCCTTTTTGCTGCTCGCGTTTTGCACGAGGGTTAGTATTCTGGAGAGCGTGGATTCTCCGAATGCTTTTGTGACGCGCACTGTGAGCAGCCCGCTTTGGTTGATGGAACCGGCCAAAACCTCGCTGCCCGTCTCCACATCGCGCGGCAGCGATTCGCCTGTGAGTGCTGATGTGTCGAGCGCTGCTGAACCGCTGGTCACAATACCGTCAAGTGGTATTTTCTCGCCGGGACGGACGACAATGATGTCATCGACGCCGACTTCCTCGGGGGATACGCGCCGCGTGCCTTCCGAGGTTTGCAGATTGGCATAGTCCGGACGGATATCCATAAGCGCGGTGATGGAGCGGCGCGAGCGGTTGACCGCTGCGTCCTGAAACAGCTCGCCGATCTGATAGAACAGCATCACCGCCACGCCCTCAGGGTATTCACCGATAGCAAAGGCGCTGATTGTGGCAAGGCTCATAAGAAAGTTCTCGTCAAAAATCTTGCCCTTTGTGATATTCTTGAGCGCGCGAAAAACCACTTCGCCGCCAATAAGCACGTAGGCCATGAGATACAGTATCAGTGAGAGAATGCCTGTCGCGCCCGATAAAAGGGCAACGGCAAAAAAAACTGCGCCGACAGACAGTGCGGTATAAAACAGAACGCGTTTCTTGTTTGACTCGCCAGACTCATGTTTATCCGTGAACGCGACTTGGATATCAGGCTCTATATCGCGTGCGATTTTCGCGGCTATCCGCAGTGCATGAGGCATAGATTGCGCATCGGTTGTTGTCAGCGTAAGACGCTGAGTCACCAGATCCAATGATGCGCTCTCGACACTGTCGATTTTTGCCGCTGCTTCTTCGATTTTTCGTGCGCAGTCCGCACAGTTGAGTCCGTGCAGATAAACCGTGCGCTGTGTTTGTATGTCTTGTTTTGCTGCCGCTTCCATGATGTTGTAAGCTCCTTTATTAAATGTGAACAATTGAACAAACATTCAAGTGATATGTATTTATTATATGCAAATATGAGAAAAAGTCAACATGTCTTTATCTACAAAAAAATCGGATAGTGTAGGACTACAATACATATTGGACACTGAACCTTGAAAATAAAAGATGCAGGAGCTGGCTCACGGGGTATTGTTGAGTTGTCAAGACAAAACACTACCGAAAGGAGCCATTCCTGCATGAAC
>JAEWQS010000091.1 GCA_023399095.1 Bacillota bacterium
AGAAATTCGGTTCGCACTATGCTGTGAAAAATGCCTCGTTTACCATCGGCAACGGCGAGCGGGTTGCCTTTTTGGGCCGCAGCGGCGCGGGCAAGACAACGATGATGAATATACTCACGGGATATGTATCCGCCACTCAAGGCAGCGTCTTGGTGGATGGTATTGATATTTTCAAAAAACCTGTGCAGGCCAAGCAAAGGATTGGTTATCTGCCGTATCAGGCGCCTCTTTATCTGAATATGACACCCTTCGAATACTTAAGCTTTATGTGCGAGGCAAAGCGTGTACCCAAAGCAAAACGCTTGGAATGTGCAGCGGACTTAGCGGAGCGCGTGAAGCTAAACGATAAACAAAACAGTCTCATAAGGAACCTTTCGAAGGCGGATCGTGTGAGGACAGCGCTAGCGGGCGCTCTTTGCGCAGACCCCGATGTTTTGATATGCGACGAGCCCACAGCCGGGCTTGAGCCGGGTGACATCACGCAATTAAGATCGATAATTTGTGATATTCGCAAGACCGTCATTGTGGCAACATCCAACATTCAGGAAGTGACGGCGCTGTGCAGCAAGGTTATCATCATGCACGACGGCCTAATCGTGGCGCAGGACGCGCTGGAGAACATTTCTCACGCAGCGGGCGGCAAAAGACGTGTATCGGTGAGGCTTGCGGCCGGGCGTGATACTGGGCTTGCGCTGCTTAAGAACATAGATGGTGTGGAGGCGGTGGACTGCATCGGCACCAAGGAACCGGGTACCTTTGATTACGCGGTAGACTCATATGATAAAGATGTGCGCGCCGATATATTTAAGTGCGCGGCCAAGGCGGGTATCGTGCTGCTTGGCTTAAAGCCGCAGTCAGTCACGCTTGAGGATGTTTTTTATCAGCTGACCTGCCAAAGCGGGGGGATGGCGGTATGAGCGCGGTATACAAAAAAGAGATGGGCGCATATTTTCACACATTGCCTTGTTATATTTTTATGTCGGCCGTTCTGCTTTGCGGCGGGCTTCTTTTTTCTTCACACAATATCATCGGGCAAAGCGCCGATTTGAAGCCGGTATGGAACGGCCTTTTGCATATGATGCTCGTGGTGACACCCGTGCTCACAATGCGCCTGATGGCGGCAGAACGTGCGGATAAGACGGATATGCTGCTGTTTACGGCGCCTATGTCCTCATGGACTCTCACAGCTGCGAAGTTTCTCTCGGCGCTTTCCGTGCTTGCCATCACGATGTGTTTGTCGCTGCTGTATCCCTTGATTCTCTTTATGCTGGGCGCGCCCTGGTGGGCGCAGATTCTGACGGGTTATCTTGGCATTTTTCTGTTCGGCATGCTGATCATCTCTATCGGCCTATTTGTGTCGACACTGATGAAACGTCCTTTCGCGGCGGGTCTTTCCACGCTTGGCATTATGCTTTTTATTATGCTGATTGATACGGTTATTTCGCTTATAGGCAGCAGCATTGTTCGAACAGTGGTGCTCCGGGCGGCACCGCTCAGCAACGCGGCTTACTTTACTAACGGCTTTATCAGCATACCGTCCATCGTATATTTCCTGAGCGTCACGGCGCTATTCTTAGTTCTGACCACGCGGATGATGGAGCATGCGAAATGGTCGAAAGGACGGCGGTCATGAAAAAGACATGTGATCACAAATGTGGTTCACGCCGCAGACGGCACGCCTTTTATGCCGCTGCATTTGTGGCAGCCGCCACAATGCTTACTGTCGCGGCAAATGTCGGTTCTGCCGTCATGGGTAATGGCGTTGGTCTGCGCGTTGATATATCCAAAGAACAATACACGGTGTTAACCGACGAAACAAAAAGTATTCTGACCGGTCTTAACCGTGATGTGTATCTGTATTATACCGGCAGCACGGATCTTGATGACCTTCGCATCACGCAGCTGCTTAAAAGCTATGCGGCGTCACCGCGCGTGTCTTACCGTCTTGTTGATCCGTCGTCGCACTCCGGCTTTATCCGGATGTATGATCCGCAGCAGACGGGCATAGAGACGGGCAGCGTCATCGTGTCGGACAGCGACGGCTTTTCGGGACAGACGCCCGGGCGCTTTGAAGTGCTGCAAAAGGACGATCTTTACGTGTCTTCCACGCCATATTACGATGAAAGAGGCAGACTGGTTTCAGATTATCAATATTTCAGGGCGGAGCAAAAAATGACTTCCGCGATCGACTTTATTATGACGGATCAAAACTTAAGTGCTGTTTTCCTCAGCGGACAGGAGCAAAAGACGCCATCAGCAAGGCTTATTGATGATTTAAGCGGTCTCTTTTACGAAGCTCGAATAAGCGACTTAACCGACACGCCGCTGAATCCGCTAAGCGATACGCTGATCGTGATTAGCCCGCAAAGCGACTTAAGCGAAGGTACATATCAGAAAATTGAGTCGTTTTTGCAGCAAGGCGGCAAGGCCATGTTCTTTATCGATTCGGTGAACTCACAAACGGATGGCAAAGCCATAGAGCAAATAAGCTTCAGCCGCTTGGATGAGCTGCTTTCAGGCTTTGGGCTCTTGACGCAGCGCAATGTCATTGTAGGCGCGGATCCTGCCCATACGTATATGTCGCGCACGAACATTGTGCCGTCACTCAGCCAAGACAGCCCGGTGACACAGCTGCTTATCGAGAACGGCTTAACGCCAGTGCTCTCGTATGCAGGTGCCATCACTGTCTCTTATATTGACGGTGTCGATACAGACGTGCTGCTGGAAACGGATGCGTCCAGTTATGCAAAAACAACAGCTCAGGCCCTTGATGCGTGCAGCAAGCAAGCGGAAGACATGACGGGCCCGTTTGTGGTTGGCGTACTGGCAAAAAAAGAGAAAGCACAGATTGCGCTGTTTGGTTCTTCTTCGGTGAGCACCGAGGAGGGTTACGGCATACCCGGCAATCGGCGGATGTTTTTAAATACACTCAGTTATTTGAATGGCAGGCAGGATAGTGATATCATACCCATGCGGGTGGTTTACGCGGCTTCCGATAACGCATACAAATTGAACATATCATCAGATATTGAAAAGGTTTTCTATACGGGACTCACAGCGGTGGCTTTGCCGCTGATTGTGCTGGTCATCGGCATATCAAAATGGTACCGGCGGCGACACATGTAAAATATGCTTCAAACATTTTTTCATATATTTTTTAAGAGGCGCATTAAAACGACTCTTGTTTTTTTATTTGCCGCACAAAGCCGTCATCGTCTCGGGATTTAGAATAATCAAAGAGCAGCAGTGTAGGCGTATTGAAAAGATGCTTGAATGAGACGAGCACACAGCGCCGTTCGATCTCGCGTATGGACAGCGGCTGGTGAAAAAACATTTGAATCGTCCGTTTATCAGCGAAGAATTCCCGCAAGCTTTCGGTCTGCGCATGGATGCTTTCGGGCCAAGCGCCCGGTTTTTGTAGGCACAGCCAGTCATAACAGAGCGCTTCGCGCAGAGGGTCCTCGTTCGTTTTGGATTTCGCAAACGTAAAGAGCTGCTCAAATACCGCCTGTTTCTTTTGGGGACGCGCAAAATATAGCGCGTCTTCCAGATGGCGCGTAAAGAGGTCGAAAAAAGCGAACGGCGAGCCAAACAGAGGGATTAGCAATTCCAGCGTTTTGCGGGCTTGATTTTGATTGTAAAGCATGTCCAGCACATGCTCGATGCGGTGAAGGCGGCGCAGCTCCTGATACGTCATGGAATCCGTTTTAAGAACCTCGTATGGCGCATCATCGCTATAAACGATGCCGTATTGCGCTGCATTTTCGCGCATGCGTGAGCCCTTAAGCAGCTTTAAAAACCCGAGCTGGAGCTTATCTGCGTCCACGCTGTAGGCGTCGTCGAACGAGCGTGCGAAGCTTAGCATCGTCTCCATGGGCAGCCCCGCGATAAGATCGACATATACGCGCAAATGATGAGGACGGCAGAGCGCCGCAGTATTCATAAGCAGCTTTTGCGTGTCGTGCGCTCGGCTCACGGCGTGCAGCGTGTCATCGTTGGTGGATTGTATGCCGATTTCCAGCTGAATGAGTCCCTTGGGGGCTTCAGACAGCAGCGCGACGGTCTGATTGCTCAACAGGCTGGCTGAAATTTCGAAATGAAAGTTGGTCGTGCTGTCTGGGTATTTTGTTTTAAGCGCAATGAGCGCTGCAAAAATCTCCCGCGCGCGTACATCCGGGTGATTGAACGTTCTGTCCACCAGCTTGACTTGCCGCACATTGGCGCGCATGAATAGCTCAAGCTCGGAAATGACGCGCTCGATCGGTAAAAAGCTTAAAGCCTCGCCTGCCGACATGCAATACGCACAGCGAAAAGGGCATCCTCGGCTGGTCTCATAATAGATCATTCTGTTTTCAAACGCCGATAAGTCATTATATAAAAACGGCTGGCTCGCAAAATCATACGGCGGGGCGTCTGGTGTTTCGATGATTCCCTGCGGTGTGCGGATACACGCGGAAGGCGTAGAATTAATGCTTTCGCCTTGCGCTAAACATTTTGTCAGGTGCGCAAACGGCACTTCTCCGGCTCCGCGGATAATGATGTCTGTGAATGGCCAATTTTCCATGAACGTCACACAGTCAAACGAGACCTCGGGCCCGCCCAGCGCTAGGAGGCATTGCGGCAGCACCTTCTTTACGATAGAGGCGACTTTTATCACATGGTCAATGTTCCAGATGTAGCATGAAAAACAAGCTGCATCAGGCGCACCCGCAATGATATCCGCCGCGATGTCCGCCACAGAATCATTAATGTTGTATTCGCGTAAATGTATGCCCTCGGTTTCAAACGCGGCGTGCTTTAAGCACAGCAACGCAAGGCTGCTGTGGGAAAAACGTGCGTTGATGGCAATGAGCGAGATTCTTTTCATGGCTTAAAGTATAATGCGACAATAAAAAAGGTGCAATGAAATAAGTGACAATAGATTTCGATCCTCATTGCTTGTTTTTATGCGCTGATAACACAGAAGTCAATATTTTTTGCCATGATGTAAAAAATTCTTGTCATTATGTAAAGTTGGTGGTACTTTACAGATATAAGGTAATAAAGGAGTGAAATGGTTATGTCATATCAGGAAAAGAAACTCATTGCCAGCATCGTTTCAGGCGTGCTGCTGCTCGCGGCATACTGCATCTATGTTTTCGGCGTGAATCACACGTTGCTAGATTTAAAGCAGACCGCCGCAACAATGCTGATATTCATCGGCATCGGCGTGGGTGCAACGATCATCGTGCAGATCATCTTTCATATTGTCTATGCAGCGTCCCTCGCTCACAAGACAGGCAGGTGTGATGACAAGCAAATTAATTCTGAGATGGAAGCAAATATGGTTGAGGATGAGATGGTGAAGCTGATCGATCTCAAATCTTCGAGAGTGGGGTATGTGATCGCCGGAATCGGATTCGTGGCAGGGCTTGTCTCGCTTGTGCTGGGTGCTGAGGCTGTCATGATGCTCAATATCTTCTTCATATCCTGCAGTTTGGGATCGATCATTGAAGGGCTCTCCGGTCTGTATTACTACCGCAAGGGTGTGGCAAATGGCTAAGAAGATCGTGATCACAAACAACATTCGCAAGCTGCGTTTTTTCGCGGATGAGATGACGCAGCAGGCATTGGCCGAAAAGACGGGTGTATCGCGGCAAACTATCATTTCGGTTGAAGCGGGCAAATATTCTCCCTCGCTCGAGCTGGCATTCCGCATCGCGGACGCATTTCATGTGCCGGTCGGCGAGGTGTTCGATTATGAAATGGAAGGAGACAGCAAATGAAAGCCGTTGTCTATGAAAAAAAGCGGCTAGTCTATTGCGATGTGCCAATGCCGGAGCCCAAGGATAACGAGGTACTCGTAAAAATCTGTGCCGCCTCGATGAACGCGCTTGATTACCGCTCGATCCGTATGGGAAGTATCCCAAAAAACAAGATTTTCGGCGCGGATATCGCGGGGGTTGTCGACGCGGTGGGCAGTCTGGTCACGGATTATTGCCCGGGCGATAAAGTGGCGGCGGACATATCGGGCTGCGGCCTTGGCGGATTTGCCGAGTTCGTGGCGGTGCCTGAAGGTGTGCTTGTCAAAATGCCGGATGCGGTATCGTTTGAAGACGCGGCGGCGCTGCCGGTGGCGGCGGAAACGGCGGTGCAGGCCTTGCGCGATAAAGGCAGCATCAAAAAGGGGCAGAGCGTACTGGTTGTGGGTGCGGGTGGTGGCGTGGGCACCTATGCAGTGCAGCTTGCCAAGTATTTCGGTGCGCAAGTTACTGCTGTGTGCGGCTCAAAGAACGTGGATACGGTTAAGGCGATTGGCGCAGATATCGTGATCGATTATGCTAAAGAGCGTTTTGATACTCGCAAGGCACAGTATGATATCGTTGTCGCGGCAAACGGCTCATACCCACTGTCAGCTTACAAACGCGTGTTAAAACCGAAGGGAATTTGCGTTGTGCTGGGCGGCGCGTTGAGGCAGATATTTAGCACCATGGTTTTCGGGCCTTTTCTATCAATTGGCGGCAAAAAGATACGGATACTGGCTGCACAGCCCAGCCCTAAGGATTTGGCATTTCATATGAGCCTGGTTGAGCAGGGGAAGCTTAGGCCAGTGATCGATGCGCGGTATCCTTTAAGCGAAACCGCAAAAGCGCTTGACTATTTGGGCCGAGGGCATGCAAGCGGAAAAATTCTGATCACTGTACAGGAGGATTGATATGAAAGCTGTTATTGTCACCAAATATGGGGATGCTGATGTGCTTCGCATTCGCGAAGTTCAAAATCCTGTGTCCAAGGAAGGCGAGATGCTGATTAGGATTAAAGCCACGGTTGCGGCGGATCCAGACTGCGCGTTCAGACGTGGCAAGCCGTTTGTCTCGCGCTTCTTTACGGGTCTTAAAAAGCCAAAGCATATTCCCGGCGATGTGTTTGCGGGGGTTGTGGAAAAGCCGGGCAATAGCACTTTTAAGAAAGGTGATATGGTGTACGGCAGCAGCGGCACAAATTTCGGAACCAATGCCGAGCTGATTGCGATAAGCGAGGCGGAAGCGGTGGCGCTTATGCCCGCAAGCATGACGTTTGAAGAAGCCGCGGCTGTTAGCGAAGGCTCGCTCATGGCGCTGCCATTTTTAAGAGACCATGCGAAGCTGCAAAAGGGACAAAAAATTCTCATCAACGGTGCGTCGGGTGGCGTCGGTGTATATGCGGTGCAGCTAGCAAAATATTACTGCGCTCATGTGACCGCCGTTTGCAGCGCATCAAATGTGGAATTCATGAAAACACTTGGTGCCGACTGCGTCATAGATTATACCAAAGAAGACTTCACACAGACGAGTGAGCGATACGATGTGATATTTGACGCAGTTGGAAAAAGCACGTTTAAAAAATGCAAAAATACACTGGCCTCAGGCGGGATTTATCTGACCACTGTGCCCACGGCGGGTGTCATGCTGTCGATGTTGATGACATCCAAATCAAAAGGCAAAGGGGCTGTTTTTACGGCCACAGGGCTTCGCAAGCCCGCGGACAAGAAGAAGGATTTGAGCTTTATAAGCAAGCTGGTTGAGCAGGGAAAGCTCAAGGCTGTAATCGGCCAAAGCTTTTTGCTGGAGCAAATGGCGGATGCGCATCGGTAGGTAGAGACAAGTCATAAAAGAGGAAGCGCGGCTGTGAGGATAAACAACGGATAAGGAAAACGGGCTGCGTGTGCAGCCCGTCAGACTGTCGATAATGTTTAATCCCTGCAAGATTCAGATAGAAAAATAGCCGGACTGTTTTATAATATCCTCTCCATGGATAAATGCTTTCGTTGCTTCCACTACAGTCCTAGAGGTTTTATGCAGGTAGGCTTGTACCGCCCGATAGCCGACAGCATAACCGGCACAATATGAAATGCCAAGCGCTTTTCCTTCCGGTACCATAGGGTGGTCTCCATACATGTACTTGCGTACCTCCATGAAGCCCTCAATATTGATGTTGCGTCCGATAATCTCACTTGCTTTTTCCAAGTCCGTTCCTCTGGTGTTCGACACCCAGGGCCCGATATATTCCTCGCCGTACAAAGCGGATGCAAAACTCTCCGCCAGACCTTCAACAGCAAGATATTGGTTTAAACGAACATTCATAAAATTCCAAGTGACGTTATTGAACAGCACGTTATGATGGAATTCATGCGCAACACATGAAGGCAGTCTCGGCAGATTATACGAATTCGGCGCAATCATAATCTGAATATAGCCCGGACAAGAGCCAAGGCCGGTATACCCTTGGCTTTCTGCAAATATGACAGGGTCAGCCAAAAAAATTCCGAGTAACAATTCGTCCGGTATTTGTATAAGCGAATTTTGCAGGGTATTCTCAGATAACTCGATGGCGCGGTGCGATTTATTCCAGGCGTCCGCTTCACGCAGCTGAGCAAGCATTTCTTGTGCAGTGTGGTCTGCACCCGATACGGCCAGGCACCCCAGCATCTGAGGGTCGCGCGGCATATTCATTCTCTCAAACATCGGCGCAAAGCGTTGCATTACTTTCTCATCAAAAAAGCCACTTCGCTCATGCTCCGGAAGGGATAAAATCTTCGTGTATAGCTGGTTTGTATCCAAAACATTGATTCTCATTTTTAGTTCTCCATTAAAGTTTTTAGATCAAACATTGGCCAATTAATGATCAAAAACAATATAAACCTTGACGCTGCGTAAAGGTCAACAGGTTTTATTAATTTTTTTACATATAACTGGAGCGGAGATTGGATACGCATGTAAATTTGGTTTATTCACACATCTGGTTAACATGAAAACGAGCCTAGACGCGTTGTCTTGGCTCGTTACTACTGTTTCGCATATTGGGGGTGTGGCTTATATGTTTTTCCCGATCACACCTTTTAAAATGTTCATGCCCTTTTCGATCTGCTCAAACGATGCCATGGAAAAATTCAACCGCATCGTGTTTTCATGCCCGCCCTCAGGGAAGAAATGAACGCCCGGCACATACGCGACACCCGCGTCCACGCACTGCTTGAACATATCGACAGCGTTCATGTTCTCGGGCAGAGACGCCCATATGAAAAGCCCGCCGTCCGGCTTGGTGTAGGTGATGCTTTCGGGCCATTCTTCCATTTTTTTAAGCATTGCGTCGCGCTTGTCGCGGTACTGCGCGCAAATGCTTTCGATGTGAGGCTCAGCCTTGCCGGAGAGCATATACGCGTTTACGATTTCCTGGGAAAGGTTTGCCGTATGCAAATCCTCGCCCTGCTTGGCGATATTGTATTTTTGTATGATGCGGGGGTCGGCGATGGCCGCGCCCACGCGAAGACCCGGCGATATGATCTTGGAAAAGCTCATCAGGTAAATCACCGTATTGTCGTCATCGAAGCTTTTGATGGGCGGCACCGGCTGGCCTGAATACCGAAGGTCGCAATAGGGATCGTCCTCAAGTATCAATACATCGTGCTCCTTGCACAACGCGATCATCTGCTTGCGCCGTTCAAGCGACATCGTACGGCCTGTGGGGTTCTGGAATGTGGGTATCGTGTAGGCGAATTTGGGGCGGTAAGCTTTTAGCTTCTTCTCCAGATCAGCGATCACCATGCCTTGATCGTCCATCTCAACGCCCTTGACATCCGCTTCATATGTCAAAAACGTTTGCAGCGCACCGATAAATGTCGGCGATTCCGCGAGTATCACATCGCCCGGATTTACAAGCGTTTTGGCCGCAAGGCCGATGCCCTGCGTCGCGCCTGAGGTGATGATGATCTCTTCGGGCGTTGCGCTGATGCCGCGTTTCTTCATCATGTCGATAACCGTATTTTTAAGGCTCCCGATGCCGGGCGTGCCGCCATATTGCAATATTGAGCTGCCGTTTTCGCAAAGCAGTTTGGAGGAAATCTCGGCGATGTCCTCCTTGGGGAAGCTTTCGGGTGAGGGGTTGCCACCCGCAAATGAAATCATGCCGGGCTGAGCAAGCAGCGCGAATATCGCGCGGATAGCGCTACCGGTGACATTATCGAGTCTTTTTGCAAATTCCATAGGTTATCCTTCCTTTATGTATCAATTCTTACGGCGTAACGCCGCATATTAGTCCTTTTCTCCCGCTCGTGCGAAGGTGAGCACCGTCACGCTCTGCGCCCCTGCAGTCTTTAGTACATCCGCGCATTCGGAGACTGTCGCGCCGGTGGTCAGAACATCATCGACGAGCAGCACGCTGCCTTGAACAGCCTGCGCCGCTTCAAAAGCGCCGCGCATGTTTGTTTTGCGCTCAACGGCATTCAGCTTGGTTTGAGACGGTGTGTTGCGCACGCGTTTTATTGCTGCCAGGCAAGGTTTGCCCGTCAGCTCGGCAATGCGTTTTGCAAGCAGCTGTGCCTGATCGAAGCCGCGCTTGCGCCGCTTCATGCTGTGCAGAGGCACATGACAGATACAATCGAATTGGATGTGTGCATCCGCCGCCGCATGCAACATGGTCTGCGCCATGAACGCGCTGAGCCAGCGGCTTCCGCCGTATTTGTAGCTTTGTACAATGCGTGCCGCAGAGCCGTCATAATGATAAGCCGCGTAAGCGGTGATACCCGCCGCGTTCGTTTGCCCCAAACGAAGTGCATCAATTTCCGTCGCGCAGACCGGGCAAAGATAAGCGGATACGTCTTTTTCGGTGCCGCAGACGACGCATCGCGGTATATACGGAAACAGAGTCTCCCAAATCGCCGCAAAGAACCGCATCACATTGCCCCCAAAACCTCGATGAAGTCTTTGATCTCGTAATCAAGCGTGGTGTATCGCCCGCGAATGCGGTTGTTTTGAACCATGTATTCCACGGTGCTCTTCTGCCCGATGATAATGACCTTCTCCATCGCCCGCGTGAGAGCGGTATACAACAGGTTGCGAGACAGAAACCGCCCGCCGCCCGCCATAAGCGGCATAATCACCACGGGAAACTCACTGCCCTGCGATTTATGCACTGTAACAGCATAGGCGTGCTCAATCTGCTCAAGCTCTGGGAACGCGTAAACCGCGTCCCGGTTGCCGTCGAAGCGGATTGTCGCTTCCTTAATGTCGTTATCGATACGCAGGATTCGCCCCAAGTCCCCGTTGAAAACGCCGAGACCCTTGTGGTGGAACTGAGTCTCATCCGCGTAGAACCATTCCATCTCATAGTTGTTCTTGGTCTGCATCACCTTGTCGCCCGTGCGGAACAACGTGTCACCCACCTGAACCTCAGGGCGTGAGGCTAGCCTTGGGTTCAGCAGCTCGCGCAGTTCCATGTTGATGTTGTATACGCCAAGTATACCCTTTTTAACGGGGCAGAGTATCTGCGTTTGCTCCAATACGTCATATTTTTCGGGCAGCTCGCCTTCGCTCAGCATCTTTTTCAGCCGCGCAATCACGTCGTCCGGCTCACTTTCGGGTATAAACAGAAAATCACCCGTGACGTAAAATTCAGGGCTTTCGCCCCGGTTCACACGGTGCGCGTTTTCTACGATGCTGCCGCCTTCTCTCTGACGGTAAAACCGCGTGAGCTGCGAGACAGGGAAAGCGCCGCTTTGGATGGTGTCGCGCAGCACGTTGCCGGGACCCACCGACGGAAGCTGATCCGCGTCGCCCACAATGATGATCCGCGTGCCCTCACAGAGCGCGCGCAGCAGCGCCCGCATCAGAAATATATCGATCATCGACGCTTCATCCACGATAACCGCCTCAGCTTCGAGCGGGTTGTCTTCGTTGCGGATAAAGCGTGCCGCGTTGTCGAAATTCTCATCCATACCTGCGCCGTATTCGAGCAGACGGTGGATGGTTTTTGCCTCGCGCCCGGTAGACTGCTCAATGCGCTTGGCGGCGCGCCCTGTGGGCGCGCAAAGCACGGTGGTGATACCGCACTGTTCAAATATCGAAATAATCGCTTTTGTGATCGTTGTTTTGCCGGTGCCCGGTCCGCCCGTGATCACCACAACCTGACTCGAGAGCGCCATAAGCACCGCTCGCTCCTGTTCCTCCGAAAGCGCCACATCGCCGATGTAGCGTGTGTACGACTCGGACGCGTCGTGTATCGGGATGCGCGGCCTGCATCGTGACAGCAAGTAAAGACGCCTCGCGACGTCTCCTTCGGTGACATAAGCGGCCATATGGAAAACGGCAGGCGTGTTGTTGATGAATTTTTGGGCGATATCTTCTGCCAGCGTGAGCGCACTGATTCTTGAGTCAATCAGCGCTTCCTCTACGCCCAGCATCTTGGCCGCGTGACGCCGAAGCTCTTGGCGCGGCAGACACGTATGCCCCTCGTTCATCGCTGAGAGCAGTTCATGCTTGATTCCCATGTCAATGCGGTATTCCGATGTTTTATCAATACCGATTGTTCCGGCGATTTTGTCGGCGCGTTCAAATCCGATACCCGAAATGTCATCGATCATGCGGTACGGGTTTTCTTGTATAAGCATGGGCGCGGCGGCGCCGTAGCGCTCGAAGGCACGGAACGCCTGCTTGACGGATAGCCCCAGATTTTGCAGGTCGATAATGACCTGCTTGACGCCAATATGCTCCGTAAAGCTTTCGGATATCGCCATCGCGAGCTTTTTGCTCACGCCTCTCACCTCGGCCAGCAGTTCTGGGCTGTTCTCGATGATGTCAAAAGTGCTCTCGCCGAAAGCGTCCACAATACGACCCGCAAGCG
>JAEWQS010000134.1 GCA_023399095.1 Bacillota bacterium
CCTAAAATGTAAAAGTAACTTCCTGTTTGGGGTAAAAAAGCGGAAGTTAGTCTTACACGAAGAGAAGCAACAGGCATCCACGTTTTATGCCGCGAAAGCCTGCTTGATAGTGAGAGGTCGGCATGGCAGGTTAAACGGCCAAGGGCATCGTCATCGATGGCCGTTAAATGCCCTACCCATGCCGACGGAGGCTCATTGTCAAGCAGGATCGTGGAATAAATATCTTGTGATCTGCACTAAGAAGCTCCAGTGTCCTATAATGGCAGAAGGTTACCTGCCTGCATGGGAAGGAGCGTACATGAATAGCAAACCCAAGGGTAACCACCTGCATCTGACATGTTCAGATCGGATTTACATTGAGCAAGCATTGGTGGAAGGGAGAAATTTTCGGGCGATTGCAGCGTTTCTTTTAAAGGATCCGACTACGATATCCAAGGAGGTTAGGAAGAATAAGGCGCTTCATCCCTATTACAAGAATAAAACCAATGAATGTGTTAAGTACAAATGGTGCAGACTAAGGCATTTATGCGGTAACAAATACTGCTACGCACCATGTTCTCATTGTCGGGAAAACAATTGCAAAGATTACTGTAATCAGTATCAGAGCAACAGTTGTTCTAAACTGAAAAAGCCCCCTTATGTATGCAACGGTTGTGAAGATCGGCTGGGCGTTTGCAAGAAACCGCATTATTACTACAAAGCGCGACCAGCGCAGCTGGCATATGAAAAATCGCTCGTGGAAACACGTAAAGGGATCAACCGTTCTCCGCTTGAACTGGAGTCCCTAAACGAATTAATTACACCGTTAGTACGTAACGGACAGCCGCTAGGGCACATCTTTGCTAATCATGGCGATGAGATCGGTTGTAGTCGAAAAACCTTGTACAACTATCTAAACTTAGGGCTGTTCAGCGTGAGAAACATTGACCTTCCACGAAAGGTCAAGTACAAGCCAAGAAAGAAACGCAAGAGCTTGCCTAACAGAGATTATGCCTACAAGAGCGGCCGTATATATCGGGATTATGAAAAGTATATAGTTGATCATCCCGATATAAATGTAGTCGAAATGGACACTGTAAAAGGCAGCAATGAAGCCGGCAAAGTCATGCTGACGATGCTGTTCCGTCATTGTACGTTTATGCTGATATTTCTTCTTCAGGCTGGTACGCAAGAATGTGTTGGAGATGTGTTTGACCGGTTAACAGAAGTACTTGGTCTTGAAACATTTAGAAAGTTTTTTCCGGTGATTTTGACAGACAACGGATCCGAATTCAAAAACCCATGGCTGTTGGAAAAAATCCAGACCGGCGAAGAACGTACTAAAATCTTTTACTGCGACCCACAAGCCTCGTGGCAAAAGGCGAGGATTGAGAAGAATCATACTTTTATCCGGTACATCATTCCCGGCGGAAAGAGCCTTACACGTTTCACACAGGCTGATATGATCGTAATGATGAACCACATTAACAGCACCGCTAGGGATAACCTGAACGGCAAAACGCCATTCGAACTAGCGTCGCTGTTGCTAAATGAAGAACTGCTGAGATCATTGGGATGTATACGTATTTCCCCCGACAGCATCCTCTTGAAACCGGCACTTTTGAATAAATAACGTCCCGCATGCAGGCAGTAATCACTCAATCGAACAACGAGACGGGTGGAATTTACTTTTGCACGGGAAAAAGCCAGCCGTCTGTTTGTTGTGGCAGTAAATCATGATCTCAGTAGTTTTCAAGGTAATTATACCCTGTTTTATCAGACTCCAACACCCTTGAAATCCACACAAACTGAATTTACTGTTACACTTAACCGTTTCCAGTTGGTACTGGAAGTTAGATTTTCATTCAACGGTTTTTTGTCTTTATAAAGCGAAAAAGAGTAGTTAGGCTATTTTCCTAACTACTCTTAACTGGTGGAGGCGAGGGGAGTATTGCCCCCGTCGCACAATATTGCGTCAACGCCCTGATCAGAAGCATTCTGCTGCTGTTTATCACATCCTTCCCGGAGCTGCTTAAAATTTACGATATCCTCGATCTCATGGGTTATTGATATATCCTTGCAGAAGTTGAATACAACCTCTACCCTGTCTTTATAAACAATAACCTTATCGATAAATGTTTCAACCAAAACCTTGGTCATTTTCAGAGTTCCGACTTCAAGCTGATTCCTGGCAATCCTGAACATCTTAGTAATCTCTTCTTCATTAAGCTGCTTGATATTGGCGTTCTTACATAGCTCCTGATAGCTTTCATTCAGCCGATCTTTTTCTTGCTCAATCTCACTGAGCTTCTTAGCCAGTGCAGGTGACGGTGACGCCATAATCATTTCAACAAGATTGTCGATTGATTTCGAGACTTCTTTGATCTTCTTCTCGTAATTCGCCTTCGTCTTTATATGCCCAGCGTTCTTGCTTATTTGATATTCATCATAGGCCGCACAGATTTTTGAAATCAGTGTCTCATCAAATAGATACCCAGCAAGCTTCTCCATAACAAACGTTTCAAGGTATTCCCTGCGTATCTCCTTGTTCTCGCAACCGTTCCGGCTCTTTCTCCCGGTACAAGCATAGGTCACATGCAGTGTCTTTTTACGTCCGGAATTCTTCCGGTTTCCCGTATAGACTCTCCCGCATTCTCCGCAGATCACTTTTCTGGATAATAGGTAGACCTCCTTGGCATTATTGCATGCCCTGACTTTTTTACGTGATTCCATTTTCTTGAGAGCTAACCTGTAGTCCTCTTCCGAAATAATCTGCGGCATGCCACCTTCAATGCGAACCATCTCTTCCTCAGCCTTATACATGTGGCTATTTCTCTTACCATCAATATTTTTTGAAGACATGCGATTGAAGATGTATACGCCGGTATATCGTTCATTTCTCAAAATGCTTGAAATCGAGCCTTTACCAAAAGGTTTGCCAGCCTTAGTCATATACCCCTGAGCATTTAACGCATCGGCGATTACACCATAACCGTCCCCTTCGATATACATCCGAAAAATCATTCTGACGGCTTCGGCTTCTTTCTCATTAATGGTGTACTTTTTCGTGTCCGGATCAACATCATAACCAAGCGCTCCGGTGCCACCAGTGTGCATTCCTTTTAACGCATTTTCAGTCATGCCTTTTTGTACTTCTCTGGCAAGGTTTTTGGAGTAATATTCAGCCATGGCCTCGAGCACACTCTCCAGGATGATGCTCTCCGGGCTTTCATCGTCCAGATACTCCAATACACTCAAGAGAGAGATGCCATGCCGTTTAAGCTCTGTCCGATAACCAATGCTGTCGCTTCTATTTCGGGCAAATCTGTCGAGCTTATGAACAATAACCACATCAAACAAGTCTTTCTTAGCATCTTTGATCATGGTTAAAAACTCGGGACGGTTATCCGTCATCGCCGATTTCGCACGGTCGATATACTCAGCAACAATGAGAATATCGTTTCGCTTAGCATATTCGTTTATCGCGCGAAGCTGAGCATCAATTGATTCGTCTCTCTGGTTATCTGAAGAAAACCTTGCGTAAACCGCTGCTCGTATTGTTCCTTTGTTATCTCTTATTTTGTCTAATACTTTCATTGCTTCCTCCTTTAATAAATTAGGAAGCTAATGCAGCATGAACATTATTAAATTGTCAATGTTCTTATTGGTTACCTTAAGTGTATCAGCTTCCATTTTATAATCAAGGCTGTCAAATATCTTGCTCGTTATATTGGCATTCGTAAATACAACCCATTAATGCATTAAGCAACGCCGAAAAATCAATTGCGCTGCTTTCATTATAAGATATCTTGAAATTCTGAATTCGACTCTCCACTCTTTTCTTCATACTTTTTTCCTTTCATGAGCAGATAAAAACAGGGTACAATCGCATCAGAGATTGCGCCCTGTTGATATCAGTTTTTATCATTAAGCATCATGAACGGCAATTGGCTATTGCCTCATTGGAATCTCACCACCCCCTCAACGAGCGGGGTACACTCTGGGACTTAACCTCGACTATGCACAAGTATCATTATCCATCCATGTGGGTCGTCGCCAGAGCCTGCCACAGCTCATTTTGACATCAGTATTGATCGCTCCCGCGCTTGCGGTCATGGCGTACCTGTCATCCGGCTTTCCCTTCCCGGGTCACATGGAGAAAGTATTCATTTCTGCCTTTATTCATTTTTCAAGGTACAGAGAGCAGAAAACTGCTCTCATACCCTGAAAGGAAAAAAAGGGGCAAATGCGGAAAAAAATTTTTAAAAAAATGAATTTAAGCCTAACACTTTTCTCAGTTTCTGAAGAATTTTATTCTTACGGTATCTGATAGTACCTTCATCTACCCCCAATTGCCGAGAAATCTCTCTACAAGAAAACTCATAAAAAAAGAGCAACCTTATCAGCTGTTTATCAGCTGCATTCAGTTGCTCTATGGCATTTAGCATTAATTCAATCAGTATATTCTTTTCCGCCTCTTCCTCCACTGATATTTGTGGATTTGCGGATAATAGATCTATCGGCATCCCGTCTTCAAGTGCTTTTTCATAAGATATCCTTTTCCCCCATTCCTGTCTGCGAACATATTTCTTTCGTTCAAGCTCTGCATAATACTGAGCGTATTCGTCTCCGGTGACAATAAACATCACATCACCTATTCGTATCGTTCCTTTTCTACGATGTTTCTTATAACATCCATCTTTCATTGAATAAGCCTCCATTCTGATTTGTGTTGGATTAATCAGAACGAAGGCCGGTGGAGCTCGTATGTACACAGGGTTTCCTTCCCCAAAACAAGAAGGCCGCAGATTAAAACCTGCGACCTTCTTTAATGGTTATTTATTTGGGAAAAGCATAATAAAATAGCCCCGACTATTTCAGCCGAGGCAAAGGCATGCGGTTCCCACTATAACCATTCTATTCATATTGACATACACTTACAATTCGCTTTGGGTACGTATTTGGTTCTCTATCCGTACATCATATATCCACTAATGGTTCGGTCATGGTTCACATTTTGAAAACTCAGTGATATCTGTTCCTGATAAGTAGTCCCTTATTGGCGGGATTATATATCCCCATAGTATAACCCCGAAAAGGTTGATTGCTTCCTTCTTTCGCTTATAATATTGGGTCCTTTCTATATTAAGCGTATCAATAAGCTCAGCATCTGTATACTTAACCATATTGATATATTGCTTGACCAATATATCAAAATAGAGCTGGCCCAAATCCGGATAAGCATATAATTTTAACAGCGCTTTATCAACCAGATCAACAAGCAGCTTTGTCTCTGCGATACTTAGTAATTTGCTTTCAGCTTTCTCTTTATCAATATCACTGTCGAAATCATATGAAAGATAATTAGCCAGTTCAGCAATTCTCCTTCCACCGAAATCATAGGCTTCGGCGTCGGCATCATACATAACTTCTTGGGTTCTCCATACAACATCACGGTATATACGAAGCAACAGTTTAGCTTTATGATAAACCTTAATATTAATCTGCTTATCACGATCAACAATCAAGGCAAGCTTTTTCAGAGGGTAGTCTTCTTTCATTTCTAAGCCTCCATAAATTATCTCAGCTCTGTAGTGGTCATTTTCAAATTCCCCTTCTTTTTTTCATATTCGATCATGCTCTCAGTATCATTAAAAAAAGGAATTATCATTGTTTTGCCAGTCGCTGAATAATAAAACGCAGTGTAAAGCTGACCCTCTTCATCTGAATACAGTGGTACAGGGCAATCAAAATCATGGACTGGTTTTAAGGACTTGTTGTTAGAAAGAATTGACGATGACGATTCTTTCGTTTGCTGTGTATGTTTTTTTAACTCAATTACGTTGCCCATTTCGTTTTTCTCCTCCGGTTCTGGTTTATGGTTATAATTATATCGAACATTTGTTCTATGGTCAATATCATTATAAGTCCTTCCATGTACCAAAAAGGGGACAATAAACGAAAACTAAATGGCCTTAATTGAAAAACTTAATAGTAATTTTTATTATAATTTTAATAAGGCGTTAAAAAGTTCTACTGTTGCCAAAGCATCATCTAGCGCAGAATGACGTTCTTTAACTGAAATATCGAAGTATTTAAACGCTTTAGCAGAACTTGAAATATTATCTTCTATCTTACCCAAATAAACTAAATACCTGAGAATAGAATATGTATCAAGAATCCTATGAGAAAATAGATTTCCATACGATACATTATTATTGGCTAAAAAGAATTTTAGAAAACCTACATCGAATTGTGTATTATGCCCAGCAAGTGGTACCAATGTATCTGTTGGAAAATTTATAGTACAAAATCTTTTAATTTCTTCTATTATTTTTTTGTGCGTTATAGCTTTTTTTTCGTGTTCGGTTTTATTAAATTTATTTATTTTTTGAGCTTCTTTTGTAAAGATATAACTATTGTTCTTAACAAACAATTCTATTGAATCTATTATTCCCAGCTCAACATCCCAGGCAACCATACCAATAGATAGTAACGAATGTTTATTTGGATTAACCCCCCCAGTTTCCGTATCAATAAATAATAAGCGTTTGTCTGTAATGTTTTTCACTTTTCTTCCCCCGTCCAAACGATTGAATTCTCATGAATAGCGTCTATTTCATTTCTGATATATTCGTACATAGAACCTCCTCTAGCAACTTTTATTGCAGGAACATAACTTTTCTCCTTCTTATGGTTAAAAGGAGCCATAAAACCAATATTATCTATCAAGTAATAACTACTTTGGAATGTGCCATTATATAAGAATACGCTAGCACCGAGCTGGGAAAATACTTTTGCAGATTGTTTAATTCTACTTACAATTTCCTCAATAGAGTATGAAAATCTCATTGATAATGAAGAAACTACTATTGGGTCTAAATAGTTTGGAAAATAAATAGTTATTTTAGCTTTATCCCTGGTTAACTCTTCAAGTGCTTGCAAATTATAATTACGCCAGGTTTCACCATATGAAAAGGCGATTGTTAAAGTATTTGCATATTTTAATTCTTCTCTCCAAATGATCTTTTTAAAATCGCTATAAACATATTCAATTCCACTTTCATTTATATTGGTAGATATTTTAGCTAGATGCAACATATCTTTAGCAAAAGACCTTTTCCCAATGGTTTCCCAAAGAGTAAAAACAATTAGGAGAGAAAAAACCGTACTAAAAACTGAAAGTAAAAATATTCTCGTATTATTTGACTGTGTCCATTCATAACTTGTAAAATATATACCAACGCCAAATATAATTATAAGTAGCAAAGAGATACATAAGATTTTGTAGTTTATGCCTTCTCGTAATTGTGAAAGTATTCTTGAAGATTTTTTATCCATAAATCCTCTCCTATAAATTATTCTACGTAGCGTATTCTTTGTGAATATCGTGGCCTATCAATTAAAATGTCATCAATATTCAGTTCGGTTATCCAGCTTAATAAATTCCCAAGTAGATCTTTTACTTCCTTACGATAAGGCTTAGGATCATTAATTATAATCTCATGTAAAGCTGCAGAGAGTTCACCGAAATAAATTTCTTTGTTGGGCATGGCTTTTAATTTGTTTTTTAACCAGATATAAACATTACTCATCATAAACGCGCTTTTAATGATATTTATATCCCAACCAGAAGTCAGCCCTAAAAATTCAAGGGAGTCTTCTTTTAAATTACCAAGAGAGGAGCAATTAGGAAATTCATAAGTGAACAACACATCAACTTTTGGATTAAATAGTCTTAATATATCTTGATTCCAATTTCCACTAGGTTGAGCATCATCTATAATTCTTTCACTTATACATTTGCACATTCTTTCGTAAATAGAATCATTCATTCTAATGGAATTTTCAAAGAGCGTTTCAACTTTTTGCATTTCTTCACTTGAGATTGTCGTCAGTTCGGCAATCTCGTAGTTAGAATTGTTTGCTAAACCGATACCTTTTGAAGTCAGATTCGCGCTTCCTATGATGCCGCGCACCTTATCAAATATATATGTTTTTGCATGTAGATCAAATCGAACATACATAGCCCAGCCATGTTCTTTACAGTATTCGTATACAGCTAAGTCCGAGGCTCCACTGACTATATCGTTGAATGAAAACCGAACCATGAGTTTTTTACAGAGTGTTTTCAACTTAATGGTTTCTTCAATGAATCGGATAGCATCTACTTTACAATAAGCGCTAACAATATGCAAATGAGTAACTGTTTGTTGCACTTCGTTTGCAATCTGTTTGCGGATTTCATCAGAAAATAATAAACCCAAGTTTGCCCTCCTTATTTGCCATAACTATATTGTTCATTAATATATTTACGTAGTTTTGTATTCCATTCCTGTACAATAACATCACTTACTTCTCTTTGATCACCAACGGTCTCGTCAATAGTTTTTACAAAGGCGGCAATGAAGAGTTCAAAAGCAGTCTTTGCATCAGGTGCATCATAAATTTGGTTAAGGAATCTTTGGTAGAATATATGAGATGTATTTATAGCTACATGGCAACTACCTAAGCTGAATGAATAGTCAAAGAAAGGGCCGCCCCTACCTAAATCTTTATAAAAGATGTTAACTTTATTTTTCATATATGAAATAATCTCATCTTCAGTAGCATCTGTTATACCTTGGTTTGCTAAGGCTTCTTTGTTCTTTTCAATCAATTCCTCTTTAGGGGTGTCGTGTCTGATTTTATCTGTTACACCTTCTGTCTCACTATTTTCCTCAACAACGTTAATAATATTGCTTGCCGGCGTAGTTATATCCTCAACAGTGCGAGATTTTTTCTGAACAGCTTCATTTTCCTTATATATCTGACTAATTGTATTATGAACAACAGGATAAAGCTGCAGCCACATTGGTTGCACTTCTTCATCAGCGTAATCAGCAGGGTTCAATTCAATTAATTCAACATGCTGCTTATTATTTGCAACTCCAAAAGCCTCATCAAGTTCTGGTTCAAAGCGAATCTCACAACCCCACCAACGATGCTGTGGTTCATTTAAGTTTTTATAGAAATTGAACATTCCAAAGTCAATTTCCCTTTTTGCCCTTACGATTGAAATTCCCTCTAAGCGCGCTACATACTTACCCATTTTTGTACCACCAGGGCTTTTACCCGGAATAGCAGTTTGATCATAAAATATATCACGCACTTTTGAGAAAACAACTGTTACTATTGATTCTTTAATTTCACGAGTATCTTTATCGCGATATTTTACAGGTATTGTCACAATACCATCTTTACAGTTATCATTTGTATATAATTCGAATAACGGCTCAGTGCAATTTAAGTTGTATCTTTCACAGATATTCTCAGGATCATAAGGATTGCCAAGTACATAGTTTGGCTTCATTAGAAACAACGGATCATTTGGCATTATGTTAAATGCATGAGTTTCATTCTCTATATCAATCAATCTAATATTATGTGTTTTATCCTTTATAAGAAAACGAAAACGTTTGCCCAGCTCAAATTCTAATTTAGGGAAGAGATAGCTGATTGTTTTTGGACTAACTCTATCGCAATTTTTCCAATGGACAAATGTTCCACTTTTCATAAAATCGTAATGTTTTGTATCTGTATTATAATTAAGGAATTTTTTAAACTTATCTGGTATTGGGCATAATATCGCATCATCAATCTGTGTTTGCTCACCCAAGCGTACTTTGTTTATATCAAGATAAACCTTATGACAATTTTCATATCCATTTCGCCACGAATATACATCTACAGACGGACATGCATATAATGATGATTGTGGTAATCCAACGCCAAAGCGACCCATACCTTTTCGATCTGTTCGGGTTGTGAATCCAATTCCTAAACAAGATTCTAGCTGTTGCAAATCCATGCCTGTACCATTATCGAGAAACGCAATTTCTGAGACACCTTTTCTTCCGGTTACTGGATCGGGCGATCCTTTTACTAGAACGAATACATCTTTTGCTTCAGCTTCAATAGCATTGTCTAGTATTTCAGATACTGCACTCTCGATATTTTTATAGCCGGTATTCCTTAGCGCGTCCCCCATCTGTTGGATCATAACGATTTCATGAGCCATTTTTTATTTACCTACACTTTCCAATAATTATCAAAATGAGCAAAAGCTAATTTTTCATTATACTTTTCGAGATTATCCTTAACGTCAACAAGCAAACATTCTTCGTTGCCTCCCATTTGCGGACCTCTTAGTCCCCTGCCAAGCATCTGACTATATAAAACTACTGATTGCGTCGGTCTCGTGATAAACACACATTTTATATTCGTTGAATCGAAACCTGTAGTTAAAACTTCAAAGTTTATTAATATATTAATGGGGTTATTCCTGTCTTTGAAAGCTTTTATTGCGCTTATCCTATCTTGCGCGGACATATTTCCAATTACTAAAGCATTAGGTATATCCTCAATTGATAGCATTGATGCCATAAGCTGGCCATGCTCGACAGAACAGGCAAAAACAATGGTTGGAATACCATCGCTATTTAATTCTCGCAATTTCTTCATAATTGCTTGGTTTCTGCTTTTATTTCTACCAATAGTTACAAGCGCCTTTGGAGAAAAGTCCGTATATCCATTGTCGTATGCTATTTCGTGTATTTTACTTAACTCATCACTCGATAAACCTTCTGGATATGTTAACTGTTCTTTTTTTACCTTCGCTAGTATTCTTTTATTTTGGAAATATGAAATAATATTTGTCTCAGGAATTGTATTTAGCGCCTCAATTTTCGATAGATTTATGCTATTCATTACATCAACGTCTATTTCAATTAACTTATTCCCATACATAGCTGCTAATAAATTATTGCTAATATTCGCATCAGTAAATCTGCCTGGCGTAGCTGTTAAACCTATTAAAGCACGATCATTCATCCCTTGTTTTTTAATCATGAATCTCTCAATGGTCTTTCTTGTTTCTTCTGCCGCTGCCTTATGAGCTTCATCAAATACAATGAGACTACATTGCCTAACTAAATGCTCAAACACCTCTGGAGATGATGTTGATAAAGCCATTAGTTTTTGAATACCACAAAAAATAACTCCATTAAAATTAAAAGCATTAGTGTCAATATCATGCGCTCCCCAAAGCCTACATGCTGTAATATCGCCCTCTCCCAGATGCATCCAAACTGTATAAAAAGTCTCATAGGCCTGTTGTAGTAGCTCAGAAGTATGTGCAATCCATAGTATTAACCCTTTTTTTCGGAGATTAAAATTATAAAAGTGGCAGATAGTATGAATTGCAGTTTTTGTCTTCCCCGTACCCGTTGGCATATGGACTATCATTCTGTTAAGTTCTACATCCGAATTAAGATTATTTAATAAACGCTGCTTAATTACAAATTGGTAATCTAAGAGTTCATAAAACCGTTCATATGCCGATATTGTGTATTGTGTTTCATCATTCATTTGGGACTTTTCAAAAACGTTATCTTCAATACTTAGTAGCGAAAGAAGGTGGTTGCTAACACTGTTATTACGCCATGGTACAGATGCAATAGCATCAATTAATAATATTACTTCCTTTATATTCCCTTGTGAATTAGGTAATAGTTGTTGAAAAGAAATAATATCCTCCTTGTTAAATGTCATTAGTAATGATTTTCGAAATTCTTGGTTTTTTAAAATATTAATTCCATGAACAGTCAAAATCATCTCTGACAACTTTGCTTTTGTAAACAGCGTTTCATGATCTGGCGTCCATTCTATTATAGTGTCTACTAATTTTCTTCCAAGAAAACTCTTTAAGCTTTCAAGGCTAAAATCATGCATGTGTCTTTTCATAATTGTTGTATTCAAGATAATACACCTCTTTTCTTGAATCTAAGCATTTATTATTTTGTATAGTGCAGATCAACATTCTTCGGAGATGCATTCTAATGCTGATTCTAACTCTTTAAAATCAATCTCTTTATTAAAGAAACTCACACTGAACCGCACTGTTCCCTCCGGAAATGTTTCCAAGAACTTATGTGCAACAGGAGCACAATGCAAGCCTGTCCTAACGGCAATATCCCTATCACTAAGTATATGACCAATATTGTCACTACCGTATCCATCAAATACACAAGACACTACACCAACACCTCTTGCTGCATCTGTTGGTGATATAATTCTTATGTTATCATATTTGCTTAGAAGCCGAATAAGGCGATTGTGGTTAGCCTGTTCTCTTTCAAAAATCGACTGAATCCCCGTCTTTTGGTTCCACTTGAGTGCAGCATTAAGTCCTGCTATCGCTAAAATATTGGAACTAGCAACTTCATACCTTTCCGGTAGAGTTTCGGGAAGGTCTTGACTGGCAGAATCAATACCTGTGCCACCAAATAGAAGCGGATCTGGGGTAGTGGCTGCGGAACAAATAAAACCAGCAACCCCCAGCGGTCCATATAGTGTTTTGTGACCAGCAAATACAGCGTAGTCGATATTCTCGCTATTTAGTTTTGTGTCTATTAATCCCATTGTCTGGCACATATCAATTACATTTATTGCACCATGAGGCTTGGATAATGCGCAAATCTCGGTGATTGGAGCTACCACACCGCATATATTACTGGCATGGCTTATTACGACCAGATTCGGTTTGTTTTCGCCAAATTGGTACTTAATCTTTTCTAAGTCATATGTAAAGGTGCTTTTGCTAAATTCAAGGGTATAGACATTTAGCTTGAAAATATTGCTCAAATAATGAATCACGCGTGTTACCGCATTGTGTTCAAAGGGTGAGAGAAAAATATTATAATTATCTTTTACGCCAATACCACGCAGGATGATATTTAAAGCTTCGGTCGCTGTGTGAGTAAATACGACATTCTTATTTGGGCAATGGTTAAGTTCAAGTAAGATGCTCCGGGTTTCGGCAACTAACGCAGAGGCTTTTGCGGCAAGCTTATGCTGACCGCGCCCTACATTTACTCCACAATCACGGTAGAACTTATCCATGAAAACATAAACTTCTTCTGGTTTTGGGAAAGTCGTTGCGGCATTATCAAAATAGACCATTAATAATACCCCTTATTTTTAAATTACTAATCATATCAATTTTTGAATTCATTACTTACACATCCTCGCTAATATTTCCATAAGAACCTGTCGCTTTTCCTGCTCAGTAATGGACTGTCCCATTTCTTCAAGAGCTGTTTCTATTTCATTTAGTAGTAGTTTAGCTTTATCGCTATAATCTGTCTTATCAAAAACCTTAGTGATTTCTGCGCCGTTATCATCGGTAAACATAATCGTATAGGAATATGCTTTGTTTTGTAAATCGTAACCCTTACGGTTATTGAACTGATCAATCGTATCTTTAAATATCTGCAGATCGTGCAGGAAAATGTCAATCGTTTCCGAATTCCAGTCCTCCATCCGTAGGGAGGTGACCGTTTTCGCAAGCCGTTGTAAAGAAGCATTTTCATCATGGGTAATATGCATCATTAATTCAAGAATACGGCTCTCATTTCCTGAGAACAAATATTGATTTGTTTTATCACTCAGAGTCTCGTTCCAATCCTTTACAATCGAAGCTAGACTTCCATTCGTAGCTCCTTTCGCAAAAATACCTTTAACATCGTTTATTAGCGCTGCAGTCAACCGGTTTATTGCGTTATCATATTTTTCTTTGGTTTCTCGAATCGCGGAAACTACGGTGATGCTAAAATCCTGCAAGCCAAAGATATCTAACACTTTTTTAAAGAGAAATTCCCGTGGATTACTGTCAAATTGTTTGAGAGTGGCAATGAATTTTCTTTGACTGCGATTTATCTGCCTCTTATTACCCTTTCCAAGATACTCTTGTGTCATTTCCTTAGTATATTTAGGTAGGGACATATACCAACGGTTCATCGCGAACATCAGATATGTGAAGTTGTTATAATCCTTCTCCCGCTCAATGACATATTCACTGAACAAGTCTTCAAGCTGTGCCATATATTCTGCTTTTTCCTCGTTCCAATTCTCAAGAATAACAATATAATCATCTGGAGATTCGTTTATATCGTTAAGCAAATCCGGAGTGATCTTTACTTCATTACCTCGGTACGTGATAACAAGGTTTTTCTTATATAAATGAAGAACAACAGCAATGTAGATAGGTATCACACCATATTTCAAACCGATGCCATGCTCATGTAGTGTTAGCCTGTTGTATAATGCTCTGAAATTTGCTCCATTGTGCCCCATTGCTCCAATAAAGAAATTTCGAATTTCTATAAGCATATTGTGAAGATTCTCATCCTCTGGTTCCAGGTTTATTACTGGGCTTGTATCTAGATTCGTTAGAATCCCTGTTTGAAGCAAAGTGCTTCTCATAATAGAAACATCCTGCCCTGTGCCTGAAAGACCTATGTTCGGTGCAAGTTCATTCGCCAACAAACCTGACAAGATCTTAGTGCGACTATTAATTGCAACGGTTGGCAGAACATTTTTATTAATCGACTCGTTATTAATTATAGGCGTTCGGTAGAAGATTTCGCTACAAATAGCAGACAGCAGAGCAGATAGCTGGGCCTTACGACGAAGTTGCCGCTTTTGCCCCATATAGTAATAGCTTGCTCCGCCGGTTTCGGGACGCGCATAAGAATTAATAAAGTCACCTATTACTTCCGATAAATCCTCAATATAAATATCATATTCATCACCGAGAACCTCGTCCTCGATTACCTCAGCTTTTAAACGCTTTGCCGCTTCGTATTCAAGTGCGACTTTCTCAATGTTAGTATATTTCTGTGGTACAACAAAGAGGATACGGTTGTGTGGATGGATATTCTTGGTGATAGCCATCTGAATTTTATTGATATCATCTTCGTTATCTGGAATTACTGCGAACACTATACCATCAGCTGTAATATCGGCTATACGCTTATCCCAATTTTCAACTCCAAAAAAATCTTCACTATCAATAAATGTAAAGTCAAAATATCGGGTTATTTCATGCACGTCGTTGTAAGCGGTTGGATACATATAACTGTCAAAAGAAGACCGGTTCAGGATATCCGTAACCCGCATAGATGATAAACTTTTCTCGATACAAGTTGAGATCTCCGCTCTTGTATCAACACCGCTGCTTTCCTTGATTCTCAGATAACCATTGCTACGCTTAAGATATACAATACATTCATTTTCAATTAGCTCCTTAAGCGCTTTATTAATGGTTGTTGTATCATTAACGGTGTCCCTGTAAGCATCAACAATAACATCAACGATAGGTGACAGCTTCTCAAACTGCTCCACAAGGTAAATTAGCGCGATTGTCTTGATAATCTTTGCATGGAGTGACTTGTCATCGACTTTACGCAGGACACTGGCAGTAAGCTTGTACATTTTATGAACTTCGCTGGTGTACGCTTCTTTCCGAAATAGCGGTTGAAAATAATCGTAAATAAAGTCGGGCGTGAGCATAGGGAAGTCGCCTTCGGCACTTTCGAGAAATGACAAAAGCGTATACTTGTCATCCGCCGATAGAAAAGTAAAAAGGGTTCGCTCATTCTGTGCCACTTTTTCAGAAAGGCGCGGCAAAATAAATGTAGAAATCGGGTGAAGTGGAAAACAATCCTCGATGGCATTCTTTATCTCTAGTTCATTATTTTTATCAAGCAAGCCGTTTTTGACGAAACGCTGCTTTAGATCATCAAAATGCTCCTGGTTCTGTTTTAAAAAAGCATCCCATGTCTTAGGGTGTTTCTGGATTACGTTAGAGATGATCTCGTACATCTGTGAATAATTGTTGTGGAGATTTATATGCTTGAAGCGCCCAGATACACCGCGCCATCCGTCTACCTTTTCTTTGGGTAAATTATTATCAATGTAATTTGTAATATCTTTGTGGCTGATTAGCATTAGGTGCATTTGTTGTACGCCGCTTCGATCACATTTCTCGGCAAAGTCTTGCAGCAACTTGATATCGCTTATTGTTGCATTGGCAATACTGGATTCGAGATACTTACTGAATTCATCGTATACGATATAGATGCCGCTATAGCCTATGTCTTTTATTTTTATGGTAATTGTTTCATAAAGTTCGACAATATCAAAACCAAGGAATGGATTGAAAGAACTGCCAGAGGTCAACTCGGGATATATCCCCAAAAAACGCTCATAGGCAGTAACATCATATTCCTTTAGAGAAAGCACAAAGTCATCAATCGGTTCAACAATGACATCTATTAGTTTCTTATATGTATCGGTATAGTTTGTCCGCCAGTTCTCGATGGTATTGAGCGCAGCCTTAAAATGAGTCTCGGGCATTAAATCAGATAAGCCTTCAACACTTAAGGCTTGCTGTAACGCACTTAAAAAGGATTGTGTCAAACTAGAGCTGCTTCCGCGAACGATGATGGGTAGAATCCTTTTATCGCTCTTAAGGTATTCTGTAACATAGTTGCAAAGCTCGGGATTATTTGTTTTCATCTTTTTTAAAAGAGGTTCGAACAATCCCAAGTCTTTCCTGAACAACATCGACATGAGAACCAAAATAATATGTGATTTGCCTCTGCCATACGCGCCTATGAGAATTCTCGCGCGCTGTGAGGCTGATGCGGAGGTTGACAGTAAAACGTCCTCAATTACATCAAGACTAGACATGGTAGGGATGAATCCTCTCACCTTATCGTCATTATTCAAATCGTAGGCGATATTAACGGAGGTTTGAAACCCCTTTGCAATATCTATTATGTCTTTCATCATTATGTCATTCGTCATTATGTCATTCGTCATTATGTCATTCGTCATAATTTTCTCCTCAGAGAGGTCAATTAATTGCTCTATAATATTCCGTAACACATTGTAAAAAATCCCAATCGGTTCCAATCTGCACAACGTCTAAACCAGCAGTTCGATTCACCTTGATATGTCCTAACAATTCTATCTTGTAAAGAAGATTTGTTAGGTTGATGATGTCTAGGTTAAACACCTTTCCTGCATTACCAATGTCATTCTGAATCGCAGAAATGCGAATTTCCTTTTGTCCTTGCGCTTGATCAATAATTATCGCCAGCAGAATCAGTGGATGCAAGGTTTCTTTCTGTGGGGTACTTTTCTTAAAAACTCTTGCTTTTTTATTAGCGATATCAATCAGCCCAAGATCACCGAGCGGACAGTCAATATTGCTTTCCGGATGAACTTTTTCGGGGCTAGACTTAATACGTGGTACATAGGTGTTTATAATACAGTTATAGTCATCCTCAAGAGTTCTGGTAGGCTTTTCACCCTCTTCGCTATTCCGCAAGAACTTATTTATATGTGTCACAAAATCATCACGCGTAAACTCATTCATTTTAAACTCGTTGAAAAAGTAGTACCACGCTGTGGCATCTTCCAAGTTTGTCACCAGTTTATAATGTAGCAGCCATAAGGTTCCTAGCTCCTCAAAAAAGGGGTCATTCTCGTAGACTATTGTGCCGAATGGAGTGGGTACCTGCACACGACGACCTACGGCAGGCTCTGTAGTTAACGCTACAGCCATAAGCCAGTAGCGTAAAGCCTTGACCATATTTGCCCCAATACCCAATACATCCATAGGATTGTTTTCTCGGCTAATAAATACATCTGGAGTTTGGAGAACATTTCTCATTCCCTTGCTAAGCCAGCCTTTGCGTATAAAGAACGTATCATGTGCTCGAAATTTCATTCAATTACTCCTTTGTCTTTAGATACTTCTCCATTAGGCAGCCACCCTCAAGGTACTTCGCCGTCACACACATCTTACACCGCTTACATTTGGCATCGCTAATGTGGTAAGCCCCGCCGATAATCGAAATTGCCCCATGTCGGCATAAGGATTCACATTTTAAACAGCGTCGGCAGGCATTATACTTCTTAATTTGGTAGCCCGCCATACGTTGTAATTCCTCGTGCTTAGCTACATTCATGGTCTTGACTTTTACCGAGTACTCAAATCCCTCTTGCGAGAAAGGCTGAATAGAGAGTATCGGAACGTTGGTTTTCAAATCTACTACAATTGTTTCATTGATGAGTTTACGACCAAGGTCAGAAGCAATCCGTCCAAATGGTATAAACAGTTCAATAAAGCTATCATCAATCGGTTTATTAAGTTGATAAACCTTCGCGTTATCTTCAGTGGTGCAGTTGGTGTAACGGATTTTAATATCCTTTGCAGCTTCCACACCATTTCCGCCTTGACGAGCCTTCCATGAACCGGATTCAATGTATTCTTCTGCATCAGGCTTGCCTATGCGTTCTGCAAAACTAATTAAGAAAGTACGCCACTTCTCAAATTGCTGTGGCATGTAAATCTGCGAGAGAAATTGCGCCCTTGCGCTATTATTCGGGCAACACCAGCAACCAACACGGTCATAACCAAGTCGATAAGCCTCGTTAAAGTCCAGTTCCTCACCTAAAATGTAAAGCCAAATATCAATGTCTTTCCATAGAAAGATGGGAGAAGCCACCTTTTGTTTTTGAATTTTGACCGACTCAGCATTATCCTCAATGCGGTTGTACTTACTCCTGCTAACTGACTCACATTTGCGAATCCCATAAAAAGTTAAAATGTCTTTGTCGCGGTACATGCTATTAAGGACACGGGTTATTGGGCCCGTTTTAAACATTGAGCAGCACCAACGTAGCATCCGAGCCGGCGGGCCAATATCGTCACAGACCTTATAAAAATCCTGATCTTTATTGATTGCAGTTTTAAAGATCGCTCGCGGATTTCTCGATCTAAAACGCTGAGCATATTCAAGTGTTAAAGGAAATTCAAGCGTCGTATTACCAAAAATATGAACTAGGCTCGCGTCACTTAAAGCGCGTGAAGTTAAGTCCGCTGTCACTGTAGAGTCTTTGCCACCCGAAAAAGATATTACAATGCTTTCATGCGGATAACCTTTAGCTGCATACTGAACAAATGAATATGCTTCATCAACAATATAATTAAGCCGTGCCTTATTCGCTTCAATAAATTGCGCTATATTAACATTGAAAAAAGCATAATTGTTTTGGGCTTTGTAATTCTCCAAGGAATCTTGAATTATATCAGCAGATAGCCTTCGATAAAAATTGGAATTTATCGATATCGATTTTCCATCAATATAGTACCTGTTTTTGGATGCCCATACGCTTTGATTAATATATGCTAAAGGCTTTCCCTGAACAATTTCGACTAAAAGTCTTTCTTCTGGAAATACGGGGCGTAAGTCTGCACAAAGATATGTGGTGCTACGGTGACATGTCGGGCAAATATCTTTATCAATTCTATTTGTAAAATTGACAATTGGTACTTTGCAATTGTCACACCAATATACTTCGCTGGGAATATCTCTCTCCGTCGATTTCCCACATAACTCACATTGGGCGCTTTGGGTTTCGCGATTACAGTATTTACACCACATAAGATCACCTCCTTACGCAAATTTTTCTCTGTTCTTAAATAAAGCAGGTTGCAAAACGTTTAATCGCAACCACAAAGTTTATCAAAATGATTGTATCATATTACCTGTCCAAAAGTAAGGACTATGACGGAATATGTTGAATTTTAACAGAGCATATATATTGTTTACTTTCTACTTGGGCTTCCATAATAAAGAATCTCCCATTTCCCACCGCTGCCTTCGCCCCAAAGTTCCTTTATCCGAACACATCCCTGGCTTGAACTTGCCTCTATGATCATCCCATTTCCAATATAAATCGCTACATGATGAATTTCCTTATACCTCCCGCAATTGCATCCGTTTTTCCGCCAGAAGATCACGTCCCCGGGCCTTAGCTGGTCTTTGGAGATGATCATGTCGTTATTCACACAATACCGCGCCTGCTCAGCCGCTGTCGCCGCCTTATACGACGTTACTCCTGCCTGCTGATAAGCCCATCTCACCAGATAGCTACAATCCACATAACTACCTTGTCCGCGTTTAGCCATCGAATACGGGTCACCCAGTCGTGTCAATGCATAACGGACGATATCTCCGCCAATGTCATTCGGAAGACTGTTCCGTATCGCCTCAAGCTCCTGTGCAGTCAGTCCGCCGTAGCAATCAATCCCGATCAGCGCAATGAACATATGGTGATATTCAGGGACCATCATCTCTTCCAGCATCTCATTCTGCTCATCCGAAAAACCATATCTTTCTGAAGCATCCGAATAGCTTTCTGAAGATATGCTGACATGCACGGTCGTCTTCTCGACAGGTTCCGCCTCTTCATCATCAGGATCGGTCTCTTCTATGGTTTCTGTTTTGATTGAGACCTTGTTCATCTCCCAATAGATGTCCTTAAGCATCTGCTTTTTCTCTGATGTTACCGTTGCGACCTCGGTCGGTTCCGCTTCATTCATGGTAGCTTTGACCGCATAGATTCCCAATACGTCCACCCAGTTGTTAACGCTTTCGCTATCCCCGTCAATGCCGCTATCGTATACTACCGAGACATTATCATGGCCTGCTGAGGCATTGGATACCTGCTGATCAACATATACGCTGAAATCACCGCTGATTTCCGCAATAGCCTGCGACATCGGAATCATATTTGCCTCGCCGGTTTCTTCATTGGAATAGAATAACCCGAAAGCCGAATTCACGATAAACAGAATCGCACCCACGACGATGACCATGACAAGGACAACCCACCCGCCCGCAGCGATAGCTGTAACTAATGATTTAATCGTCATCGCCACTGCCTTTACCGCCGCTGCTGCCGCCTTAGCCAGCAGCTTAATTGCCGTTGCAGCCGCTTTTGCCGCTGCCTGAGCCGCGCGTATCGATAGCTTAGCCGTCGCATGTGTTGTTTTGGCGGCAGTCTTTGCCGCCTGCGCACTGGTTTTAATCGTCCGCGTCGTTGCTTTTACGGTATGCTTGGCCGTCTTCACGCTCTTATCAACCGTCTTGATCGTTCCTTTCATAGCCTGCTTGGCTGACCTGCGCCCTGCCTTGCTCGCATTCTGCTGAAACTGCTTTTTAAGCGCCTGTCTGCTGCGGTTGGCGATCTGCTTTGACGTGTTAAAAGTTTGATTGGCTGCTTTATGTGCGACGTCAGAAGCCTTCCCCAATACCTGGTCGGTTGCGTAATTTTCAGGCGTATTGTGAGTATCTTTTGAATTGATCTCCTTAGCCTTATCTCGTGAATTCACCAAAGTGTTTTTCATATGCTGGGGCAGACGGGCGGCTTGATCCAAGACCTTGGGCTTATCCGTTTTTGGTTTTGTCCGTATATCCTTCATACTCATCCTCTTTCCGGCAGGCAGCAAAAAGCCGGGGAGATCTTTCTTCCCGGCTCTGCCGCTTGCCTTATTTCTTAAGCTTTTTTATTTCATCCGGTTTGGTCGTCATAAGCCTGTACAGCTCAGTATCCTTCGGGAACTTATCAGTGAACGGCACAATGGACGCCATGCACTTGATCAATCCTTGCCCGGCCTCCGCATTTGTGATATACGACAGCTGCGTTTCCGAAATGTTGAGCAGCTTTGCAAGCTCCATCCGATCCGTTGGGGCCTGATTGAGCATCACGATAAACTCGGAGTTCGCGAGCATCGTGCGCGCCGTGACGGATTTGAGGCAATCCTCGACGTTTTGGGTGATACCCGTCGCCAGAGCGCCATCCTTTCTGAACTGTTTCCATGATTCGGACAGGAAGCTACTCGAGAGCTCATTCCCAAAGAAGATATGCATCTCGTCGATAAACACATGCGTCCGCTTACCCTTTTCACGGTTCCGCGCGACGCGGTTACGGATCGCGTCCAGCATCACCAGCATACCCACAGTTTTAAGCTGTTTGCCAAGGTCGCGGATACCGTACGCGATCAGACGGTTGTCCACATCCACATTTGTCTGGTGTGCGAACACGTTCAAATTGCCGTTCGTCACCATCTCAAGCGACAGCGCGATGTCTTTCGCCTGCGGCTCCTGCTGCTTCTTCAGCTCTTCATAGAGATCTTTGAGTGTCGGCGGCTTCAGGGTATAGTTGCTCTTCAGGTACTGTCTGTACACGTTGGTCATGCAGCGGTCAATCACAGACTTTTCTCTGGCCCCGAGCTTGCCCGTACCCACGAGCTGTTCACAAAACGATAGCACAAACTCGCTCTTGGAGATCAGCGGATTGTCCGAATCGCTGTAGCCTGCCGACATATCCATCGCGTTGATGTGATGCTTGGAGGATTCCGACACCTCGATCACTGTACCACCAAGACCACGAATCAGTGGTGCATATTCATTTTGCGGGTCGGCGATGATCACATCATCTTCCGTGGAAAGTATCAGGTTGGCAATCTCCCGTTTGGCGACGAACGACTTGCCGCTGCCGCTTACGCCCAGAATAAAGCCATTGCCGTTGAGTAACAGCCGCCTGTTGGCGATGATCAGGTTCTTTGAAATGGCATTCTGACCATAGTAGATGCCGCCCGTGTCCATGATCTCCTGCGTCCGGAAGGGCATGAGTACCGCAACGGCTTCGGTGGTCATGGTGCGTAGAACATCAATCCGGCGCTGTCCGTACGGCAGTACGGTATTGAGCCCGTCGTACTGCTGCCACTTGAGCGAGGACATCTGGCACATATGCTTCTTGGCCACCGACAGGATGCTCTCCGTATCAGACTCAAGCTGCTCCTTGGTATCGGCCACATGCACGAGCGTTACGACGATAAACATCATGCGCTGATCGCGGCTGGTCAGGTCATCGATGTACTCCTTGGTTTCCTTGCGCTGCTGTTCGATATCATACGGCAGCACGGCGGAGAAGTTGTTGTTCTGGTTCTGCTTTCTCTGCCAGTTCGCCGCGTTGGTCTCGATTCCAAGCAGCGTGTTTTGCGCGAGTTTGACCGCCTCGTCGGTCGGCACAGGGAGTATGTCGATGGACAGCATCATGTTCCGGTTCAGCTCCATGAGCTCGGTGATAAACGAATCCTTGATGTAGGACGCATACTCACGCAAATAAAGCACTCTGGCATGCCTGTTATCAATCTGAAAGCTATCCTTATCGAACTCAATACTGTCCGGGCAGATATAGTCCCGAATGTCATGGCCTTTCTGCAGCGTATCCTTGAGGTTGAAGTGATAGCTTGTTTCCTCGCCGATGCGGAAGAAATCGTGGAGGATGCGCAGTCGCTCTCCGGCATCCAACTCTACGGCACGCGAGGAAAGCTGCGCCAGCCTTGAGGACAGCTCGTTATGAATGCGGTTGAAGTAGCTCCTTGCTTCCTCGATGCTCTTTTTCCGCACGCTGACCGTGATATACTTTTCCTGAACGATGCTGTTGTGGCTGCCCGTCGCTTTGTCCATCAGCATGGCGTTATACTCTTTTCTGAATCGGTCGAGATTATCTCCCTTCTCACTGATGAGGATCGAGTTTTCGAAATCGACCTGATTGAGCCTGCGGTTATTGATCGTGAGCTTCGTCGTCGCGCCCACGTCCAGCGAATTCAGTAAATCGGAATAGTCAAGGAACATCGCCTTCTTATCCTCATCCGAGGCAACACTGTAGTTGATGTCGTCGAAGCGCCAGCACTTTGAATACTTGCCTCCCACCAGAAATATACCGTCCGGCCACATGTGCCTAATCGGTATGGATTGCTGGACGCTCTGCGGCACGGTGAACCGCTCCTTGTCCTGCTTTAAAAGTCTCTGAAAAAACAACATTATCTTTCTCCCTTCAGTATTGTTTTTACGTACAGGTTTTCAGCTTTAAATACCAGCTTCTTAGGCATGAGGAATTCAGACTTGACCCATGCCGCGATGAACTGTTCTGCTTTCATGCCGTGGTACCGGATGAACCCCATTGCGGCAAATGGCGCAGCCCCGAGTATGCACAGCCAGCTGACTGTTTCGGTCCCCAAGACCTTTTGCAGCCCGAAGTACAGCAGCACGGCGATGCCGACCGCCAGTACTGAAAAAACGAACTGCCGTATGGACAGCCCGAAAAAAACGGCTTCGGTGTATTCCCGAATTTCCTTTGGTATCTTAATCTCCATGATTGTTCCTCCAATGTGATAAATCCGCAGACTTGCTTTTTTGTCTGCTTCATAGATAATGAAAGCAAGAAAAAACAGGAGGTCAGCCATATGCCATACATCTCACTGCTCATACTCTTGCTCATGATTGTTGTGAACTTGATTTTTAGGTTTGCGTCGTTGTTTCGGCTCACGATACCCGTGTTGTACGCCATCGCCGTTCCGATCTTGCTCCCGGACTGGCTGCACCAAAATGAAACGCTCGTGACGGTAATCTGGTTTGCGCTGATTGGCCTTGTGATCTTAAGCTGGGTGATAACCATCCGAAAGAGAATCCGGCTTAGGCATGCTCAAACGGACAACGTACAAAGCTAAAGCCCAAGCATCTCACGTACCACACGGTCAGACATTTTCACAGCGCCGGTGAGCACCAAAAGGTTGAAGATCAACTCGCCCACGTACGCCCACACGATGCTCACGGCGCTGGCATCCTCAGCAATCTCGGGCGGTGACGCCGCGAACACGCTGAAGATGATGCAGGCGAGTACGATGATCGCGCCTTCCATGCAGACAGCGGCATAGCTTTTCAAAAAGCTTTTGCCGATTTGAGATGTGGGTTCGCCCGCGAAGGTTGAAATCGGTATCGGGGCGATGGCTGTGTAAAGATACAGCCGGAAGAACCGACCGTACACGCTCATGATCATGATGAACGACAGCACCGTGATGAATATGCCGCCGATGAGCGTTAATGCCCAAAGCGGTATCGAGTCCCAAAACCCCACCTCGTTGATCTTCTGCACGATGATGTCCGGCAGCACGATATTGTTCTGCGCGCCTGAACCGACGGCATTCATTGCTGTAGACATAATTCCCTGCACGATTCGGAAGAACGCCATCATGATATCAAGCCCGTACGTGACGACGGCTTTGGCCAGCACGAACCGGATGAATATCTTTAGTGCTACCTCCGGCCGCTTGATTTCTGCAAAGCTGCCGCATGTCCGAATAACACCGGCCACAAAGAACAGCACTAAAAGTGCCAGTCCGATGGCCTTGAGCGCGTCGTTGATAGTCATGATGACGTTCCAGATATCGCCGCCCTTGAAGTTCTCGGGGGATTGTGTGATGATCTGCCATATTTCAGACAGCTTTTGATTCCATGTATCAAGTGCATTATTCAGGTTGTCGATAATGCCCATATCCTGCCTCCTGTCTTTGAGGCAGACCTGCTCTTTAACAGCTCTGCCTACGCAATTTCATTACCGGCAGGGTTCATCTCTGCCGGGCGTTTTGTCCTTAATCACGCCATACTTGTCATCCACATAAAAGCGACCGACGAAGGGATTAAAAATAGCGGAGCAGCGCACACCGCCAAACTCCGCCACATACTTGTTATCGCCGGTCTTTTCCACAATCGTCGCTTCCCGCAGCTCGCCGTCCAGCGAGTGGATGTGCATGGGCTCTGTTATCGGAAGGTTGAACATATGCATCAGCCTCCCGTGATGAGATTCAGAATCTCTTTGGCGAAGGTGATGATCACGCCGCCTGCCAGCGTCAGAAAGCCGTTAGCGCGCTGCGACGGATCGTGGCTCTTGAGCGATAAACCCACCTGTACGATACCGAACGCCAGCAGGATAAGACCGATAGCACGGATCAGACCGAATATGAAATCAGACAGGTTAGTAACCACCTGTATCGGGTCGTCATCGGCTGCAAAGGCCGTCACCGAGATAGAGAGCACCAGCACAAGGGCACAGAAGGCGCTGAAAAGCAGCCTCATTCTTTTGGACATCTTCATTAGTTTTGTTCCTCCGTTTCTTTGTTAAGTATTTTATTGATTTCCTCATCGGACACCACTTCAAAGTCGGCGTAATCGCCGTCCAGAAGGATATCGTCCATATCGAGGGCAAGGGGAATTTGGCCATGCATATATGGTGACATACCGCCGTCCGCAGTCAGTTTGATGTTGGGGTGGCGCAGGATGTCGTATTTGCCGTCCTGCACGGCGCGTTCACCGCGTATGAATAGCAGCGCATAACGGTTGTCAAGCATGCGCACCTCATCCGGCATGTACAGCTCACGCCCGGCAATCTGCCAGTTTGTTGAGTAACTGCCGCTGCGGCCTTTGCTCTGGCCGTAGGTGTTGGTATCAATGGTCGCCTTGCCAAGCAGCTTGCTGATGTACTCGTGCGTGGACTGTTCGTTGCCGCCGAGGTAAACAAATTCATCGCAGTTGCCCACGATGGATTCCCATTGCTTCTCAAACAGCGCCTTGAGCTGCGCGAGGTTCTGCAGTATGATGCTGACGCTAATTTCCCGCGAACGCATGGTGGACAGTATCTTGTCAAACTCATCGGGCAGAGCCACGTTCGCAAACTCATCCATCACACAATGGACATGGACAGGCAGCCGCCCGCCATACCCATGGTCGGCGAGATAGTACAGCTCCTGAAAGAGCTGCGTATAAAGCATGCCTATGATGAAGTTGAGTGACGAATCGTTGTCGGGGATCAGCGCAAACAGCGCTACTTTCTTTTCGCCCAGTGTGGGGAAGTCCAGCTCGTCATGGCTAACGACGCTCGCGATCTGTGGCAGATTAAATTTCTCCAGCCGCACGCCAAGGCTGATGAGGATGCTTTTGGCGGTCTTACCTGCAGCCAGCTTAAAAATGTGATACTGCTTAACTGCCAGATGCTCCGGGTCGCGCATCTCAAGGCGCTCGAACAGCTCGTCCAGCACGCTGGCGTATTCCTCGTCCTCCTCGCGAACATCCGCTGCGCCGATCATCTCCATCACTATCGGGAAGTTCTGCTCATGCGGCGGCGCTTCGTGGACGAGGTAGAGGATGAGCGCTTCCATGAGTGCCGTCTCCGCGCGCTCCCAGAAAGGATCGTTGCTCTGTGCGCCCTTTGGCGTGGTATTGCGCACGATGTTGTTGACGAGCTTCAGCACGTCCTTGTCATCCCGAAGGTAGGTAAACGGGTTGTAGCCGTGCGAACGCTCCGTATGGATGAGGTCGAGTATGCGCAGCTCGTAGTCCTGCTGCTTGAGCAGATAACCCGTATCCCGCAGGATTTCTCCTTTGGGATCGAGCACCACGAATGACGTGTTGCACTGCATGACATTGGGCTTGGCGTAGAAGCGCGTCTTGCCGCTGCCACTACCGCCCACCACCATGACGTTGAGATTGCGCCGATGCTTGCGCCCATCCAGCCCGATACGAACGTTCTGCGAGAGTAGTATGTTATCGGGCTTGCTTTTGTCCGCATATTTACGGCAAAGCTGCTTTGAATCTCCCCACTTGGCGCTGCCGTGTTCCTCGCCCTTGCGGTAATTGCGTTTCATGGCGTAATAGATGCCGATGCCCAAGCCGTAGATCAGCAAGAAGATCAGAACGGCTTTAGGCGAATCGGCGCACCACAATATAGCCGTTGGGTCTTTCAGGCCGTTTGTGAATGCGGCTATGATGCCCGAAAGTCCTTGAGATAAAAAAGGAGCGACGATTAACGCCGCCCACACCACGGGGAGAAGCCCAAGTCCCCAAAGGACCAGGCTTGTTTTATTCGCATTTGGTTTATTCATCGCTCTAATTCCTTATTTCGTTTTCTCTCCTTCCGGGTGGGCGCGTCCATCACATCTAGCAGCGTTTCGTCCACAAAGTCGGTATCGCGCCCCTGTGCTACCAGCTCGTTGCGCGTTTCATTCAGTGAGCCGATGATGAGGCGCTGTTGGTACTCGTCCACCTCGATGACGCGTTTGTCCTCCATCTGCATCACCTCTCCGGCTGGTTTTTCTGCTGCTGCCGCTCGGCATACAGGTTCCTGTCCACGCGCTCCATGATATCGCAGGCGGCTTCGCGAATACGGCCCAGCACCGCCCGCTTGCTGGCGGTATCCAGTCTCGCTACGCTGTCGGGTATCTGTTCGTTCGATGCAACATTTGAGATACCATATCGACGGCAAACGATATCCGCCGCGCAGCTTGATATAAAGGCATCACGGGACGGCTCGTCGGTCGTGTTTTCGGCATGGGCCAGCTCGCAGGCGATATGTGCAAACAGTGACTCGCCATCCATGTTGCGAGCAACATACATCGTGTTGTCCTTATCTGAATACAACGCCCCAATCTCCTGTGAAACCGAATCGGTCACATTGATGGGAACGGGCGTATCCGTCACCAGCGCCTTAAGCTTTGAGCGAATGGAGGCTTGCTCGCGTTCGCGCAACGGCTTGCCTTGCGTCTGCGAGACGTCGAACACGCGCTTTGCATCGAAGCTGGTTCCCGTTGTTCCGTCCTCGCGCTGATATTCGCCGTTGGCCTCCAGCACCATCAGGGCTTTTTCATTGCGTTTGACGGAGCGCCCGCGCTGGTGCCAATCGTCGAAGCTCATGACATATGTGGCGTCCGGCTTCTGAGCCAGCACCAGCAGCGTATTGGCAACGCTTGTCCTGCCGAGCCGCGACTGCATACCTAGATAATCAGAAAGTGTCTTGGCGCTGGAAAAGGCTAAATCCGTCATGCCGTCGATGGCCTCGTAAAGCTTGGCACGTTCCGCCTGCTTGCGCTGTGCCCAGGCTTCCTTGTCAAATGGCCGGTCATTGTGAAATCCTGAGCTTTGGTTCTCAAATAAACTGTCGAAGTTCTCCATGTAATTTACCGTCCTTTCGATGAATTCTTATTTTTTCTTCTTCGTGCAGGCTGCTGATGGGTGGTTTGCCGCGTCTTGTCCTTTGCAGGAGCACTCGTTTGCTGTCGCGCATTCCTGATCTCTTTGATTTGTTGGCGCACGGACGGGCGCTCAGGTTTAGCGGTATCTTCTTTGGTTTTTGAGAAAGGCGCGAACGGAGTCGATTTTTCCGTCCCCGCCTTCGTAGGGTTTGACATATTCGTGGGCTGCTTGTGCTCAGTTTTCTTTGGGCCGTTCAACAGCTCATCCAGCAGGTTATCGTCCATGGTATGTCCGGTCTTTTCGGACGGTGGGATTGAGCGCTCCTTTTCGGTATCCGGCTGCTTTGCCTTGGTTTCTCGTGCCTTCTTGATATCCTCGCGGATTTTCTCCACATCCACAGTGGAGAGTGCGAACCGCTCCGCGATTCGGTTGACTTTGGCCGCGTCGTTGGCGTTCACCACGATGTCGCACAGTCCGTCCTGCTGCTTGCGGTTCAGTACGGCGGCGTACAACACACCATACTTGCGCGCTTCCTCCGCAAAACGTCTGAGTTCGCTTGTCTTGATGACGAACACCTTGGTCGGCTTTCCGTTGAACGCCTGCATCCTCGTCTTGCCCTTGGTGCGCTTCTGATCCTTAAGCGCCGCGATGAGGAATGTGGCGAGTGACAGTGCAGCTTTGCCTGCAAGATTGGTTGCCACCTCAATTCCTTTCACGGTCAGATTAGTCGCCATACTGACGACCTGTTCTGCCGCATCTCCTGTTTGGGTCATATACTTCAGCTCCTTTCTTGTAATTTTGGGTATAAAAAAGACGCCTCCCGTAGGATACGTCTGATAAATATGATTTACCTGAAGACTATATAGATGTTTTGTCGATTTACCATTATTGGACTAACTTATTAATCCAAACTATCATTACCTATTTGAAGTGAATTTTAATATATGGGATAGCAACTCTTCTTTATGTGTCTCAGTTATTTCATGCCCCCCGTTAATTTGATAAATATTAGCGCCGTATTTTTTTGATAGTTCGGTAAAAATAGTATCTGTATCTACCATGCTATCATGCTTACCTAATAGAATAAGCACTTCATTTGCATTAAACATTTTTAATTCATCAATTAAATTATATCTTACTATTTTCTGATAAGACTGTCTTAAAAATTTAGTTCCATATTTCATTTCTGGAGTCTTCTTAATATAGATAACATAAAAATCCCTTATCTTGTTTCTTAATGGTTCAATCATTTTCGGGGTATTAATAAATTTCTTGCTGTTTGTGCTTTTTCTTAATATTGCTGGGACAATTAAGATTATTGGCATTGAAGAATTAATAAATGATTTATATCTTACAGCCACTTCGCCACCAAAGGAATTTCCTAATACAAAGTCAATCTTTAGGTTATTCGATTTAATATAATGATCAATATATCGAGCATAATCATTTAAGTCGTACGCTTCATTAGGTTCATCTTCTCCGCAAAATCCAGGAAAAAAAGGAGTATATACATTGTAATATTTTTCCAATATATTAATAAATTCTTGTTTGTTGTGCCATGGAGTAGAATGGTTAGTAATTTTAGAATAACTACTATAACCCCATCCATGTAACAATAAAATATTATTCATATTTTGATTCCTTTCACTTTGTAAGTATAGTCATAATTAATCAAATTATTATAATCCAACTCGCTAAATGTATGAAAATAGCCACTATAAACATACACTATTTCGTTGTTAATTCTCTCAATAAAAGAATGGTCTTTTACTAATTCTACATTTTTAAGTTGTTTTAAGGCGTTAATATAATCATCTCCAATATCATCGAAAACGTATACTTTCCCAAATTTTTTGATATTATTTATTAACAACTTTACGTCTGTAAATGTGGATTTTGCTCCTATTTTTCTAAGTATTAAAGTTTTATTTTTAGCTTTATCATCAGCTATAGTTGCAAGCCTTGAATTATGAACTGTTTCTCCTAAGAATGTTATAGGTTTGCTATTTATTTCAGATCTTATAAATCTATGTTCAACGGGTACGAACTTGATTATTTGATCTTGTATTTCATCTTTGCGCAACCCTAATTCAAAGGCTATATTAATAGCAATTACATATTGTTGTAAACTTAGATTTGTTTCTAAAAACGGTTTAAAAGTTATACCACGATAAATATAACCTCCATTTTTTTTGACACAATCTAACGTATTAAAAATTTGAATTTTGTCATAGCAAACTGAATAACTTTCCAATTCAATTGGGAGAAAATTTATTTTGGATTTTTTAAAAATTTTTAATTTTCCTTCTACTATGTCCTTATAGGTTTTTAATCCAAGTTTACCAATATGCTCATTGGTAATGTTTAATACTACAGCAATATCGGGGGAAAGTATATTAACCAAATTTTCTACGTGATTTTTAGCATAAATAGCATATTCCATTATTATGTATTCTGTATCATTTTTAAGATAATTCAACAAGTAACCTTTTAATAATAATGGAGTTATTCTTGATGAATAAATACGTAAAATTTTATATTTTTTTTCTAATAACCTCTCTATTAACCCAACACAGGTCGTTTTTCCAACGCTTCCTGTAACCCCAATTACCTTTGCATTATTGTTCGACATTTTGTACTGATGTAATTGATCAATAGCCTTCCTAATGCTATCAACAACAATATACTTAGTATTTTTCAATAAATAAGGTTTTTGTTCTTTTTCAATGACAAAAGTAGCATTTGGTACATTATTTATTACTTTGTCAGCGTATTCCCTTAGATCGAAATGATTACACCATTCGTTTTTTTCTTCTTCCTCTGTACTATAATTTAAAAAATATAGCATGTTCTTATATTTTGTTTCATCCTGCTCAAATCTTTGTGTTCTAAAAAAATCAAAACATAAATTTCCTTTGATATTTGCTTCTTTTATATCTATAATACTTGCGAGTTCATTATAATCCATACATAACCCCCCTTTTAGTGATTATAGACATGATGCAGGCATCTAACGTTATATTTCGACATAAATATTCCAAAACCCTTGTTTATATTTTCCTCAACGGAAAGGTTTGGCTTTATCAATCATCACATATTCCTTATTGTTTTGCCTCGGCTGCTTTAATTGTTCCTGTTTCTCTGAAATTGTCATAGATCGTTCCAAAACAGCTTTGCATAGCTTAACATCCCTCCTAAGTGATTTGAGTTGTGTGGATAGTTCGCTAGTATGCTTACCAATATACGTACTGCGTTTTTCAGGGACGGACGCGCGGCGCTTCTCATTTAACAGCGCCTTGCGTTCATCTTTTAGGGCATCAATCTGCCTTTCTGTATTTATACGGAAAGCTACAAGCTGCTCCTCGCTATCAATCCCGTGCAAATGCAAAAACTTTGCCTGTTCAGAAATAGAATCTATAAGACATAAATCCTCACGCAATAAAAAAGGTGCCTGGCCTGCTGGTTGGCGCTGCGCCTCTCGGAGCTTGTATAGGTAGTAAAAATACAATGCACGTAGCCCTTTCCATGTGACGCGGGAAAGCCTGAAATCTCCACGCACCTTCACGCGTTTAATAATAGGCGGAGTAGGCTTTGGCGGTCGTTCCGGCATCCTTTGACTAAGAATGCGCTGCTTTATGGCTTCCTCGGTGTATTCGTCGCCAAGTGAGCGAAGCCGCACAAACCGTTCCTTACCCTGTGGCCGCACCTTTATATATTTGCCGCCCGTAACAACCTCATAACCCTTTTCCTTCAGGCTGCGGATGAACGCCTGAAAGCTCATGGATACCATTACGGCCTGATCCACATTCTCGCGGATGGCGCTGCGCCATGTGCGTTGTCCTTCATTCTCAGCTTTCCATTCAGCATAGTGTTTGGCTCTGCCGCACTCAGGATTCTCCACAATAGAAAGTCCGTACGCTCTGCATATTCTGTCGGATGTCTGCCGAAGCAACCGATATGACGCATTGCAGTCGTTATACTTCTTTCCATCCAAAAACGACACCGAATTGATCACGAAATGGTTGTGGAGATGCCCTTTGTCGAGATGGGTAGCGACGATGATTTCAAACCGCTCTTCCCAAAGCTCCTGTGCCAATTTCACGCCGATCTCATGCGCGGTATTCGGCGTCGTTTCTCCCTTGGCGAAGGACTGATATGCATGAAAGGCTAGAATTCCATCCTCTTTGCAAAAGCGCCGCTTGGTCATAACCATCTGATCACGGGCTGTTTCAGGATCGCAGTTCAATCCGGTGACAAACAGCTTTTTCTCAGTCTTATGATCCTGCATCGTATAATTCATGACATCTCCAAGCCCCTGCAACTCGCTCTTGGAATATAGGGCAGCGTCAGTTTTCTCAGGGTTCTTTGCGTAGTTGACAACCTTGTCGAGCCTGCCTTTGATATCCCATATCGCCGTCGTAGCCATATACGCACTCCTTCTTGAAAAATAAAAAAATCGTGGTTGAAGACGATTTCTTTTAGTGTAATGAACCATTCTATTCGGGATAAAGATTTACATGTTAAAAGAAATACCATCTGTCTGTATTTCGACCTTGCCTGAAATGCCCTCAAAGGCATCCGGCGTCATCGTGTGGATAGGCACGATTTTTTTAGGATTGACTTCTATCATAACACGTCTGATATCGGATACCGACGCGTGGCCGCTTGTATGCAGCGATTTTATCAAAAAACCGGCGCTTTGTAGCATTTGCTCTAATTTAAGCTGGGGTTCGCTGTTGCGGTAACCCTGCCACATGGAATACAAGAATGTTCCGTTTTCTAGCGTGCATCTTTCGATGTCTTTAATCATGGATGGGCGCACCAGCATAACAGCTTGATTCTGAACCTCTTTTAGTTTGTCTTTTGGCATATGGAACGCTGAAAAGCGTTTCGCATATTCTCCACCAATCTCGTTGAATACCCTTTGCGTAAGATAATAAGGATAGAATACTTTGATATTTGAATACTGCTCGGATGGATAGGGCAGGTTGTTCCCGAGCTGGCGCAGCTCAAACAGCACGTTGGCAGTATATACGTCGATAACGAACAGCCGCTTTGCTTTCAATGAAGCACGAAAGAAACTAACCAGACGGTCGATGTTCTGGCTGGATGACTGAAACAGCACCAGCCCGGAACATTGGTTCATCATTTCGACAGCCTCATTTTCCAATTCTTCTTCCGTCAATACCTGCTCGTCCTGCCTACCAAACATTGTACCTTCAATGAGCAGCGCATCCGCGCCGCGCGGTACTTGGGTGATGAAACGATCCAGGCAGACCGCCTTGCGTCCATGTCCGCGAAAATCGCCAGTGTAGATCACCGTTTTCCCTTCGTTGGTAATTTCAAACGCTGCTGCGTCAAACGCAGAGTGATCCATCAAATAGGGCTTGATCCGAAAGTCTCCTGCGGAGAACGGCTGGTACATCTGAAAGATATGGGCATTTAACGAAAAAGCGTCGCATATTTTGAACCGTTGCGAAATCTCGATCAATTTTTTCGTTCCAGCTGATATGAACACAGGGATGCTTTCATGAATATAGGGCAGCAACCCGTAGTGGTCGATATGCGCATGCGAAATGACCACAGCGTCAATCGTCGGGGAATCCCACTTGTATAATCCTTTTATATCGGGCAACACCCCAAGCGACAGGAGCTGCCCGCTGGGTAGGGAGGCAATATGGTCGTCGATGGGTTTTCCATGTAAAAACAGCGGATAGCCCGCATCCAGCAATATACGGCTACACGCCGTTCTGAGTTCAATGAGTGTGCCTCCGATTTCGTGAGTTCCTCTATAAACGGTGATATTCACTGGTCAGCCCTCTCCCCAAAATGTCTTTTCAAATCCAGTGAAGTTCGGATATCCGTGATGGCATTCTGGTGCTCGGTGAAATAAATATAGTTCAACCGGATGATGTCCTCGTCCACAGCCAATTCCATGCCAGCAAAGGATTCGTCATCATATTGACCCGTGGGCATCACGCAGGCGGCAATCAGTTTCAGTTTGTCGGGAATGCTGCCACCAAAACCAAACAGCCGCCACCAGTCTGAACCGGCTTCGCTGCGCAGGAGTTCACGAATAAACACGGTATAAGCAATCGCCTGCTTGAGCGCGTCCTTGGGCGGTTCTTTGGCCATGTTTTCATCCTTGAGCTCCAGAATGGCAAGGGATGTTCCCTTGCCTTTGCCCATGCGTGCAAAAAGATCAATACCACCACCCCGAAACCCGGAATACTTCACCTGTACGTGTTGACTGGCGCTTATCGGCGTGGGCATGGGGAAACGTAGCTTGGCCACTCTGACCGGCTGTATGAACTGCAGCGTCTTATCTGTTACCTTGGAGAATTCACTGAGCAACAGGCTCTCCAACCGGTGTTCCTCATTGCTTTTACCCTCTGCATTGCGCTGTGCCGCCCGTTCTTTAAAAAACGAACGAACAGCTGCCGCTGACGGACTATCCCACGGTACACCATGAGCACTCAGCGTACAGCCGAAGTCTCTCTGATTGAGTGCATCATATCCGGCCGTGTCCAGCAGTAGGGTAGTTTTATAGCGCAACTGAGCTACAGTCTGTCCAAGATACCGAAGTTCAAATACAAGATGCTGTTTTGCTTTCTTGGCGTTTGAAACATTCAGATACAGCATAAGCGGAGCCCACTCATGAAAACTGCTACGTACCTTTTCAATGTAGCTTTCGTTTATATGAATGTCCTCGGCATAGCCTTTGTAGCGTGTTTCCCATTCAGGGTTTTCTGCCAGTAGCTTTCTGGTTTCCACGATTACGCCTAGAAACTCCTGCTGAAGCACAATCCGTCTGACAGCTTCCAGTGCCGAGCCATTATCGGTGGCAAGGGTAAGATGTACGCCGTTTTCAAGGATCAACTGACCCGTCTCCAAATTGCATGCAACAATTGGGGTATGGACATAGAGTATGATCCACCACGGTATATGTTCCTGCCAATTCTGTGTCGAAGCAATGGGGTAGTGCGAAAATGCGGTCGCTGCTTCGCTGAGGCCGGAACCATAAGCCCCGTCATGCCATGCGTTGCGAATACTTATGCCCTTATTTGTTGTAAGCAACTCCAGCAAAAAATCCATTGCGGCAAAGGGACGTGCTTCGCGGTTCAGCGTCAGCTTAGCTTGCAGTGCCGCATCGTCGGCCAATTGACGCACTTGCGACGTTGTCATTCGTTCCTGATATCGCAACACCTCGTCACCTGCGAGGATACCCGTTCCGTTGAGGTTGATGGAGATAACCGGGTGCAATCTTCCCGCATTCTCCCGCGCAACGGCCAGGCAGGCATATTGCTCGTCGCAGGGGTATGTCATAAGCGCTATCAGTTTTTCGTCGCTGCGGGTAAGGATCTGGTGAAGTATTGACCAAGCGGCAGCATTTTTGGACAGCACTGGCATAAACGCCTCCTCGCACTAAGTTATATATAACAGGGTATATAAATACGGGGTATATAAATATATTTTACCACATATCTTGTACAAAATCTGGTACAGCTTTATGTCTTAAGAGATACTTAAGAGAGGTTAATTTGCTACTACTATGTTAAACCGTCTTTTCCGGCAGTGTTACCGCCTTTTGAATTTCTAATATCGTCCTTCGCAAATGAGCCGCCTCGTGTTCAAAGCCTGATTCATCTATAAATCCGGTTGTATTCGCCTTCGCCGCAAGCTGATTGATATTGCCTCCAATAGCGCGCAGCTCGCGTATCATGTTATAAAAATCAATAGACGGCAGTTGTTTTGGCACATGCCCGTTTATCAATGAGCGCAGATAGTTTTCCTGTGACAATCCGGTTCTTTTCGCATTGTCACGCAACCGCTGACTTTCAGCTTCATTCAGCCAAACCTGTGCACGAATATTTCTTTTTCGCATTCTATTTCATCACCTCCGTCACGCATTGAAGGGGTATTAGGGGCAACCAGCCCCTAACAAGTGGATTTTGGGAGACAAAATCCAGTGCTTGCTAAGACAACGCAGGGCGTTGCCCCTATACCTGCCGGGAAAGAAATCACTTCTCATAATCCCTCGTACTGCGGCTATCTGGCGTTCTCGCATGGCTTCTATCAAAGTGATCCAGCTGCTTAAATCCGAAGCTGTCCACATAGTACGATGTACTTTTGCTGCGTTCTTTGACGACAATTACATCGCTCACCGATAAGGAATGACCTTTGAAATCCTCCGGACGCTCCATATTGAACTTATAGAACAGATTCTCTAGCGTTTCGTTTGGCCTCATGTGGCCGGAATAGACCAAGTCGTAATTGCGGATATCGCATTTGATACCGTTTTTCATCAGATAATCAAAAGCCTCAAACCGGATACCGTGCAGATCATCAGAGCGTTTGAGCTGATAAATTGAAAATTGGCGCTGCGATGAGGGATTAATCATGGTGTTTTTATCCGTGGGCTTTGGCAAGTCCTGTTGTTCGGCTTCCTCAGATATTTGCTCAGTGGCTGGCACTTCCGTCTTCTGCACCTCAATCCGACCGTTCATCGAGCAGAACATTTCCGGCGATTCAAAGAGCTTTGCATACTTATCTGCCAGTTTATCGGACAGTTCAGCGAAGTTATCCTCACTCAATCCCACGATGAGGAAGGTTCCGGCGATGATATCAAACATCTCACCGCTTTTGCTGTAGATAGCGCGGTTAAGCGGAAGCCCTTGCATTTTTCCTTCTTCATTGCATACCAGCCCCACCAAATCTTCATATGGATATATCGCCTCGATATATCCGCCCACCTCCTGTTGCAGCGAATGCAGGCCGGAGTCGATGTCCTTCATATACGGTTTTTTCATGGGCTCAACAACTAATACGTTCATTAAAATTCTCCTTGATTCTTTTATTATCTTTCGGGCTCGCCGCGCATACGGATGGCTAGTGATATCCCTTTTTCAATTCGGAGCTGGTGGTTGTAGTCCTTGCCCTTATCCGGTAATAGCAGCTTTGTGGTATAGCATTCTGGCAGCAGAGCGCAGATCGTCTTCGCAGCTAATCTGCCTACCTCATCATTATCTAAACAAAGTGCAACACGATTGATGTGCGGGTTGTCCTGTAAATATTGCATGAGCGCTATGGGTAGGGATGTATCGGATAGCTCCTTCTTTTGCTGATAAACGCCCGATAAAGAAAGATAATTTTCTGGCGTCCATCCGCCTGTTCCCATGCACTGTAATTCCACAAATGAAAGGCAATCTATGGCGCTTTCAAATAAATACAAGGTATTGGATTGCCTCTGCGCTGGCAGGGAGAAGGAATACCTCTTGTCGCTTCCTTCCACATCTCGCAAAAAGGTGGAGCCTGCGTTACTGCTGCGGAGCATGGCATAGCGGGGAATACCTTGGGGGTCAAAGCCCACAAAGCAGCAATTGTGCCGTTCATCCTCATACAGCCTGCCCGTGCTGATGCAGAAGCGTAACAGCGCGATGCCGATGCCGCGCTGCATGAGGTAGTCGATCACCCGATCATTGCTTCTGCCCGACTTGGGTAGCATGAAGGACGGTTTTTGGGGCGGCCTTGACGTATAGCTTTTTTGAGGTTGCTCAAAGCGCTGGCAATCACATACGTGCTGAACAGCTTCTACAAACTCCTTACCGCGAACCTTAATGAGATAATCCAGCGCGCTCCTGCCGCCAATACCCTGCGACCACCAGCACCATTTACCTTTGGAAATCTTCAGACTGTCATGGGTGCGAGTGGTGTAAACGTCCGGGTTAATTTGCACCAGCTCACTCGGCTCATAAGTTTGCAGATATGAAAGCAAGTCCATCTGCTTTGCCTGTTCAATCTGCTCTCTGGTGACATAATTCTGTCTCATGTTCTTTGCCATAATCATCTCCTTGTATGAAAAGAGCACCGGATTGCTCTGATGCCCTTGTCGTTTAATGATCTATTCTTTTACCTTGATATATAGTCTATCTCCCTCTCATCCTCCTGATCTGGCTCGCCATCAAGCATTTCCGAACTGCTCTTTTCCATGTTCAGCAATGCGTCCAGTTCAGCCAGCCTTGCTGCTTTTTCCAACAGCTCCTGTTCCTGTGCAAACGGTTTACCGACCTCCATCTTGCCCTCTTCCACCTGTCGCTGCAAATCTTCCAAGCCGCGTTTACATTGCTCCACTCTCTCCGGCAACCCGGCCAGTACATTGTCTATCCTCGATATGTTTCCAAATACATCGCTGCCTAAGATGATCGAATGGCTGAGTACGTTTTTCAGCGTTAATTGGAATGCCTTTGAAAACGTATCAAAGGACAGTACCAGTGTGAAACCGCGATATTCGCCAATCGCTGCAGGCTCTGGCGAGGTCTTGGCTTTGCACGCTTCCAGCAGCGCCTTACCGGCGAGTTCCTTTTTATCATACTGAATACAGCCTATTGTCATGGGCGAAAACTTCTGATCGTCCTCCAGCACAAATTCGTTTATCCGGGCGATGTCCTGCTCATATCCGCAGATACGCTCCTCGGTCTGCCGTATCTGTGAAGGGAAATACTTATGCAGGTTGTCCTCCATCGCGTACCGTTGGCTTAAGTGGCTTGCTTTCAGCAACTTCAGCCGAGCCACTTGAATATCCAAATCCATTTTCTCTTTGATATATGGATTGCCGGTGGCCAAGGCTTTGACCTCGGCGTAGGAGAGTGCGGTCTCGTCTATGTCCTCGCAACTGCGTACAGGGCTCTTGCTTGTCATGATCTGTGAGATGAACTTCTGCTTATTCTCGATGGTCTGCCACATATAGCTGTCGAAGGTGTTTTCTGTGACATACCTGAATATATGCACCTGATCGTTGCCGTTGCCCTGCCGAATTATCCTGCCTTCGCGCTGTTCGATATCCGAAGGACGCCACGGCACGTCAAGGTGATGCTCAGCCACCAGCTTTTTCTGCACATTCGTCCCCGCGCCCATCTTGAAGGTTGAACCCAGCAGGATGCGGACGTTGCCCTTGCGGACATTAGCAAACAGTTCGCTCTTTCTTATTTCCGTGTTCGCGTCATGGATAAATGCGATTTCATCCTCCGGCACGCCTATTCCGATCAGTTTAAGCTTGGTATCGTCGTACACATTAAAATTGCCGTCGTAATGGGGCGTTGAAAGGTCGCAGAACACCAGCTGTGTCAGCCGTTTATCTCTGTTCTGTTCCCACAGGCGGTAGATATTGTCCACACAGGCGCTGACCTTGCTGTCCTCATCATCAGGCAACAAATCGCTTATCAGCCGCTGATCCAGTGCCAGCTTGCGCCCGTCGTTCGTAATTTTGAGCATATTGTCTTCGGTCGCGTCCACCATACCATTGCGTACTTTTTCCGCACGCTCGGCTAACTCTGCCACCATATTGCGCTGGTGCTCGCTCGGCTTGATCACTACGTTATGATACTCCGCTTCCGGTACGGGCAGATTCAGCATGTCAGCAGTCTGGATATCGGCGACCATCTTGAACATGCTAATCAGCTCCGGCAGGTTATAAAACCGTGCGAACCGTGTTTTTGCCCTGTAGCCCGTACCTTCGGGCGCAAGCTCGATGGCTGTCACCGTTTCGCCGAACGTCGATGCCCATGCGTCGAAGTGCTGCAAACCCTGACTGCGCAGCGTCTCATACTGTAAATACCGTTGCATGGTGTAAAGCTCGGTCATCGAGTTGCTTATTGGCGTGCCCGTGGCGAACACCACACCGCGCCCGCCGGTCAGCTCGTCCAGATAACGGCACTTCATGAACAGGTCGGAGGATTTTTGCGCCTCCGTCTGTGCGAGGCCGGCAACGTTACGCATCTTCGTGATGAGGAATAGGTTTTTGAAGTTATGTGCTTCATCTACAAACAGACGATCCACGCCTAGCTCCTCGAACGTTACCACATCGTCCTTACGGCTGGTATCGTTGAGCTTATCCAACTTGAGCTTGATAGCTTTCTTCGTCTTTTCAAGCTGTTTGACCGTAAACCGCTCTGCTTTCGCGGCTTTGGCGTCCGCGATGCCAAAAACAATCTCATCGAGCTGCTCCTGCAGTGTGGCTTTCTGCCGGTCTATGGACATGGGTATCTTTTCAAACTGACTGTGGCCGATGATCACCGCGTCATAGTCGCCGGTGGCAATTCTGCCGCAGAACTTCCTGCGATTTCGTTTTTCAAAATCCTTTCTGGTTGCAACCAAAATGTTGGCGCTGGGGTAAAGCTGCAGAAACTCAGCCGCCCACTGCTCGGTCAGATGGTTCGGCACAACAAACAGGCTCTTACTGCATAACCCGAGGCGCTTACTTTCCATTGCCGCAGCAACCATTTCAAACGTCTTGCCCGCGCCCACAACATGCCCCAGCAGCGTGTTGCCGCCATAAAGGATGTGCGCAATGGCATTGACCTGATGCGGTCGCAGTGTGATCTCCGGGTTGATGCCTGAGAATTTAAGGTGGCTTCCGTCGTACTCACGCGGTCGGATGCTGTTGAACTTTTCGTTATAGAGCTGGACAAGCCGCTCGCGCCGGTTATGATCCTTCCATATCCACTCGCGGAACGCGTCCTTGATCTGCTGCTGCTTCTGCTGTGCAATCGTGGTTTCTTTCCGGTTCAGGACGCGAATCTCCTTGCCGTCCGCATCAAGCTTTTTATCAAATATTCTGACATCCTTGAGATTGAGGGTCTGTTCGATGATCTGATAGGCGTTGATGCGATCTGTCCCATAGGTCACATTGGCCAATACACCATCGTAATCCGCCTTCTTCCCTTCAAGGCTCCAAGATGCGGTATAGGGAGAGTAGTGAACTTTGATACGGCTTTCGGCGTAGTAGCTTGGTTTAAGAAACTCAATTACAAACTGTTGAATGTCCTCCTGCGGCAGCCATGTCGCGCCCAGCCGCACGTCAATTTCACCTGCCGCCAGGTCTTGGGGCTGTACGACTTCCAGCGCCGTCACATTGGACTGTATTTTTTCTGCCTGATCAGCAGGCAGGATTTTAACGAGCTCGCGTACCTGCTTCAGCTTTTGGCGCACATTACCCGACAGATATTCATCTGCCGTGACCAGCGGAAAACGCTCCGCCTGAAAAAAGGCGCTCGGTACATTTTCGGGTTCCACGTTGCTGAAATCCCGGAAGATGACGCCTTTCAGCTCCGCTTCAATCTGTTCCTCGGACAGTCCCGCCAAGCTCGCCATATACGGGAGATCCACACAGGCTTTTTCCGCGAGGGATACTGCAAGCGCTTCACTGGCTGTGTCCACCGAGGCCACAACCGTATGGGGCTTGATGGTGCGCTTGGTGAACATGTCCGCTTTGCGCTCCAGCTCGCCGTTTTCGTCGATCACTTCAAGAGAGCAAAGCAGGCAATAGGAGCTGTCATCCGAGAACGCCATGTCGTTGGCGCGGCTGTTGATCAGGCCATACTGCGCCGTGAAGCGGTCATACAGTGTGTTTAGCTTTTGCTGTTCACGCTGGATGGCGTCGTCCGGGTAACCCTCCAGCTGGTATTCGATAAGACGGCGTGTGCAGTCACGCAGCTCGATCATGCCCCGTATCCGGTTTGCTGCCGTGACGGAAACCTCGATCTTGTTCATACGCGAGTTCTCGCGGTAATAGACCTGCCCATCCACCAGCGCAAAGCTGAAATTGCGCACGTTCGGGTCGGCTGGGATAGACTCTGTTTCGTTTTCCTCCAGCTCATCTCGCTCGTAATCGGTCAGCTCCGCATGGATGTTTTCAATGGCGATTCTCAGTTGGTCGGCCAGATCAGCGCCTTCAAAGGGTACACAAGTGGTCTCGCTATGGTTGCCGTACATCATGTCGTCGAACGCCATCGTCCCCAACACCATATCAGGGTTCACCGCAAAATAGCTGTTGATGGGGATGCCATCCTCGGTCTGGGAAAGATGCACCCAATTCGGATCAGTTTCCACGGGGTGGTCGCGCTTCTGCAGGAATAAAATATCCGATGTGACCTGCGTACCCGCGTTTGCGGTAAACGCGTTGTTGGGTAGCCGTATCGCGCCAATCAGATCGGCGCGCTGCGCGATGTATTTCCGCACGGCGGGGTTGCGTTTGTCCAGCGTTCCCTTGCTCGTAATGAACGCTATAATTCCGCCCGGTCTGACCTTGTCCAACGTCTTGGCAAAGAAGTAATCGTGGATCAGAAAGTGGTTTTTGTCGTACCGCTTATCCGCGATGCCGTAGGAACCGAACGGCACATTGCCGATGGCGAGATCAAAGAAGCTGTCCGGAAGATTCGCTTCCTCATATCCCTGCACGGCGATGCGGGTAGACTGGTACAACTGCTTGGCAATACGACCTGTGATGCTGTCCAGTTCCACACCATACAACTTGCTGTCCTTCATGCTCTCCGGCACAAGCCCGAAAAAGTTGCCGATGCCGCAAGCGGGTTCCAGTACATTGCCTTTCTTGAAGCCCATGTTTTCAATTGCCTGATAGATGGCCTTGATCACGATGGGCGATGTATAATGCGCGTTTAGTGTGGAGCTGCGCGCCGATTCGTACTCATCTTCGGAGAGCAAGCCTTTCAGCTCGGCGAATTCATTTGACCAGGAGGCATTTTCTGCGTCAAATGCCTGTGGGATTCCACCCCAGCCCACATACCGAGAAAGGATTTCCTGTTCCTCAACGGTGGCCATTCGGTTTTCTGCATCAATGGCTTGTAAGGTGCGGATGGCGGCAATGTTGAATCCGTATTTCGTTTTCGCACCACCGTGGCCAAGCTTGTCATCTGTGATACGAAAATTATGCTTTTCAATACACGGTTGGGTAAAGTCCAGAACGATGCTTTTCAGTTTGACTTGGGCAGGCTGTTCCTCGGGCAAATCAGGTTCTTGATGCTCAAGCGCATATTGCACAAAGGCAATGCTTTCAGAACGGAAGATAGGGAAACCAACTGCGTCGGCAAAGGTTACGTCGCGCAGACTGACCTTATCCCACTTGGTATCCACGCTGTCGATCATAAAGCATCGTCCGTCAAGGGTCAGCTTTGTACCGATCTCAAGTGCATCCTTTTCTCCGGCTGGTTCTGTTTCTTCTGCGACATTGGGCACAATATCACGTGCAATAAGGCCGTCGTTGAGCGGATTTTCGCGCAAACGGCGGTCGAATTCGGCGCGGGGCATCTCTTTGGACAGCAGCGGGAACTTCTCGTCGCTTAAAGTGACGGTTTCATCGTCATATCCAATAACGGTATATTCACTCGCACCGATGTGGACGGTATCGCCAAGGGCATACCAGTATTGAGCGTCATGGCGTGTATCCGTCATTTTTTCCGAGGCTCCCCGCAGGGCTTCGCGGGCTTGTTGTTTCTCCTGATAGACCGGTAAATGAGCTTTTTCCGCATCCGAGAGATAGCGGTCTACGGCGATTAGCTCGCCGATGCGCTTCGCGACACGGTTCCATGTCAGCAGGATTTCAGCGTCCGGACTGAGCAGTGAACCTCTTGTGAGCTTGATGCCCTTACCGTCATGGTTTTCCCAGCTATGGTCGGCATCTTTTAGCGCGTGGCTGCGCCCGCCAATGCCGTATTCCTCCCTGAGAAACGCTGCTTTGTCCTGCAGTAAATGTGGTTCAAGAAAGTACAGATAGATGCGGTATTTGCCGTCCGTAACGCCGCTGCCTTTTGTCAGCACCTCGTCGATATCGGCCTGTGAAATAGAAAAAGCAGAGGTTTTTTCCGCCTCTGCCTGTTCAATTGCTTCAATCTGTTCTTCTGTTGTGGGGAATAGAGCTAGCTGTAGATGAGGCCCTGAAGCACCGCTTCCTCTGCCTGGAGCTTGATCATGTTCATAAGCCCCGTCCATTTCATAGGGTCTTTGGCTTTCAGTACCTCTGTCACGCCTTGCTCCTGCGCCATCTGTGCTATATCCGCTTTCACTTGCTCCCGTGCCGTCTGGTCGATCTCCGCCAAGTGACTGTCCAGCTTCTCCGACAGCAGCATCCCCGCGTATGTCCCTTTCCTGTGGTTCTTGAGGAATGACTTTCTCAGCATTCCGTATTTCCCGATGGGACACGTCTCCGGTTCGCCCAGTGCCAGGTCGGGTATCAGGTAGTCTCCCTGCTGCGTGTATGTGATCTCCATACTCATCGCTCCTTTCGTTTTCATCTTTGCTTATATTCTGCTTTAAGCGCTCCGGCTTTGCAAGCCTGTCGCGCTCCTGCCTCTCGATGCTCTTGATGGTGCGCTCAATCTGACGAAGCACCATTTCGGATATATCGCTGACTGCTCCGCCCAGCTGCATGACCGTATCGAAGGTATTGAAGTTGAAGATATCCTTGAACAAGTCATTGGGTAATGCTTTTATATCCAGCCCCAACCGGCTATATACCATGTAGGAAACGCTGTCGGTCAGAGCCTCTCTGAATACAACGCCTGCGCTCATCTCATCCAGATCGCCCAGATAACTGCCGTCTTGCATTTTAAAAAGTTCGGTAATATAATCCGCCATATTATCCTGAATGGCATTACGGATAATATCTCTGAGTTGACTTTCAAAACCGGTGGTTGTTTCATCTGCATCGCCGAATTGGTGGGACAGCTCTTCAATCACCTGCTCCTGATACACTTTTTCCATTTGCCATAAGTGGAACGGCGTATGTTCCAGACTGTGCGTATCCGACACATCGAAGACATGTCTAAGCGTCATTCTGCCCGAGCTGTCATCGATGAGGGCGATTCCCTTCGCGCCTCGGTTCACCCAGCGGCGCATATGCTTGTTCCAAAACTCAATGGAAGCGCAGGCAGTGGCGTCTGGACGCTGCGCGTAGATGAGAACTTGCTCCTCAAACGGATACTTATAGAGGCGGGCAGCGGTTTGCAGAAAATCAGCCCATACCTGTGGATTGTCCGTTATCCGATTAACTGTCTGGCCGATAAGCTCGGATATTCGTTGCAGTTTGCTTGTCAATTAATTATTCTCCTTTCTGAAAAATGGGTATAAAAAAGACGGCTTGTGTGCCGTCAACTAATCAATAAAAAATCAATTCACATTAGTATAATGTGTTCTTATTATAGTTACAATCATTTAAACCATCCCTGTGGCTTTACCTGATTATAATATCATTTGTATAATATGAATGCTTCCCAAACTCATCTTCCCAATACAGTAATGTTGCTTGTTCTGTTTCGTTGATTATTGATTCACCCAATTTGAGGGCTGATCTTGAGGCTTCAACCATGCCTTCTGTTTTGTTTCGCGTATTTAATTCGGATAGGGCTTCATTGGTGCTTTCAAATGATTTTCTTTGATTTCGTTTTCCCCCAAGCCAACTAGGCATTATTTTCTGCCATCCGTTCATGGCTGAAACAATTTCTTTAAGTGATTGTGTTAATTCTTCTACTTGTTTTGGACTGTTTTCAATGCTGTTCCAGAACGTTTGATACCGCTTAGCCTTTTCAACTAAGTTTGTCGCTAATGTCTTTATAAACGCCGGATTCTCTTGCAGTGTCATTTTAAGTCGTAAGATATCAATTCTTAAATCCAATATCGACAAAAGAGTCGCCATGTAAGCGTCTGAGTTCTTAAGAGCTAATCCTTCTGTGCTTAAGTTTATATCGATTATCTGAGCTTCATAAAGATAGTGGTATCTCTCGAAAATCGGGTTCACTTTATCCTCAATCAGTGCCAAACGTATTACCATGTCGTTCGTAAATCTGTTTGAAATATCGTGTTCATTTTCCAATGCCTCAAGCCTTGAAGCGGCGGAAATAAACTCACCAATAAATGTAGCCTCAGATCTTTGTAGCTTACGGCTGACTTCCTGCTGCATTTTATCGAGCTTTTCATTAACAGCTTTAAACTGCTGCAGCACCATGATGGTCGATAACGCTTGAAACGCAAGTAGAGGCGCAGCAACAGGCATGATAGCACCGGCTACCGGGATAAACGGAGCCTGACTGACAATTCCTCCGGCACCCATAACTGCACTGCCTACACCATTTCCTATCGCCATCAGTGTAGCGGGGTTTGCTGTCGCCATAAACAAGGTGCCAGAAGTTGCAGTGGCTAGCCCAAAAGCCCCGCCTCCACTGGCGAGCAATGTCGGAATGCACAGTTCTGAAAGAGCCCCGCCGTTTTTTATGTGATACCCCTGCGCCATAAAATTTGACTGGAAATTTGCAATAATATTATTTTTAAGGTCGCCGTTAATTGCCATGAGGCCAAACTTTTCACCACTTTCGGGGCATTCATAAATTCTTGTATAATTTTTGGTATGCTTTCGCTTTTTGAACATAGTTTAACCCCCTAATAGTTAAAACAATTGTAGGTGAATACATATAAGAGACTACTAGTGCTCATAAGATTACTGTATCACATAATTTCAATTCTGCAATTTCGTAAAACAAGATTATGATTAATTGTGCATAGCATATCATATAGTTCTTTACCCAAAGAAGGATATTTGCAATTTTTAAAAGTATGGTTATTCCACAATTCTTTCGGTTTTAAATTTCCATCGTCATCTTGTTCAACTAAATCTTGAAAATAATTAATATTTATGAATTCGCTCCATGTATTATGGTAATATTGTTTTAAGTAGTATTTCAATCGTATTATTGACTGCGAAATATGATAATCTATACTCTTCCAGTCCGGACTATCAGAGATTCCGTTAAATAATTGAACTAAAGGCAAGTCATCTGAAGTGTCATTTAGATATGTATAAATAGCACATAATAACAAGTCACTAAAATCATATTGTCCATAATTAGAACGTTCAGCGTTGAAAAGTGGTAGGCATGGGAAGAAATTTCCCCTTGTCCCGCTTAATTGAGCCAATATTTCAAACTGCATTAGTATTGGTCTTGACCATTCTACTTTATTTAAGTTCTCGTCACTAAAAATAACATCAAAATTAAACAGCATTTCTTGATTATAATCACTATTTTTCCACTCTGTTTTTTCATACTTTATTTTAGTTGTGAATTCTTTGAGAAAAAAAGTAAAAGTGTGTTTCATAGAATTTAATGTGTCACCAAATATTACGTATCTACCCTCTTGTTCAGGTAACAAAATCTGTTTTTTGAGATTGTTTTTATTAAAATTGTCGCTTTTATTTTTAATTTCTCCTTTGTTTAGAAAACCCCATTTTTCCTTATAGAATTTCATTGCATCTTCTGAAACATCTGTATCGTATTGCTTTTCAAGAGATTCGATATAAGATTCTATATACGCCCTAATACCCGGATATCTTTGATTGATATTTTTTGCATAACTTTTATTAAACTCTTTATCGATATTTTTAAATAGCATAGTAATCCTTCATTATAATCATAAGCCCACAAGATATCATCGCTTATATTTCGACAATTATATCCATATTACCTTTATGATGAAGTGTAGCAGAGCCAGAAAATTGTTGACTCTATTACACTCAAAATCTCTTACATCTTAAGCCAATAGCGATTTGAAAGTCTGCCTCCATCATCAGAGTACCGGGGAGCAATATCCAGCATATCCATGCGCTTTAACCGATAAAGGTTTTTTCTTATTGCAGAGTGCGAAAGGCCGATATTCTTACCGATCTGCTTCACTGATATGGCGATATTGCGTCCATTCGATTTGTCCAATAGATAGCAATATATGAGCTTTGCGGCTGCAGGAACAGGAAGCCCCGCGCACAGTTTATATCTTGTCAAGTCATTCATTTTCTTCTCCTTATCTTTCCGGTTCATGCTGTGTTTTGTTCTTCTGTTTTTCACGAGCCTGTTTCAACTTCTCCGCTGCCCAGTCGGGCATATATTCGGGTTTCAGTACGCCCAAAATATCCTCCCTGTTCCAGCGTGCTTCTTTGCCTGTGTAGAGGTTGACCGTATAGACCGCCCGGCCTCTGGCATTTTCATATGCGCCGAAGCCTCCCGTTGCCAAAACCAGCTGCTTAGCGGCGGTTCGGTATTCAGGAAGAAGGCATTCTGGGCGGATGACGACAACCTTGTTTTCAATGCTTACGGTATTTTCGTTAGGTTTACAATGCTCATGTGTAAAAAGGCGGATCGGCGTTTCAACACGCTCCGCTTTAACAGCCTCAAGTTGTGCATTAACGCGCGCAATGAATTCGGTCATCATCTCAAAATAGTCCGTGCTGCCAACGGCGTTGTCGTACTGATCTATTCCAAAAGGGTTGTCCCATGTGCAATCGCAAACTATGTACGGGTTGTCGGTTTTCGTCTCATCCATCCCAAACAGTATTTCTTTGTTGCCTATATAAATGGCGTGCTTGATTTCATATCCATCCACCATACGTCCCACAATATCCATTTGCTTTTCTCCTATCTGTGATCAGTAAAAAGGGGCGGACGCGCCGCCCCTTTACCGATCTTCGGTCATTTCGATCTGCGTTTTTTGATCTGGAAGTATACAATCGCACCCAGTATAAACACACAAAGCCCAACCATAATCGCGGTTTTCATAAAATTAACCTCCGTTTTCTTCTATAGATATTAAAACCTCAACCCACTCTGGGTCGAATAATATACCGCTGTTCTGCCACATAAAGTCCAGCACGGCTTCTTTGCTCCATGCCTTTCGGTAGGCGCGGTCATGACATAGCGCATCATACACATCGGCTACCGCAACTACTCGCCCCGGAAGGCTGATCCCCAGCGCCTTTTTGCCCATATAGCCGGTTCCATCCCAGCGCTCATGATGTTCTAATGCGGCTGACGCAGCATCGGTTATTTCTTTAACGTCGGATTCCTTGAGCTTTTCATAGCCGATAACGGTGTGCGTCCGGATGATTTCCCATTCTCCATCCGTAAATGGCGCAGCCTTCTCCAACAACCCCGAATGCTGCCGGTCAATGATCTCTTTCCCAACATCGTGCAGGAACCCCGACATAAACCATGAGAATATCTCATTTTCGCTGGCACTTGGATTTTTGCACTGAATCAAACGCTTTGTAAGCACCGCAACACCGTTTCGATGCCTCAGATATTCGTCGTTCATTTCACACCTCGTCTCATAGATTCATCAAGGCATACAGATAGCCCGTGAGTATTGCACCAACCGCACCGAAGGTAAGAAACGGCGCAAAAGGTATCCGGCATTTTAATGTTTTTTTCTTTATCAAAGATTGGATTATGAGTACTGCAAGAGCCGGAACCATCAGTGCAAAAGCAATCACCGCATTTAATAGCCCCAAATAGAGGGTGATCACTATAACCAGCTTAACGTCGCCTGCGCCCATACTGCCTCTCAACCATGAAATGAAAAAAGGAATGGCGAAAACCATCCCCGCCGGATATGTCCACCATGTGCCTCCAGCCAGTACGATTAATACCGCGTGCATAGTTCCCAGGAATAGCATCAGAATAACCACAAGATTGGAAACAGCGCGGTTTCGCATATCCGTGTAGCTGCACCACATAAGCAGAGCAATAAAAAAAGCATCCATCAGGACGCCATTAATCAGTTCTATAACTCATCACCTCTTTATCGTCGTAATTCGATCATACATGTCGCCTTCAATCGTCAGCACGTCGGTTTTGTATTCATACAACTGCCCGACAGGAGACCATGCGTAAAACGTCTGCACCCATGCAGTGTAGATACCATCTGGGTACCACAGCGGAGTATAGTGCAACCGGCTTCCCGTCGCTGAATACGGATTGATGGCAAGCTGCCATGTAACCGTCATGTCACCGGCTTCGCCTGTTTTTATTTCCAAGCTGTCCCGGATATTCTGCCAGCCAGCTATCTGCCCATACGCGCTCTCGGGATACCGTACCCAAACCATCTGTGCGCCAACAAGCTTTTCGGGATGATCGTAGTTGGTGGTTAATGTGGTCGTGCACTGGACGCAAAAGCCAAAGCCCGACTCCATCTGACGTGGCTTGTCGGCATAAGCGATGCGGCTATCTGGTGCAATGGAAAACGTGGTGGTCAAACGGGCGTAGAAGGTCTTTGTATTGTAGCTACCGTTTTCCAGTCGAACCTCTTGCCATGAATGATAGGTGGATGAGGCAGCAGTCGGCAGGTTGGTCAATCCATACGCGTCATAACGCCGCTCCATCTCGCTGCTGTCGGGGTCGGCTACAATACTGGTTGGGACAGCCAGCACCTGAATATTTTTAGTCAGTGTGTTGTTACCCTCATCCGTCTCGCTCAGAGCGCCGGTCGGGTCTGCAATTAGTTCCACGGCGTAGCTTCCGGCTTGTGGTACGGTGATTCTGAATACCGCAATGTTGCTCCCGTTCCCGGCAATGGGAATACTCTCCGTATAGGACGCACCACCAATCGACAGTCGGATGGCGACAGCCGGGACAAGCTGTGCCGTACGATTCCGCACAGTGGCCGATACCGTGACCTCCATACCAGCGTACCAATCAGTTATAGTGGAATCCACGATCTCTATATCCGGTCTAAGCGCATTGACTGATATCATCACCGTTTTGCTGTTATTGCTCTCATTGCTTTCCTCAACCAGATTACTGGGATCGACCAACGCAGTCATAGTGATGGTCTGTGCGCTGAGTGAAGTAGGCGCTGTACAAGAAAACGTGACCATCTGGCTGGCTCCCGCGTTCAGTGCGGATACATTGGCTGAAAAAGTTCCAATGCCCGGTATGGTCAGTCGAACCGTCGTGGCGGATGCCGTGCCGACCCCAATATTTTTTACCGTACCTGTAATGGTCATTGTTTCTCCGGCTTCATATAGCGCTTTATCTCCGGCAAGTGCAGTCACCGTCAGATCAGGCAACGGAGGAACATATGCTAGAACCTTGAATGATGCCGTGCGGGTATTATTGCCCTCGTTGCTCTCGGTCACAGCACCAGTCGAATCCGCCGCAGCCGTTATGCTTATGTTTTTATCCGCAGCATACCGGCCAGTCGTATAAGCGAAGGTAACATTTGTGCTTCCACCTGCTGCAAGCGAGGATATATATTTCGTCTGCGTTGTGAGGTCAGCAGAGGACAGCGCCACATAGAAACCACTCGCGGAACGAAGCCCCTGATTCTGAATCGTTGCCGTCACAGCAACAGTTTCATCGGCATTATAGACGGATTTATTTGTGCTTAAGGATGTAACCGTCAGGTCGGCATAAATCTGCGGTGTGCCAAAGGAAACAGAGACTGTCTTAGCTTCGTTGTATATGGCTGATTTGGCCACGATCACGCGCTGGAGGCTGCTGGAGTTGGGTGCGTAGGCGAACATGTTGCTTCGCAGTCGGTTGTCGCGGCCCGTTGCAGATATGCTGAATGAACGGTTTGCATTGGCCTCGCTGAGCGGTATCCATATCATCAGCGAATCGCCGGATTGCCCCGTATAGCCAGATACGCTGGAGCCGGATGGCAATGCGGAGGTGTCGAGCGTATATCCTCCGTTCATATTCGCCAGCCAAACAGACGCGATTCCGACGAAATAGTTGCCGCTGATGGACATGGACGGTGCGGAAAGCGAGATGTCATGCGTCATGATGGCCTGCGAACGTGCTCTGATTAGCAGTTCTATAGCAAATTGGAGGACGTCGGTATATCCCGACCTCGCCCTGATCTTACTGCCGATCTGTCCATTCGCCGCGGCAGTACGCAGCTGCGCATCCGTATAAGAACCAAGATTGGTGAAGTTGTATTGCCCGCTGTCGCCGTTTTCAGAGAGCCAGAACCGTATGGCGTTAGCAGTGGCATATCGCGCCTCGGTCGCCGTCAAACCGCCCGTTGCATACGGATAACCGTTTTCAAGAATAATACGCAACCCCGTCTGAACACGGGATGAATAACTGCTTAGAATGTCTGAGTCGTTGTAGGCAGAATTGTTTGGGCTGCTATTGCGGTGCTGAAGACAGTAGGCCACCTGCTCCGGCGAGCTTCCGGCAACGTAATGCTCGGGCGTGTCAAGGCTTTTCCAGCCGCTTCCGCCGTTGTAGTCGAACATATCCGTCACACTGCGAGAGCTGATATTTACGGCCAACGCCGTGGACATGAACAGCATGGATATCATGAGTACAATCAGCGCGGCAGATACGATAATGGCAATCCTTTTTTTCTTTTTCACGATATCTCCTTTCCGTCACTCAATATACAGGATCGATGAACGCACATTTATGGGGATACGGACTATGCTTAAATCGCCTATGTCCCAAGGGAGGGGGATAGCCAGCGTTGCACTTATGCTCATCGACTTGCCTTCAACCTCCACCGTCATTTCATCAAGGCTGTAAATGAGTTTTCCACCCTCATATCGGTTCCAGCGTCCGCCCTCAAGCGTCCAGCCCGCTTCGGTCAGGCATGCAAAGAACGATACCTTAGCGGATTCAGCCGGTACATCCAGCATCAGATCGCGCACGTTTGCATTAAGCATGCTTTTATCCACGGTGACGGTCGCTGCGCGCTGCACCTCGGTTTCGCAGGCCTGATATTTGGCATACACCGTCACGCCCGCATAGACCACCGCGGATAGCGTCATGAGGATGAGAATAAGGAAAACCACCCATATAAGCGCGCTGCCTGTTTTGTCATCCCAAAAACGCTTCATTTCCAGTACACCTCCGATATGCCGCGCGCGGTGGCCGTAATTTGCACATTGATGACAACCGGGTCACCCAGTGCCGGACGCAGAATGACGATAGGGACGGTCTTTGTTATTGTGACAGTGAAAGAGTATTTAAGCTGTATTGTTTTTTCTGCTGCGTTCTGCCATTCCGCCTCTACCTCCACGCTGTCTGGCGCAAAGAAGCCATCCGCTGTAACGGACGCAAGCGTCTCGTCATCAGCTTTGCCATACAGTTCAATGGTTCTGGCCATGTATTTCGCTGTCTGGTTCAACGACTGCTGTGCGGTGAATATGGGATATAGCGCCAACAGTGAAGCCATAAGAGTAAAGACGATCAGTATGGTGACGGCCACATCGATGTAGCCCTCCGCCGTCTGGTCGCGTATGAATTTTCGTTTCATAATTGTCCTCTTTCTGAGATGGTAGGGCTGCCTTGCGGCAGCCCACGCCATACACAATGTTTGTTTACGGCAGTACGTTTACGCCGGTGAGTTCGCCGCTGATCTTGTCAATCAGGTTCTGGAACAGGTCAGGCATCGCAGCGTTCATGATGAGCAGAATAGCCGCGCCAATGACCACGACGATCAATATCTTCATAGCGACGTCCAGAAAGCCCTCCGCCTTCTTCTCGGAAACAAAACGTTTGACAGTGTTCTTGATTTTCAACATACAGTGTACTTCCTTTCAATTTTTGTTTAGTTGGATTGGGGTTTATATGAAAAATCCGCTTTCTGCGGGCAGCAAAAACAGCAGCCCTCCTTCCCACGCTGCCATTAAAAGCGGATATAGTGGGTCAGAAGCCCACGGCCTGCAAGTTGTTGATAATGAGGATCACAAGGGGAACCATAAAGAGAAATATGAGCAGTATTGTCAGGATAAACGATGCCGCCTTGATGCGGCCAGGGCGTTTCTCCATCAGCCGCCTAAGCGTCTCTCGCTCCTTCGCGCGCATGTCCTGCTCCAGCACCAACAGGCTGGTCCGCTGGTCAACGCCCTGATGGACGCCACACAGCACCGCGCACAGAGCTGAAAAAGACGGAAGACCCAACCGTGCGTCCATGCTGCACAGTGCCGCCTCCGAATTGCCTGTTTTCATGTCGAGTATCAGCCGGTTAAGCTCCATGCCTAGCGCTTTGCCTGCAACTCTCCTGTACTTTTCGAAGAACGATATCAGGTCACGGCTGTCTTGCAACGAGTAGATGAGTGTTTCCGTCAGGCGTGGCAGCTCCGCTTCAATCTCGCGGCTTAGTGCCTCCACCTTTTTTCGGATGGTCTGCGTTGTTTGAAAATAGGCCAGTACTGCAATGACTGCGGTCAGCAACGTCAGCCATGGAATACCAAACGGAATGAACAATGCCCCGATAAAAGCCAGCAACAATGACCGTGCCTTCGCTTGTGAGAGGAAATCCTCTGGCATCTGTGCGATACGCAGCCGCGCGAAGTCCGCATCCAACCGCTTCTTTCTGTACTCGCTCATGGGGAACAGTTTTGAGAGAAGCCTTGCCAAAGGCAGCAGCACGTCCTGAAACCGCTGCGAAAGATTGCGTTTGCCGTGGATATCTTGTATCACGCGGATGGACTTGCCGGAAGGGAAAACGAACGCCGCTTGAGCCATCCGGTAAAGCCCCAGCGACAACAAAAAGACGGACAGCGCATAAAGTATGAGCATCATTTTTTCTCACCGCCTCCCACTGGGCGGTATAACTGCGCCACCCATCCCGCCGTAGCGAGCACAGCGGCCAGCACCACTGCCAGAGTAATTTTTCCGGCCAGCGTGGCGATCAGCATGCTGTACCAGTCGGGCATCATTGCGCCCATCAGCGGGATAGCGCCAAACACGATCATGACTGTGACGATATAATCCCCGAGTTGCTTGCGAATCGCGGTGTCGGTTTCCATCTGCACGCGCCGCATTTCGCCCAACCGTCCCACAATGCCGGGAAGCGCATACCTGAGCTGCCTGTCTCGCTGGCATTGCACCAGCACATCGCACCAATCGCGCCAGTACCGGTTGTCTATCCGCTCACGCAGACGATGAAGCGCTTTCACCACGTCGGAGTCAACTAGCTGAGTTTCAGCATAGAACTGGCGGAACATGCCGTCCAGTGGGGCAACCAGCAGGTGAATGCTGCTTTGCACCGCACCAATCAAATCACCCGACGCCACATAGCTGTTGGTGACCGTGCCCAATGCGCTCTCCAGCTTTTCGTTCAGGCTCCGTATATAATCGCCGGTGCGGATGCGGATCACGATTAGGGGCGCGCATCCTAGCCCAGCGGCCAGCACCAGCGCTGCGAGTATGTTGTCAAGCACCAGACCAAAAAGCAGCCCGAGCAGAACCAGTATGGCAGATGCCCACCGGTATGAAGTGATCTGTCCACCCATACCTGTCACCGTCAGCATCTCTTTGGCACTGTCCACCGTTGCCTCCAGCTTTCCTTTCGGCTTGCCGGTGATGCGGCGTATGCGTTTCTTCTTATTTCGTTGCCGCTGAAGCGGCTTTGCAAGCCAGCCAGACATGTCAGACGGACGAACTCTGAATATAAAAAATAGCCCTGACATAAACAGCAGAGCACACAGTATTTGAGTAATCATATTCGCTCCTCCCTGAACCATTCAGTCGCCGCCTTATCCGCACCGTTACCGCGCATGCTTTCAGCGAGCTCGTTCGTGATGCCGTGTTCACGGACATATTCGCCCGTTTCGGTCTCGAACCGATAAATTGTATTAGCCTGAACCACACCGTTCTGTATGCCTGTCGCCTCGACGATCTCCATAATACGGCGCGTCCCATCCGGCATCTGCTTCTTGAAAACCATGATCGGAAACGCTTCGGCTACAAAGCCCATGAGGATGTGGGTGGATATGTTGGTTCCCGACATCTGGCACATACTCAATATGCGTCCATAGGCCTTGTGCGCGGAGTTTGCGTGCAGACTGGTCACAACAACGTGCCCTGTGCGGGCGGCTTCCTGAGCCACCATTGCCTCTGCGCCGCGTATCTCCGCCACCGCGATAATATCTGGTGAAAATCTCAATGCTTTCCGCAGCAGATCGTTCATGTCGATGTTGGCGTTCTGCAAATCGCTTGGCCGTGTACAGGTGTGGATCACTCGGTTTTGTGCGTTCCCGTCCTTATCCTCGCTGAACAAATCCAGCTCGCGCGTTTCCTCGATTGTGTAAATACGTTTACTTGCATCAACTGCGTTGAGTAAAAACGCGATGTCCGTCGTTTTACCGCTGCCTGTCTTGCCCGCAATGCCGACTGAAACACCGTGATTGACGCACAGCGTCAGGAATTCCAGCATCTCCGGTGTCGCTGTTTGCCAGCCGATGATTTGCTCCTTGGACACTTTTGCCATGCGTTGACGGCGAATGGAGAATACGATACCGCTGCGTCTGTCTGCGACGGGTGGAATCATGGCTGACACGCGGATGCCCTCGGTGATGTAACTGTCCACAATGGGGTTAGTACCGTCCAACACCAGACCGCCCAGGCGCACCATTTTGCGCAGGGTATCAGCGGCATGCTGGGGAGATAAAAAACGCTCCGGTATTTTGCGCCAGCCGGAGCGCGTCACGATCTCGATATCCCGCCACGAGTTTCCGTTGATCTCCTCGACTTCCGAATTGGTGATGTACTTATCCAAAAAACCAAAGCCAGCCATGTCACCGTACAGTTTATCGGTCAGTTGCTGCATGGACAGGCCGCTGATGTGGTGTTGATGGCTGCCGACATATTCGCCGATGAGACGCTTCACCGTTTCCGAAGCATCCTTCTTTGTGATGCTTTGTGCAAGTGTCTCCGCATGATCTTTTGAAATGTCTACGCGGACCTGCTCCAGCAGGGTTTCATATGCGTCCTTAGCCTGCGGCGCGCTGTGCTGCCGTTCGTAGGTCAGTTCCTTGAACGTCCGGCTCATATCGCATCAGCTCCTTTCAGTAAAGCTTGGAGCTTCTTTACCTCCCGCAGATACCGCATGGCGGCAGGCGTCGCGCTATTACTTATACACTCCTGCCGGAATTCCCGTACATAGGGCAGCGCCGCAGCGACTTTTATATCAACTGCCTTTTCCACGCATGACATGTCGTGCTGTCTGTCTGTCATTGCCATGACAGGCAGGATGCGCTCCTGTGCGTTCATGGTGCTGATGAGCGGCTTGACGCTGTTGAACCAGCAGATTCCCTGCACATCGGGCATGAACAGGGTAATCACCTTATCCGCATGGATGAGCGCACCGGGTAAAAAGGGGTCGCTGCGCTGCCCCGACAGGTCGAGGATGACCGTGTCGGCAAGCTCAATGCACCGCTCCACAAAGTCCTCCGCTGCGTGATCCGCTTCCAACCCGAGCTCATATGATAGATACTCGTCATGGTCAGTCAGCCCAGCATAGAACAGGTTTTTCAGCTTTGGATGTTGGTGCAGATACGGTGCTGCATCCATCACTCCCATCCCTATGGCTCGACCAAGTGACTTGTCGGAGTCGAACTTCTGTCCGTCTAGCCGCGTAGGCAGCGTTGGCTGCGTCAGGTCAGAGTCGATGATGACCGTCACGCCTTGTCTGGCAAACAGTATACCCAGCGTATCACAGAGTGTGCTTTTCCCGATTCCGTCTCGTCCCCAAACGGCGATAACCATATCAGTTCACCTCCGCTTCAGCGAGTACAGCGCCAGGTATGTACTGCGGCACACCCTGACCACGAGCGACGAAAGCAAGATGGATGATGCTCTGATTCTCCAGTTCCGCCAGCAGTACTGCCTGCTCCGGCGCAGCGTAGAACGAGATGGTGACAGGCAGGGTATTTTTCACGTTCGCGCTGGGCTGAGCTTCAACACTGGCATCTGAACCGTCGCTGGCCGTTACCATGCACACCTCGATGTACTGCAATTCGGGGTAGATAATTGCGCCAGCCAGATCAACTTCACCCGTTTCTGGTTCTACGCCCAGCGATTGATTGACGGAGCTTTTGGGCAGCGCCATGATCGTTACCACATCGCCGGGCAGCAGATGTCCGGATACTCCCGAGGCTAGTGTGGGCAGCGTGATTGACACCACTGTCTTGCCCTTTGCTGTACCAGCCGGGAAAGAAGACTGATTTGCGACAAAGCCTGTGATCTTCTGCACGGTTAAACAATCTCCAGCGTATAGATCGGCAGTAGCATATCTACCCACCGCCAATGCAGTTTCACTGATACCACCCTCGATGAGTTTTTCCGGCACTTTCACTGTCTCCAGCATTTCACCGGTGATCTGGGTTCCGGCCTCTATGTTCTGTTTGACACGGACAACGCTGACATACTCGCCTTGATTGCTGCTCTGCAATGCCGGCAAAGCAAAAAAGACGATGAGTAGTGCTGTGATGATGCAGAGTATCCCGATAACATATCTGTTTTTGAATAACTTCATATAGTTTTACCTCCTGATTGATTTTAGTTAATTTCTTTTTTCCGGCTGGTATTTCGGCTGGTAACTAGGGTTGGGGGTCTGGGGGAAGGGAAATGCAGTATTGCCCAAATCAGAAAAATTCACAGACTACCCCCTTGGTGTAGCCTTACCTGCTTTTTTGGCTAGGTATCAAAAACGATGCATTTTTCCTGCTTGCATTGTTTACGCCTCGAGTCATAAAACAGGCAATCAGGACAGTTGCGTTTTTGTATTGTCGGGTCGCGCAGTTGATTGGACTCAGATTTCCGCAGAATTCTAGGCGGTCTTGGAACCTCCGTCATCATGCGCTCAAACGAGCTGAGTTCACCTTCTGTAAACAGCATCTTTATAAGTCTCCTTTCTGAAAAAACGGGCATAAAAAAACGCCCTTGCTTCATGAGCTTGGGCGTCTCAGCGTTCATATTCTTTTTCCTGCTTCGTTCGTTCTATTTTTTTGTAGTACAGGTCGAGCGCTTTGATAATAATATCCTCCTTTTGCTTGGTCGTGTATTCTTTGGGAAAGTATTTTTCGAGTTGGCTTCCTTTGATCGTCAAGTTGTTCTGTTGGGGTTTTTCCTCACCCATGACCAACTCAATACCGTTACGATCCAGCTTGCCTTCCTGCGCAGCCTGTTTCATCCGTTGCGCCTGTGAAAGCGACGGAGTACATTCCTCCTGCTCAATCACATCCAGCAACTCGGTCTGAAGCTCCTGCGGCAGGTATGAAAGCTCCACAGCGGGATTAAAAGCAATCTTCTTATCGTCCACCATCTGGAGCAAGGGTGGAGTGAGTTCAGTAAGGCGGATAAAGCGGTGAATATTGCGGGCACTATCGTTACTCTTTTCGCTTAGCATTTCAACACTCGTCAACTTCTCGCCAACTTGGCGAGAAGTTAGGTCTGTTCGTTTTCCTTGGCGATTTAGCGCCTCCAACTTCATCCTATATGCCTTGGCCTTTTCACTGAATGTAATTGTTTCGCGCTGGATGTTACCGTCCACCACCAATATTGTAGCTGCGTCGTCGTCAATCTCTCTGACAATAAGGGGAAGGGTATCACGACCTGCCAGTGTACTGGCCAGTTTGCGCCGATGTCCCGAGAGTAGTTCATATCCACCTTCTGCCCGTGGCCGAGCAAGGCAGGGCGTATGGACGCCGATCCGCTGGATACTCTCCACCATATCCATGAGCTCCGCATCCTTCCGAACGTGATAGGGGTTTTTTGCGAAGTCAAATATCTCTGAAATAGGCACGCTTAAGACTTGTTCGCCCTGTTGCTGCCGCTCCGCCTGTCGGCTTTCCTCGCTGCTAAACAAGTCATCGACTGATGTCAGCTTCTTGTTTCTCACGTTGCTTGCCACCGTTTAATACCTCCTTCGTCAGAGCTTCATATGCCGCAGCCGCCTTACCATGCCCGTCATATGCGTAAATACTTTTTCCTTCCGCGCTCGTTTCTGCCGCTTTGATGGCAAGGGGTATTTCCGTTTTGAATACGCGAAGCTTGTCCCCGTAATCCCGCCGCAGTACGAAGGAGATGTCCTTGGCGAAATTAGTTCGAGTGTCCACCATAGTCAGTAGCGCGCCTTCTATCTTCAAGTTGGGGTTAATGTTCTTTTTGATGCGATTGATAGTCTGCAAAAGCTGTGACATGCCCTTCGCGGGCAGATAGTGCGCCTGTACAGGGATAATGACGCTATCGGCAGCAACAAGCGCGTTGACGGTGATCATTCCAAGCGAGGGCATACAGTCGATGAGAATAAAGTCGTAATCTTTCTTCACTCCGTTGAGATAGTTACGCAGCACGATCTCACGGCTCATGGTATTTACTAACGATACTTCCATTGCGGACAGCTCGATGTTGGCCGGCATGAGATCAATGCCTTCTGCATGGTGAAGAATGCCCTCGTTGTGTTCAAAGGGCTCGTCCATGATGATCTTGGTCATGATGGTGGCGAGTGTAACAGACAGTTTGTCCGGCTCGTTCCAACCAAGGCTGTCCGTAAGGTTGCCCTGTGCGTCGGCATCTACTAGCAACACCTTTTTACCTTGCCGCGCTAACCCTATGCCGAGGTTAACGGCGGTTGTCGTTTTCCCTACGCCGCCTTTTTGGTTGGCGAGGGCGATAACTTTTGTCATATTGAATTCCTCCTTTATATATTTGCGTTTATTGGCTTGTTTGAGTAAAAAAATAGACGTTTCGTATTTTGAAACATCTACAACTTTGATGATTTGCTAAATATGTTTACTCGTTAAGTGAAGGTCTCTCTTTAATCAGCTTTCCGTTTTGATCTAGTTCATAGTAATTATCGTAGAAATCATATAATTGAATTGTATCTCCAATAATCGTAAATGATTTATCAGCCCCGCTCTGCCTTACAAATATATCCCTCCCACTAAATCGCCATTCAATATCATAGTCTCTATTGAGTTTAACTATTTCACATTCGCCGTGAATGACATAGGCATCATCAAACGGATAAATCCCGAAATATGTACAAAATTGATCGTAATGCTTTTGAAGTATTAAATTCCCCGTATTTATATTGAAAACGTATAGAATATCGTCCATTAATACAACAAGCCTATCATTATCGAGGATAGCGCAATGGTCAAGTTGAGCAAAACAATAGTTTATAAGCAAGTAACAATATGTTTTTGTACCCAAAATAGTTACAGAAAAAGCTCGCCGTAATTCTTCATAGCTAGGCTCGGTTTCAAAAACAGCATCATATTGATTTTCGTTGATTTTTGCCAAAGCCGTAACGTCAGTTATATATACCTCAGCAATAGAATTTCTAATGATCATAGCCGGTCTCCGTAACCATGAAGGGGGTGCTGTTTGGTCTTTGTATAATGACGATGAAATATTACTTTTCGTGTTATACCAATACTATATCGCCGTCATCAAACGGGTCGCCACATTCCGGACAGAACTTTGGTGGTTTTGTCTTATCATCCGGTTCCCAACCGCACTTATCACATTTGTATTGCGGTATCCCGGCGGGCTTTGCTATACCACACTCAGGGCAGAATTTACCTTTGTTCTCCGCACCACAAGTACACACCCAGCAGTCTGTCGCAGCCTCCTCAATCACTACTTCAACAATTTCGCTATCTATGTCTGAACCTTCCGCATCGATGACAATAGCGGCTTCGTATTTAGCAAACTCTTCTGGCGACATATGAGCCATTGTTGAGAGATGTTTCTTGAGTTTGTGTGCCATTGGCTTAAACGTTGCCAGCGTGAGTCCCCCTGAGATGACCCCGCCAACTACAGGAACAACTTTTGAAACACCCTTGGCAAATGTTGCCTTAACCATGTTTTTGCCCAGCAATTCCGCAATTTTCTTGACAATTGGATAGTACCACGTTTTGGTGAGTGCTTTGGCGGCAATCTTTTTTGCAACAGATTTCATTGCTACTTCACCAAACAACTTGCCTACCACTTTGTTGGCGGCTCCTACACCGGACATTACGCCGATAAACAATACAAGTTGAGACTCCGTGCCCGCATCAAGCGCAGACGATTCGGTAAACATCTCGTCCCATCCGTATATGTATGCCAGCTCTTGCGCAGTACGGATAACAAATGCATAGAACTGCGCCAAGTCAGCCGGAATAGTAGCAGCCATAGCAATTCCGCCTGGTATTCCTGCAGCTGCTGAAATGGCAGTTACCTTGATGGTTTCTGCGTTAATAACAGCGTTTGCCAGACTATCCAATGTTGCAATCGGGATGTCGGCTTGAAGCGTTCCCTCACTGATAGCCTTTTGCAGCTGCGATGGTGTACACAGCTTGTTGAGATTCTTGGTCAGAAACTCCGTACGGTTGATGCGAACAAGCGGAAGTTTTGCCGCGCTCTCCATGACGGAGGTGAATGATAGTTGCTGAGTCATAGGCCTCTCCTTACAATGTTTAATTGTATTTCCGCTTTTGGCTGTGCGGATAAAGATGTTTTCATTATTAGTTTCGTATTATTTACGAGAAATTTGGAATAATCGCATCCATATATTATCATAGACTATTGAAACATACCAATGTTTATTTTACATTAATCTTCCACGAACCTTAACTAACATTTCTTTAAGTGTGCTGACGCTTCAATATATCCAGCCATTTTTTTAGATTATAATAACCTTTATAAAAATCTTTAGGCGAGAAAGAAAGAGTCTTTGTCAGACTCAATCTTGTTGCAATTTTATTTCTTTTTGCTTGTTTGGCATATTACATAGATAATATCATTTTCTTTATCTAAGCTAACCTCTACCCAATACTTTCCATCATTGGTATATGCGCCGAAATCGCTACTTCTTTTTTCATTTGTCTCATAAATAACGTCATTAAAGCCCATCTCTTTACATTCTGAGACATACGACTCATATTCACCATCGGCATAGCCGGTAACCTCAAATATGTAAGCCTTTCCACCATCACCGTCAGTAATGCTAATGTCGCCATTTGCAAATATTACTTTTGGATCTGGAATTAATTCCGAGTATTTAATATCGGAATTATCAGGACTATTAGTTGGGGTTTGAGATTCCATACGACCCGGCGTTACTGGAGCTGAGTTTGTGCTTGGAGTAGATACTGGAGCCGTGTTAAAGCTCGGAGCAGGAGCCGGTTCTACCTTAGCGGTGCAAGCTGTAGGTAGCAATAACACTAAAATTACGACTAGACATAAACCTTTTTTCATTTTCTTTCTCCTTCATAAAATGTTTTTGGTGTTTTCCATATAAGATCATGTAAATTTCGCGAATACACTTTATTTTTTGCCATGTTTTGATGTCCATGGCATATCCATATCGTATTTATTTTATAACAAAGAACTATCGTCCCTTGTTTTTGACTTAATATCATATGATTCCAGCAACTATTGATTTTTTTTGCGTTTATAAATAAAAAGCGAATACAACTTGTTCATGCTGCATTCGCTCCAATTTTCATTTTCATTTTACCGGCCAATTGCCCTAATATTGACGTGTGGTAATGCTTTGAGCATTCGTTCCTTTTCGAATAGTAAATGTTTTAATCTATCCCTTGATACCTTGTAATGTGTAAGCTGATAAATATGCAAAATGGAAGCTAATCCTTTGTCAGGCGCTCCCATTTGTGCGGATATTGTGGTGGAGGCGAGGGGAGTCGAACCCCTGTCCGAAAGTTCCAAAATCAGACTTTCTCCGGGTGCAGCTCAGGGTTTAAAATTTCCCGCATTCGCAAGCCCCCCTGTGCAGGGCAAGCGCGCGGTAGCTTCATGATCCCTTCCCTCGCTCAAAGCTTTGCGTGGGCGGTTCCCCTAATTAATGGTGCCTTGACCCGTCGCTTAGGGAGACGTCGGCAAGACATACACTGCCTTAGGCAGCGTAAGCTAGTTCAGTTTTATCTGCAACTAAAATTTAGATCCGGCTTTTTAACGCAGCACTCCGGAACTGCGACCCGCTTATCCAACTCCGACAAACCCCCGTCGAAAGCCAAATACGCCCCCACGGTGAAGTCCCCTTTATGGAGACTAAATCTTTGCCGATCTTCTATCTGGCCAGCTTGGTGGCCACTTCCTTTTTCCTCTGAGCGTCTCGCTCAGCGATGCTTTGGCGCTTGTCATACAGCTTTTTGCCGCGTGCCACACCGATTTCCAGCTTCACAAGGCCGTTTTTTAAGTAAACGGCCAACGGCACGAGCGTCAGACCCTTCTGCGTTACAATGCTGTGCAGCTTTACAATCTCGCGCTTATGCAGCAACAGCTTGCGAATGCGCATAGGGTCCTCGTTATAGATGCTGCCCTTCTCATACGGGCTGATGTGCATGCCGTGAATGGATGCCTGCCCATTCAGTATACGCACAAACGCTTCTCTTATGTTCGCCTTACCGGCGCGAATGGACTTCACTTCGCTGCCGACCAGCGCAACCCCTGCTTCATATGTCTCTTCTATAAAGTATTCATGATAAGCTTTTTTATTCTTTATCAGAATCTTGACCCCGTCGCTCACAAAACAACCTCTCCACTTGCTCTTAAAGTACCGGTGTAAACTCGATACGCGGCGGATACACGCTTACGCTCTCCACACGCACGCGCATTTCATCGCCCATACTCAGCTTTCGCCTTGTCCTTTCACCGATTACACAGTACAGTTTTTCATTGTAAACATAGTAATCATCTTGCAGGGATGATAATGGTATCACACCCTCCACCGTATTGTCAAGCTGTACAAATATGACATTCCTTGACACACCGCTGATGATTCCATCGAATTCCTGACCCTCTTTGCCATACATATACTCGGCTTTTTTCATATCATCTACCGCGCGCTCCGCTTCCATCGCCGCACGTTCGCGCAGGCTGGATTGCCTTGCAGCTTCCTCAACCTTGGCGGCAAGTGCGTCCATCGCTTTGGCAGTCAGACGCCCATTCAAATCACGCTTGATGATGCGGTGCACCGCCAGATCGGGGTACCGCCGTATCGGCGACGTAAAGTGACAGTAGTACTGAAAGCTGAGACCAAAATGGCCTTTGCATTCGGGGCAGTATTCCGCTTTCCTGAGTGAACGCAGCATGATCTGGTTAATGATGTTTTCATGCGGCTTTCCTTTGACGTCTTCAAGGATGCTTTGCAGCGTTTTGGGTCGAATATTTTCAATCTTACCCTTGAAACTCCCAAAATTCTGGTAGAATGCGGCAAATGTGCGCATCTTCTCCTCGTCAGGCTGATCGTGGACGCGGTACACAAACGGGATGTCCCGCCAAAAATACATTTCGGCGACCGATTTATTGGCCACAAGCATAAACTCCTCGATGAGCCTTTCCGCTTCTCCGCGCACGCGCGGCTCCACACCGATCACACGCCCTTCCGCGTCGTACCTAAACGCCGTTTCATCGAGCTCAAAATCAATGCTGCCCTTCTCTTCACGGCGCGCCCGCAGCAGTGTCGCAAGTCCTCTCATTTCGAGCAAATCTGAGAGTATATCCGCGTATTCGCGCTCCAGCTCGTCATGGCCGCCGTCAAATATCTTATTGACGTCGCTGTAGGTGAGCCTGTGCTTAGAGCAGATCACCGTCTGCGCGACGCGTGCCTCATAGATGTTGCCATTCACATCAAGCTTCATGAAGCACGAAAGCGCCAGCTTGTCGGTGCCCTCAGACAGCGAACATGCGCCGTTAGACAACGCTTTTGGAAGCATGGGAATCACGGTATCCGCCAGATAAACGCTTGTGCCGCGCTTAAACGCTTCCTTGTCGAGCTTCGAGCCTTCCTTGACATACTGCGCCACATCCGCAATGTGCACACCTAGCTCAAATCCGTCACCCAGCTTCTTGATGGACACTGCATCGTCTAAATCCTTGGCATCTGCGCCGTCTATGGTAAACACATTCATTCCCCGCAGATCCTCACGATCCGTCGCGTCTATGATATAGCCTGCCGATCGTGCCGCCTCGGCCTCCACATCTGCCGGAAATGCTTCGGGCAAGTCATACTGACGAATCAGGCTTTTTAGTTCGACGCTCGCCACACCGGCTGTACCCAGAACCTCAGTGATTCGCCCTTCAGGGCTTTTGCCATCCTTGCCCCTTTTGGTGATCTCAACAACCACCTTTTGGTTATTGCTCGCGCCGCTTAAGTCCTTGCGCGATATAAACACCTCATCGATGCGCTCATCATCGGGAGACAGATAACGTCCTGTTAGCGTTCCGACCACGACTTTTGTTTTTTCTTCGATGATCTCCTTGACTTCGCCCTCACGTTTTCTTTCTGTCTCGGCCGCGGAAAGCAACCTCACCAGCACGAGGTCACCGTTTAATGCGCCGCCTTTCTTATCCGCCGGAATAAATATGTCTCCTTGCTCATTGAGCAAAAAACCGAATCCGGACCGTTTTACATCGAGGCGGCCCGTAAAAAAACCAAACTGCCCTGGCAAGAAAAACTTGCCCTTGAGCGAACGGATGACCTTACCCTCAGAAATTAGCTCACTCACAGCCTGCCTGCATTCCGCAGGGTCGGCGGATAGGCTTTTAATCAAATCATCAAAGTCTATCTTCTTTCCAGCCGTATTCAACTCATTTATGATTAAATCCTTTAATTCCAAATCAATCTCCTCATATTTCTCATATTAAACTCATTTATTATCATACCCAAAAACGCTGCATTCTTTGATGCTTTCAACTAAAAAACGCCTTTCCGTAAATTTGGAAAGGCGTCATAAGAGCTAAATTGCCAAATGCTACTCCGCAGGCGATACTGTCGGCGCTGCATCAGCATCACCGGCTTGATCGGTCGTATCCACTTGCGCCGTCGGCGTCGCCGTGGGCGCGGCATCCGTTGTGCCGGTGTTATTCGGCATCACATACACCTGAATCAACACGAGCGCAACAGCCAGCACCATGATACCGACAGCGGCCACCTTCGTTAGTTTCTTCAGCTTTCCTTCATAGCTCTTCGCTTTGCCTTTTCCAAGGAATGTCTCTGCGCCGCCCGCGATATCGCCTGACAACCCGGCACTCTTGCCGGACTGCAGCAGCACCACAGCGATCATGAACAAAGAGAACAAACAAAGGACTATCTCGATGACAAGCACTAAAATGGCCATTGCTACCTCCTAAAAATCTACAGCACGAGTATTCTAACATGCGGACATGCAAAAAGCAAGCATAAAATACGCATATATAAGCCATTTTAGGGCACATTTATTGTTGCCTACTTACGTCAATTTTGCCCGGATTATTAAGCTTTATATCGTTTGCTTTTACCCTAATAATCGGGAGCCGGATACGGTCAAGCCGATCGCTCCCGCTCTCACACTCGCCCCTTTCAGTGGTGTTTGTGCTGTTATCTTTTCCAGCTCCTGCTTTGTATATGCTGCCTGTATAGACGTTTTCAAACCGGGTCTATCTGAAATGTTAACATAAATGCGACATTTTTTAATTTCAATGGATTGTATGTTTAGTATCAATACATTATAATTTTTAAAGAATAAGAGAGTCAGAACCAAATTGAGGCAATCTTAAAAAGTTGACCTCAACAAAGCTTTTGATCCGTTAAATTCCGGCATTGCCTGAGGAGGTATCTCGTTGAACGACAGCAGCTCGGTCTTGGGGCAGGTTTTATTACAGGTATTACTCATTCTCATCAACGCGCTTTTCGCGTGTGCGGAAATAGCCATCATATCCATGAATGACAACAAAATTGTCAAGATGGCCGCAGCGGGAGACAAGCGTGCCATTCGGTTATCCAAGCTCACTGCCCAGCCAGCTCATTTCCTCGCAACGATTCAGATCGGCATCACGCTTGTGAACCTGCTGGGCAGCGCCTTTGCCGCTCAGAACTTTTCTGACAGGTTGGCAAGCGCATTGGAGGGCATTGGCCTTTCCATACCGGTTCCTGTGCTAAGCACGTTATCAGTCATTATCATCACGCTACTCCTCACATATTTTACGGTCACACTCGGCGAACTGGTGCCAAAGCGTATCGGCATGAAAAAGGCGGAGAAGCTTGCCCTCTCACTCTCCCTGCTTGTTTATGTGATCTCCAAGATATTTGCGCCCGTTGTATGGCTGCTCACGGTGTCCGCCAACGGCATTCTGCGGCTTTTCGGTATGAACCCGCATGGAGAGGATGAGCAGATCACCGAGGAAGAAATACGCATGATGGTGGATGCAGGCAGCGAGAAGGGCGCGATACAGCCGGACGAAAAGGACATGATACAAAACGTATTCGAGTTCAACGATATTTCCGCAGATGAAATCATGACACACCGTACGGAGGTTTCGCTGCTGTGGCTTGATGAATCCGACGAGCAATGGGAGCAGACAATCAACCAAAGCCGTCATTCCATATACCCCATCTGTTCGGACAGCCCCGACAATATTGTGGGTGTCCTTTACGCCAAGGACTACTTCCGGCTGGGTAATAAAAACCGTCAGACCATGATGGAAAGCGCCGTTAAGCCTGCTTATTTTGTGCCGGAGACGGTGCGCGCCGATGTGCTGTTCCGCAACATGAAAAAGAGCCGAAAACATTTCGCCGTGGTGCTGGACGAGCATGGCGGCATGAGCGGTATCATCACAATGTACGATCTGCTTGAACAGCTCGTGGGAGATCTTGAGGACGATATAGCCATGCCTGCCGAATTGCCGATAATCGAACGAATCGATTCAAAAACGTGGCGTATTCACGGGGCAGCGCCGCTCGATAAGGTATCCAAACAGCTGGGTGTCATCCTCCCTGAAAACGAATACGATACCTTTGGCGGTCTCGTGTTCGGCATGCTTGGCACCATACCTGACGACGGCAGCACACCCGAGCTTGAAGAATTCGGTCTCAATATCAAAGTAAAAACTGTCAAGGATCATCGACTGGAAAGCGCCGTTGTTTATTTAAACGAGAATCCGAAAAACGGAAAAGTATGAGGACTCTTATTATCCATTAAAAAGCTTTGCAATATAAGGAATGAAAACGATGAGGCCAACAGCGGCGGAAAACGCACAAACCGCAAGCGAAGCGCCCGCAGCTGCATCCTTTGCTTTTTTGGCAAGCGGATTGCGGCCCTTTGCCGCAAGATCTACCGCAGCTTCCACCGCCATATTAATAATCTCCATACCCAGAACCATACCGCAGCAAATCAGCACAGCCAGCCATTCATAGTGCGTTATCTCAAAAATCACGCCTGCCGCCACCACAAACATGAAAAAAGCCAGCATGAAGCGAAAATTATGCTCGGTGCGGATGGCCTCTACGATACCCTGAAATGCAAACTTAAAACTTCGCAGATGTGTGCACGCTCCTCTTCACATGATACCAATAGTAGTATATGAAGAAAAACGCTTACTACCATCTCAAATTTTAAATTATAATAGGATAAGCTTAAGTACAAACAGTAATATGATCCCCGGCAGGCCAAAATAACCTGCAATCAGGGCGCTTAGCGGGTTGATTGCGATTGTCACGTTGAAAATTCCGCCGATGAGATTGATAATCACAAGAAAAAGAGCGCCCAAAAGGCCGCTCACAATGAACTTCATGATAAATTTCAAAGGGGCAAGCAGCAGCCATCCCGTAAAATAGAGGAGCACGAGTCCCAGTCCAAAGAAAAGCACTATTGAGAAATCTATGCCCAGCCCCATCGCCTTGCCCCCTAAAACAGCAGAGTATCAATTCATACTATGCTGCGGGAGTCTATGCTATTCCGCCGCGATGCCAAACTCCTCCTGGCCGAGTATTACCGCGCCGCCGTCAAACATGCACGCCATATGCCTTTTGCTCTCCCCATTATCTGTGATAACCTGCTCGTTTTCACCATTTATATCCGCATTGCAGCAGACCCATTTACCGTCAATCTCACGGGTGTAGAACATGCCGTATAGGTTGATATTAAAACCGCTGCACGTATAAGGAACCACCGTCTCAGGACTCGGTTCGTCCGCTGTCACACGTTTTATGTTGCCATCAGCGCTGTCGATATAATAGAAGACACCTTCGAGTATAGAAAACTGCTTCACATCAAAATCGAAAAGCATTTCAGCGTCCGATCCGTCCGTGTTCGCCTGCCAGATCTGCCCCGTGGCGCTGTCGATATAGAAAAGCTTGTTTTCGTATACGGTTAGGCATGACGCGCCTTCAATGGGTGTGAAGTCCACGGCTTCGCCGTTTGCAGACGCGCTCTTGATCGCACCGTCTTCAATATAGAACATCTTCCCCCCAGATATCTGAAGCTGCTCAGCATTGCCCTCAAGCAAAAGCTCGGGCTTGAATGTGTCCATCGGCGCACGGTAGATACCGTCCTCCTTGCAGTAGTACAGGCTATCCTCATAGATGCTCAAATAAAGGCCGCCATCATGCATGGCGAGGCTGTTGTCTCCCGTTTTGGGATTGGATTTGATGATATCGCCCGCTTCATAGGTGTCTCCGCTTGTGAAATAGAAATACAAATCCTCGTCTTGCTTCACGGCAAATCCAAGGTTTTGTATATTACCCGCCGTCGTTCCGTTGATCAGCGTCGGCTTTAATGACTCCACAGAGCCAAACATCGAGCATCCGCCAAGCGCCGACACGGCAAGCGCCACGGCCAATACGACGAGCGCCTTTTTGAATCTTCGCATTATTCCCTCCAACGACACATTTCGATCGTGTGATAATAAAAATCCGGCATTCGCAGTCAGCAAACGCCGGACTTATCATTAATCGTTCACGCTTTGCCTGCGCAGCCGAGCACAACTTCGATCTTGTGCTTCACCATGTCTTTGATCGCGCTGCGCGCCGGTTTGAGATACTGTCTCGGGTCGAAGTGAGACGGATTCTCGGCAAAGTACTTTCTGACTGTGCCTGTCATCGCAAGACGCAGGTCGGAATCGATGTTGATCTTGCAGACCGCGCTTCTGGCCGCCTGACGCAGCATTTCTTCAGGAACGCCCTGTGCGCCCGGCATGTCGCCGCCGAACTTGTTGATCATTTCCACGAACTCGGGGATAACCGACGACGCACCGTGCAGCACGATCGGGAAACCGGGCAGCTTCTTCGTGATCTCTTCAAGTATGTCAAAACGTAACACGGGCTCACCCTTAAACTTAAACGCGCCGTGACTTGTACCGATCGCGATGGCCAGAGAATCCACGCCTGTTTTGCTCACGAACTCTTCAACTTCCTCAGGACGGGTATAGGACGAATCCTCCGCCGATACCTTGATATCGTCTTCAACGCCCGCAAGACGGCCAAGCTCGGCTTCCACGACCACGCCGTGATCGTGCGCGTATTCCACAACCTTCTTGGTGACCGCGATGTTTTCCTCGAAGGAATGGTGAGAGCCGTCGATCATGACCGATGTGAAACCGCCGTCAATGCAATCCTTGCAGGTTTCGAATGTATCGCCGTGGTCAAGGTGCAGACAGATCGGAAGCCCTGTATCTTCAAGCGCCGCTTCGACGAGCTTTCTCAAATAGATCGGGTTGGCATAGGACCTGGCGCCTTTGGAGACCTGAAGAATCAGCGGGGCACTCAATTCCTTGGCCGCCTCAGTGATACCCTGAACGATTTCCATGTTGTTCACGTTGAACGCGCCGATGGCGTAGCCGCCGTCATAAGCTTTCTTGAACATGTCTGTTGATGTTACCAATGGCATATTTATATCCTCCTCTAAAATAATTGTAAACCGCAAAATATTCCTCTATTAAGGTATTATATATTAAATCGATGGTTAATAAAAGAAAAAAATACTGCGAGGCTGCAAATTTCGCCGGCGAAAAAAGCATACAATACCGAATTGATCTTGTCTGCGTTATGAGAATGCGAAGCAATGCATGCAATGTAAGTCAATTATTTTATTTATTTCTATATTCGCATAGCACTTTTGCTCTTCTGAAACGTCTTACAGGTGAATAAAACAAATGGAGAAAAAATGGCAGATGATATTATTAAAGATAGTGTACTTTCATTGTTTAATCCGTTTCAGACAGACTTTGAATATGTGCTATCGCAGATCGTTTATGTCGCGGTGGCGGTCACCATCGTGATCGGATGTGTGTGCTTGAGCATCTTTCTTGTGAAAAAAATCGTCACTCAACTAAAACGACACCCAAAGTAATTAAACATGCTCCACCACCAATTGCCTCCCTGACGGCTATCCTTTATAATGGCTCTTGGGGAGGCGTTGTTTTTTATGCTGAATGTGATTGTGGTGGATGCCCAAGGCGGCGGCCTTGGCGCGGCCATCGTCAAAAGGCTTGTCGAGAAATACGGTGAGCGAGTCCATCTGACCGCGGCCGGCACCAACGTGGCGGCGACGGCAGCGATGAATAAGGCAGGCGCGAAAAGCTGCGCGACGGGCGAAAACGCCGTCTGCTTCAACGCCAAGAGCGCCGACGTGATTATCGGCGGCATTGGCATCATCGCGGCGAGCGGCATGCTGGGCGAAATTACGCCGCGCATGGCGCGCACCATTGCCGAGAGCAGCGCCAAAAAGATACTCATCCCCTTATCGCGCTGCAACATCATCATTCCCGGCTTCGCGGAGCAGAGCGCGAAGGTGCTTATCGACCTCGCCGTGGATGAAATTGAATCACTACTCTAGGGAAGAGATTTTTGTTTTGCTCAGTATATCTTTATCACATATGTCCACCGCGTCAGTATTCGGCGCAATGACGTAAAGCATCACCGTGCAGTCATAATCCTCAAGGTATTTGATATACAGCCTGCCATGCAGTGTGGTGACAGCGAAATCCTCATCCACCGACGTCATGGGCGGGCCATATTGCAGATACGCCGTTTTGTCCTCTTTATACTGATGCGCCACGCCGTTTGTGGTGATCGACGCGTCAATGCGCGTCCATCCGTCGCTGCCCGCGTATGAAACGTCCGTTTGCTGCTCGAATTCATCCACACCAAACACAATATCATCACAGCCAAAGCCCGCCAGCACAAGCTGTGTGTAGTCATACTTCACCGCTTGCGTGATCTCATCCCTATCCACATCACCGTCGTCCGTCAATCCAAAAGCACCGTCATTTTGGTGCAGCACGTACGCGCCATAGAACGCGCAGTATTTATCGCTGTCTGAATCATAGAACGACGATGTGCGCGTGGCAGTATCAAACGCGCCAAAGTTGTACAGGATCGACATGACCGAGTCGATGCCCGACCATACTGAAAAATCGTCCGCGTTGTACGTCATCACGAACGGAGACCAGCCCTGCCCCGACGGAATATCGAGCGAGAAGCCCTGCTGCTTGAGTACGCTTTCATTGCCGTGCTGCCCCGAATACACGCTCATCACGATCAGACTGCGCAGCGGATAGAAGAACCAGAATATGAGCGCCGCCGCAAGCAGCAACACAGCAAGCACGATCAGTTTCTTTTTCATATGGTCAGTATAGCATAAGCAGTGCGCCTGTCCACAAGCGCTTGCAAATCTGCCATGGCGGGCGGTATAATGTAGCAATATCGGAGGCTTATTGTGAGAGAGAATCAGAAGATTCGCGTGGTTTGCGGCATGTCGGGCGGTGTGGATTCCGCCGTGGCGGCGCATTTGCTTAAAAAGCAGGGCTATGACGTGATCGGCGTGTTCATGAAAAACTGGCAGGATGACGGCAAGGGCTGCAGTGCCGTGCAGGATTTTGATGATGTGAAAAGCGTCTGTACCGCCATCGATATCCCGTATTACACGGTCAATTTCGAGCAGCAGTATTACGATCGCGTTTTCACGCACTTTCTAAATGAATACAAGCGCGGACGCACGCCCAATCCGGACGTGCTCTGCAATTCTGAAATCAAGTTCGCAGCGTTTCTGGATCATGCTAAAATGCTTGGCGCACAAATGATCGCCACGGGGCACTATGCGCACACCAAAGGTGACGGGCATCTGTACAAATCGGCGGACACCGGCAAAGATCAGACGTATTTCTTGTGCATGCTGAGCCACGCACAGGTGCAAAGCGCGATGTTCCCGCTGGGCGACATACAAAAAAGCGAGGTGCGCGATATCGCGTCGTCGCTGAATTTAAAGGTCGCGCAGAAGAAGGATTCCACCGGCATCTGCTTTATCGGTGAACGCAAATTCCGCGACTTTCTCTCGGGCTTTCTGCCTGCGCAGCCGGGCGATATCAAGACGCCTGACGGCAAAGTCGTCGGCAAGCATCAGGGTGTGATGTATTACACACTGGGTCAGAGACGCGGTCTCGGCATCGGCGGTCGCGAGGACGCCAAGGACACGCGTTGGTTTGTGATCGACAAGGACGTGGCGGCAAACACGCTGATCGTGGCGCAGGGCGAGGACGGCGGCGAGCCGGACGCGCTGTATTCAAAGGCGCTATTCGCACCGGACTTTCATTTCATCAACGAAGCGCCGGGCGATGCGTTTTCCTGCACGGCCAAGTTCCGCTATCGACAGAGCGACCAGCAGGTGCATGTCGCGCTCAAAGACGGCGGGGCGCATATCGAGTTTGACCAGCGTCAGCGTGCCGTGACACCGGGACAGTATGCGGTGCTCTACTTAGGCGACGAATGCTTGGGCGGCGGCGTGATCGATAAAGTTTTTTATTAGGAGCATATGATGACTTATATTCCATCCGGCGAAGACGAAATTCGTTTCTTGAAAGGCTACGATGCCACCAAATATCAAAACCCCGGCTTTGCGGCAGACACTGCGCTTTTCGCAGTGGGCGACGATGCGCTGCAGCTTCTGCTCATTAAGCGCGGCAGCTACCCCTACAAGGGATGCTGGGCGCTGCCCGGCGGTTTTGTGGACATTGACGAAGACATTGAAGTTGCCGCAGACCGCGAGCTCATGGAGGAGACAGGGCTTTCGGGGCTGTATCTTGAGCAGGTGTTCACATGGGGCCGGCCCGACCGAGACCCGCGCTACCGCACCATCACGGCGAGCCATGTCGCGATGGCGGACGCATCGGCACTGAAGCCCGTCGCGGGCGATGATGCCGCTGAAGCAGGCTGGTTCACGCTTTCGGATTACACGGTTGAAAAAGCAGGCGGCGAAACGCGCATCAGCTACACGCTGCGCGGTTGCGAAGAGATGCATCCCGTCGTGGCGTTCCCCACCGAACAGATACAGAAAATTTATCCCATTGATAGCGCGGGGCTGGCGTTTGACCACGCCGAGTCCATCGCCTATTCATATGAATATTTGAAAAAGCGCGCACAGGAAGGCTTTCTCGACCTGGCGTTCAAGGACGAGGCGATTAAGGCGCGCGCAAGAAAGCTGCTGCTTGGCAGGTAGAATGGAAAGAAACAAATATACTATGCTCTACAATCCAAACGAGGAGGAAACAATATACATTCTAGCCTTTTTTATTACTTCAGGGATATTCTTAATATAACTTCTGTAATAATTTTTCCCTTCTTCATTTAACTCATGCCATGGCAAAAAGCATTTATCATCCATTTCAGAAGCTTCTATATCTTTATCTACAATAAGTTTATTAAACCTCTGAGCAAAGTCATCTATCAATTTATCTGGTATTGTTTCCAAAATTGGGCATGGCACTTGTCCTGTATCAAAATCATAGTAAAGTTTGTATCCCCTCATAACTCTCCAACTCAATGCCGAAATGACTAATGAGGCTCTTTTTCGGTACTGTGCTTTTTCATCCTCAGGTAGTCTCGCCCATATGGATGTTGTTTCAGGGTTAGAAATGAAATATTCTGCTTCTGCTATCCTTTCAACGACTTCTGCTCTCATAATATTTGTTAATACATATTTCATAAACTTTTTGGAATCAACATGTAATTCTAATTGTTCACGTGATGGTAAACAAGATTGCTCCCATTTTGATTTATTTGTGAAATTACTCATTTCAATAATTGCTTCTAAAGAACGAATGTTATGCTTATATTCAGGAATATAAAGTAAAGCACTTAGTACACCATCGTCAATGTTAACATCTTTTCTTGAAATAATGTTCTTTACTTTTCTTTCAATAAGACTTCTTAGAATTATAGCTCTTTGAAGCATAAAAATATTATCATTCTCATTTGGTTCCTTGTTTATCCCTTGAATGTCAATATAGCCACGCAATCTGCTAACGAAATCAGGAACTTTTTTATTTTTGAAGTTCTCTTTTTTTGAAATTTTATTAAATTCATCAAATGTTTCAGCTATTCCTCCAGCGAAAACAAATATGCATGGACCAAGGCTAAATCTAATGTTATCCTGCACAAAATACCCATCTTGCATAGGCATAAGAAATATTTGTAACCATTTTAGTTCCTCGCAGTCAAACTCATCAAAAAATACTAAAGGAGTATTACCAGATATAATTACGTCTCGTATTCTTTGAAAGGCTATACATAATTCTTTAAAATCTTTATATTGCGATAAATTGAACTCTAATTTTTCTATTTTTCTGGCTAATTTAGTATCTGATGCTACTGATTTAGCAATTTCTGATATCCCAAACGATTTCCCATTTCCGGGCTTCCCGAATACAGCAAAACATAATGGCCTTCCGGGCTTTTCACTCGTAAGATAGTTAAATATGAGTTTCTTAATATCCAGATATCTTTCTATTTCATGTCGGTCAGCAGTCGTAAGATTCCCAATGGTAAGTACCGGAAAATTAGATAAGGTCGTGTCATATCCATGAATCACAATCGTTTTAATATATTCTTCAAATGACTGATTCGGAATATCATCAATTAATCCTTTAACAATGCTCCATCTATCTATTCCAGCATAATCGGGGACAACTATTTTTTTTAAATGACTACTTTTATTAACTATTTCGTGGTACCCCGATATAATTTCATAAGTATTATCGTTTTTAACAATACTGTAGCCTTGGTCGATAGAATATTTTGCTGAGGTAAGAGCACTACCTACGGAATTTTTGAGCGTTTCCCATGGGTCTTTGTCGCTTAGTGAGTTGAAAAATTCTATAGCTATATTGGCAACCATAATACCCCAAGAATCAGGTATATCTCCAAAAGCATTATTTCGTATATCGCCTTCAAATTTACTTGGAAGATACCATAGAGTCCTTGTATAATTAATATTATCAAATACTAGTGCGCCTTCTAAATCAAAATTAACAATAATAAAATTAGCTCGAAGTAATGAATGGAGATTTTCATTTCCTCGTATTTGCCATATACAATTTAATGCTATAGTTTCCCATGATGTGTTACTTGGAATTAAGGCTCCATTTTTTCTTAATACAGATGCATCAATAATTACTACACAGTTTTCTCCCATTTGAATCATTTCATTAGTTGTTGGCAAGTCTTCTCTTGATATCCACATATAATAGCCATTGATATCTGGAATATTTCTTTTTCCTTTTTCTTTACTCCAAGCCCTATGCTTTTTGTTTTCATTCCATATTAATACCAAATTATTCTCTAAGGTTTTGTCGAACTTGATTGTCTCAGTATCAATGCCCCATTTTATTTGACCTGATTTATACCCCAACTTCTTGGTAACATAATAGTTTCCGTCTTTATGCTTTTGTATTTCAAGACATTCTTTATATAGTAAATCAGTATTAAGGTTCTCACCATCGACTGGAATTCCATTTTCTTTAAATGCTTCAGCAAGCCAATATGCCCCCGCTGGGACGATAATGGTTACATACTCTTCATCATTAGTAAAATAAAATTCCCTCTTCCATGCATCACCAATACAATAAACAGAGCCTTTTGACAAAGCTATATCCTCCAATTTGTTATTAATATATTGTATCATAACTATTATTGGTAATAAAATAAAAAGTCATATTTATGGAAACATCAATTTATAAAAGAGTATATTAAGAACGTCGATATTACACTCCACAGGATCTGTGCAAGATCGACGTTCTTAATTGTTCAAGGATTCAACTTGTTTGTTGTAAGGAAACAAAATAGTTTGGCAAAAATATGCCATAAAAAAGGCTCATTTCGGGGATTTAATACAAAAAAGATTGGCAAAAATAATTCCCTAACAGATTTATATCAGTATTTTATATTCTTGTCAATTGTTGATGTTCGCATAACTTCCTTTTTAATGTTGAGATCGTCACGACGAAGACAACCAAGGAGAGGAAATGGCTTAAGCCTTATATGGGTAATGCTCATGCTTCACTTACTCATAATCTCTATGAACACTTCAAGAGCAGAGCAGAGCCATCCAATTTGCGATACTAACTCATACACTGCAACCGTATATCCAACGCTCCATATTTTTTGCATAATCCTGATGTTTACAACAAAGTTAACAGGATGATCCGCAAGAAATTAGTAGGTGTCAACGATATCAAAGCGCAACAAATACTTTTCTTCATGTAAAGCACCACGATAATCGGGTTCTACTGGACTCCTCACAGTAGGAAAGCTTACTCATCGACGAATAATATGTTTTTGTCAAAACGTTTTACAGATTCTATCAAACCTCCTATATCCTCTGATTTGAATAGGGCGCTACCCATAACAATAACATTTGCACCGTTCTCAAAGCATTGCTTTCCCGTAGTAAGATTGATTCCGCCATCCACTTCGATATTAATGTTTTTGTTGCCAATAATTTTTTTAACCTCAGCAATTTTACTGAGCATACTCTGTAAAAACAATTGATTCCCAAAACCAGGCTCAACTGTCATGACCAAGATCATATGACAATGATCCAGATAAGGAATGATGGCTTCTGCCGGTGTACTCGGTTTTATCGCCAACGCAGCTCGGGTACCCGCTTGCCGAATACGATTAAGAGCTTTCAGCACTTCTTCTTCGGAGTCCGCTTCAACATGAACAGTGAGAATATCAGCCCCTGCATCGCAAAAATGCTCCACATAGCGAATAGGCTGATGAATCATCATATGTACATCAAGAACAGCAGAAGCTGCTTTGCGGATAGACGAAACGGCATGCAAGCCAAATGCCATATTTGGTACAAATAAGCCATCCATTACATCTATATGAATGTAATCTGCTCCCGAATCTATTAAGTGTTTAATATCATTGCCCAAGCTCATGAAATCTGCCGCTAGAATTGATGGTGCTACTTTAATCATATATTCTATTTCCTTTTATATTGTAACATCGCGCTATACAAACAGAAAGTTCTCACTCCACATCCGGCGTTGTATGAACGGCATAATCGTTTGATGTACAAATACAATAAACGTTCGTATGAAAACAATACCAAGCCTATCCATGGAAACGATACAACTGTCTTCACAAAGACGTTCGACTAAGACAAAGACGATGCTCAGCTTCCGCCATATTGCCGCACTGGATAGACTGGCTAGCCATATGCCGTTTTCTAAATGCAGATATTCCTTATCGATAGCAGAACCTGAGCCAAAGCAGCCTTGCGCGCTTTGGCTCACTTCCCACTGCTTTGGTTGTTACATTGTCCAAAGTTCAAAACTAAGCCTCATCACCCAGTACCTGAAAGTTTAGTAATTTGGGCCCTCCAGTCGGCGCGATGCCTGCATAAGGCACGATCTTAAAGTTTGTAACAGCAACCCCCGGTAAAATCTCAGCAAGGTTACCGGTACTGACTTTGTACACATCGCCCTGATTAGCATAATCATATACGGCGCGTTTCCCCGTATTGACCACACTCACGGGAATGCTGGCCGTTTCCCATGTTTCGCCGAAATCGGCCGAGTAGAATAGCGTGAGGTCGTTCAGCGCAAGATCCGGATCGCCGATCTTTTCGTTAAGCCACATTTCAAACTCGGCGTGCACTTCATCGTAATTGTTTGTTGTCACCAGCATATTGGGCGTTGTAATCTGTATCCTTTCGCTGCGCGATACCCATATGATATATCCGGCAGTCTGCCCATCCACAGCAACCCCAAAATACCGCGCGGCACCCGCGTTGGAGCTCCATCCATCTGCATCCGTAATGCTTTGGAACGCCACATTCAGCAGCGTTTCCTCGCCAACCGGCGGCTCAGGCGGTGTATAATATCCGCCAATAACGGGATTGCCCGCGACATTGGTCACATCAGCATATGTGAAATGCTCATTTGTCACGGCATAAGTGCCCACTTTTATAGCCATTTGAGCGCGCGTTATGACATGATTGATGCTGACGTTGTACATATCTCCTGCCACAGCTTGCTTAACAGTGGCGTAATTGGTATCCCCGAGCTTGACCGCGGCTGCTACGCTTGGGCCACCCTCTTCGATCGTCGCATCGTGGATATTTTCAATGTCGATGTTATAGATTTTGTTGCCATCCTGCATGAGCAACCGTACAATATGATGACCGCCCATTACACGAGTATTGATATTGTATATCTGCACATCGTGGATATCGGTATCCTTGCCCTCGACCATCCACTTGGTATCAAAATTGTGCAGAAGCGCAGTCAATGCGACGCTATCATCACCCGTGTCCCCCGTCAAATTGCTGATGGTAAAATTATTGCAGCCAATTCGCAAGTCCACGCCATCTTGATTGGGTACATTATTACGACAGTCAAAATCGATGTTTGTAATGAGCCCATTGCGGCAAAATATATTGGTAAACGTCCACCACCGGGAATCCTTTGTCTTTAAGTCGCGAATCTCAAGATTATTTACGTTTCGCATAAATACAAGCGTATTATAGATTATATGCGGAAGACCGTTAGTCTCAGAGGTAGCTTCAGTCAAGCCATTGTGGTTACCGCCGTCCAGCATCGCGTTTCCAAGGCCGATGATTTTTATATTCTGCTGTTCCTGTGCGACAGTCAGCGTCTCGTAATACGCTGTTTCATTGCAGAAAATATTGCAGTAGACACCGTCAGCAAGACGCAGCGTGCAGTTGTTTATATATATTGTCATATCCGATGGCAGTTCAATAGCCTCGCCGATCACCCATACACTGCTCCCGTCACGCGGATTCACTTCGGGTATCGTCACCTGTGTCTGTCCGGCTGCTTTCGCGTTGTCAATCAGCGCCTGAATGACAGGAGAATCATTGATCACAGGCACGGGCTCCGGGATAATTTCGTTCTCGCCCTTCGCCGAAACCGTAAAGTCCATCAGACGCATCGCACCCGCTGTGGCCACTGCCGTAAAGGGAACGATCTTAAAGTTTGTAATCACCTGTCCGGGGGCGATATCGCAGAGGTTGCCCGTTGTATACGTATATACCGGCCCATAGTAACCGCTGTATCCGACGATTTCTGCGGTCTCCCCTGTATTGACTGCCGTCAGCGGCACGCTCGCAGCCGACCATGTCGATCCGAAATTGGTTGAGTAATATAGCGCCGCGTTTGCAATATCAGGGTCGGGCGCACCCGCCGTCCCGACATGCCGCCAGATGGAAAACCGCGCGGTTACCTCGGTGTAATTATCCAAAGTCACACTCATATCAGGTGTCACGCCATAAAGAAGATCGCTAAGACCTGATACCACGAACGTGACATAATCTTCCGCGTCACCGCCATCCACCGAGCACGAATAATCGGTAATCAGTGCGCGGTCAGAGTTGGTCGTCCATCCCGATACATCGTTCGTATTGAGTGAATAAAGATCACCTGTATGCAGCACGGGCTCCGGGACAATTTCGTTCTCGCCCTTCGCCGAAACCGTAAAGTCCATCAGACGCATCGCACCCACAGTGGTCAGCGCCGTAAAAGGGACAATCTTGAAGTTCGTGATGACCTGCCCGGGTGCGATATCGCAAAGGTTGCCTGTTGTGTACGTATACACCGGCCCATAGTAACCGCTGTATCCGACGATTTCTGCGGTCTCACCCGTATTGGTTGCTGTCAGCGGTATGCTCGCAGCCGACCATGTCGCGCCAAAATCGGTTGAATAATACAGCGCTGCGTCCGCAATGTCCGGGTCGGATGCACCTGAAGTTCCCACATGCCGCCAGATAGAAAATTCCGCAGTGACCTCGGTATACCTGTCTGTTGTCACGTTCATACCGGGCGTTGCGCCGTAAAGAAGATCGGTGAGTCCTGAGACCACGAACGTGACATAATCTTGCGCTTCACCACCGTCCACAGAACACGCGTAATCGGTGACCAGCGCACGGTCGGAATTTGTTGTCCATCCATATACATCGTTTGTGTCGAGCGAAAAAAGCTCACCCTCGTATGCAGCATCGGCAGCCATAGCCGGAGCCGCAAATCCGAAGATCATGAACAATCCCAAAATCAGCGATAAAGTCTTTGAAATTTTCTTCATATTAATATACTCCTTAATGTTTATTTAAGAGTAAGATTGCTTATTTTGTCTGCCTCGTTTAACTTTTCTATCTTCCGATAGGGGTTTTCTTTTCTATATGATGAGGTCACAGGGAACTTGAGCGCGGCAGCGAAGATCAGAACCGTGAGCCGATCAGCTTATTATCACGCTAAGCTAATTCCAATTAAAATAAAGATCACAAAAGTTTAATGCATTTGGGCAATTTGCAGCGTCATATCGTATAGCTTGCAGAATTGCCTGTACTTTCTTTCGAGCAGCGCACTCCTGCGGGGTTTGAACATTCTATCGTATTTCACCGTTTGTTTAACAGCTTCATCATAATCTCGAAAAGTACCGTCTGATACTGCCCCAATTATGGCTGCTCCGAAGCAGGCGGCTTCTTTTTCTCTTGGTATGATCACAGGCAGATCCGTCACATCCGCCTGTATTTGGCACCACAACGCAGACCTCGCGCCACCTCCTGTTGCGATAATATAGGAAATATTTGTCCCCTTTGCTTTGATATCATCACAGTTCTTCTTCAACAGAAATGCAACGCCTTCCATCACTGAATACGCCATATCATAAGCATCATGCTGGGTTCTGAGCCCGTAAAAAACGCCACTGGCATTAGGGTCAAACTCCGGTGCATTCGTGCCAACAATATACGGCAGAAAAACCAGATCGTTTGGAGGACGTCTCTTTTCAATTTCCATATCAATTTCAGAATAGGGAACATCGTTCAGACAGATACTTTTGAACCATTCCAAGCAAGCGCCGCCACTCTCTGCCACCGGCAGCATCACATACGTGTCTGGTATAAAGCCATAATGCATGGCGATTCCTTGATAGGCTGAAACGGGCGATGGCGCCATCGTAGCTAACGCCATAACCGTACCGGTAGAAAGGCTTATGCTCCCCTCTTGCACGTTGCCTGTCCCAATCATGCCCGCAAAATGATCAAGCGTTCCCTCATTCACTTTGACTTGCTTTGGCAGACGCAGTCTATCTGCCACACACGCTCTTAATGGACCCGCAATGCTGCACGGTTCAATCAACGGCGGTAATTGGTCTTCCGTTATTCCACACGCATCCAGCATTTTTGTCCAATAGCATTTTTTATAAATATCAAAACAGAACGAAAATGTCGCAATCGAGCAGTCAGCAAACATTTTTCCCGTTAAGCAATACACCACATAGTCTTTCAGCAGCATAAATTTGGCCGCACGGGCGAAAACTTCCGGCTTATGCCGTTGAAGCCACAATATCTTTGTGGCAGGCCAAGTTGGCAATACGGCAAGCTGGCCTGTGACCGCTTCAAATTCCTCACCGGGAAACGATGCTTCGAGAAGACCGCATTCTTCCGCCGACCGCTCATCCATCCACGATATGGCATTCATTAACGGAACTCCCGCTTCGTCCAGCACCACAAGAGATTCGGCCTGCCCTGTGAATATAATTTGTCTAATGGTCAATGCCGCTTGCTCAATCTTCGATTCCAAACCGGCTACAATATCAACGAGAAAATCCACATAGCTGCAGGCATCAAATTCTACAAAGCCGTTTGTTCTGTCGTAAACAACCGGCTTGCTGCTTCGCGCAATGCACTCCAGCTTTGTATTATAAACGGCCACTTTAATATTTGTGCTGCCTAAATCGACTGCAATAAACCCCATGAGCGTTCTCCTGTCAGGTAATTAAAAGGCATCGGAAAGCATGGCACTTATCTGCGCCACAAATCGGACAAAACATTCAATGTCTTTTCCACCAGAATATCTCCGCCATCCGGGCCGCAGCTGGTTGATGCCGGCTTGCTGCTGTATGACCCGCCATCTACGGCATCTTGCGTGGGCAGATAGCCGCCAAGGCCGTTGGCAAGCTGAATAATAAACACCTGCTCTGCCTGTGCTCTTGCCTTGATGCGCAATGCATATTCGTGGAAAAGCTCAAACGGATTGGTCGCCACCGCGACGTTACCCAATCTTAATATATGACACTTAAACGAATACTCACCGGAAATGCGCTGCTGTTCATAGCGGATGACGACGCCTTGAGGCTCAAAAGCGGCTACCAGATCACCCATCGTCATTGGGTTTTCTGTGGAAAATTGAGCTTTGATCCGTTGAACCTCTTGCGCTGCTGTTTTGTATTCTTCCTCACTGACCTGCCTGATCGGCAATTCCATTTGAAGGACTTCATGCGCAATAACTGGAGTATAATCGATATAGTTGCGTGCCTTCTTCCAGCCCCTCACGACCGCTTCCGATATTCTGTCGGCTATTGCCTGACATTCCTCTGTCATGTCAAAATTACGCCAAACTTCTTTTGTTTGGCCACCCCATTCCCGAAGTTCTTTCTTATTCGTTTTGCTTATTTTCACCAGATCAATCGGCGATAAATCACCTGCTGCGCCGCATGCAGGCAGCACATACACCTGACCAAGCTTCTCTCTGATTTCATTGCGAGTAGGTGCCCAGAAGTCAGCCGATATAAATCGATGCAGTTCATAAACCTGAGACGGGCAGGGCACATTGACCACAATCCCTGTTAAACCTGCGTCTTCATCCCATGTATAAAGCATATCAATCGATGTATCTGTGCCGCCTTCAAACTGAATAAAATCAGATCGTGAACAGTCGCCGTACATAATACTCTCTTTATGTCCGTTCTGTTTAAAAACAGGCCTCCGGTTGAAGCCGACAACCGCATAATCATGCGAATAACTGATACCACCCGGCTTACGTTTTTCCCAAGCACGGACAATAAGCGTATACAAAGCCTCCACCAAAAACTGCTGCGCTTCATCCGAAGAAAAGAGGTCTTCCGGCATATCTATTTGCGGTAAGATCTCACTGCCATAAACATGCTCATTCTCTTCACGCATAAAGTCGCTATGAAAATCCGTGGAATTATGACTATGTGTCACATTAAAGCTAATCTTATCAAAATCTATTTCTTTATGGCCCGCAAGCTTGCTCTTTAATAATTCCGAAGCATGCATCGGTACTTCTGTCATATCTAACGAGACAAACGTAACCTGTACATTTCCATTCTCTATAACAAGCGCCGTCGCCGTAATCGGGTCATGCACATATCCGGAAATTCTTTGATACATCTGCCCAAGCATAACCACCGGCCGGGTTGGTGTTATATTCGTTTGTGCCCATCCAATTCTGATGTCTTTATGTTTTGTCATTATTATCTGTCTCCATTACATCATTTCAATACCGTTAAGCTTACAAAAATCCTTCAAGGCTTCTTTGTAATCCCCGTAAGCCACAATTACATGCTGGCTTGATACTTTTTGTGCAAATTCTTCAACACTGCACGAATCCGGGAATACTTCAAGGCTTGGTAGCTGCGGAGCAGGCGGCGTCCAGCCGCATTCCTCCCATACCATGGGCGTTTTGGCCTCGGCGGTATACACATGCATCTTGTAGCGGCCATTTATATAAATTAAGCGCGCACAGGTGACATAACCTGTCTTCACCTTGGACACATTGAGCAATGATGCCGACAACAAACCAAAAGCAGTAGGAAGGACTCTCACATCTCCGTCTGTCGCCGCTTTCGGAATGTAATCCGGCACACCAATTAGCATGCTCTTTTCAAAGAACTCATAGTATTCAAGGTAGGGCACCGTCTGCCCGGTAATATACTTCATAATCAGCTGCGTCACAGCTCCCATCACGTCATTTTCTGGAACCGTTAGCACACCGTTAAAATGTTCAAGCAGCATAAAAACCATAGCGGGCGGAAACCCGAGCAGCTTTTTCATACCATCCACATCAATCAGCGAAATCGCCTCATAGCCGCGCTCTTTAATCTTTTTGCTGATGGCAAGTGCATATTTAACACCCTGCTCTATGATTGCATCATCGCAGCGTTCCGCAAATTTCCATTCCCTCTTGATAAAATCGACGCCATTTTGAATAGCCTGGTTCTCTAAACATTCAATGTTTTGCACCATCTCGAGCATCTCAAAGGGTTCAACCTCTACACCTATTTGACCGCGCAGCGAATTACCTTCATATTGCGTACCATAAAGCAGCATATCCCTATAACCCATCGTGCCTACGCGTGCCATACGGAGGAGACGTTTTGCGTGACATGCACAAACAAACGCATCAATCTTCCCGATTGGCGTCGGTTTGTTAATAACGCTGTATATGTATTTGAAGGAGTAGCCTAAAGCTTCAAATGCAGGCCGTATTGCTGTTGTTCCCGCTTGATCCGCCGTAGTCACCAAATGTCCATTTTCAATCCAGCCACAAAGCCCCCAAAGCAGCATGGGAATGTGTCGTAATGCATCTGTGACATGAATCACCGCATGAGTCGGAACCCAACCCGCCACGCATATGATCAGACAATCCATTTCAAAGGGTTTTAATGTTTTAATAGCTCTGTCTGCCGTTTCGTATTTCGTATCATCAATCACAATACCCGCATCCAATATGTCATATTCAAGATTTGAAATCGTTGCGATGGCTTCATCATGTTTCAACTTCAGTCTGTCAATAGGAGTGTTGACTTCTCCAAAACAGACAAATCCAACTTTTTTCACAGGCTCCATTGCCTCCTCTCGACATAATATCTATTTCTCTTTTAACGAGCGCGTTGATCCACGCACCACCAGTTTACTTTGCAATGCAACATTTTGCACAACATGAGCTGACGGATTTTTTATGTTATCCATCAGCAGCTTAACCGCAATGACGCCCATCTGATTGACCGGGCTGTTGACGCTTGTAATTTGAATCGGCAGATATTCATCCATGACCGTGTTATCAACACCAACAATGGAAATGTCCTCAGGAACTTTGATACCACTTTCATGAAACGCCCGCATTGCGCCAAACGCCATCTGGTCATAACTAGCGATCACTGCCGTCGGTCTCTCATCCTCTTGCAACAGTTCACATGCCCTAAGATAACCGCCTTTTTCAAATCTCTCTTTCCCTCGTTTAATAAATTTAGGTATAATTTCAATTGAATTTTGCCTTAATACGTCGCACAATGCGTTGTAGCGTACATCAGAATTGAATTCACCAATGTAGCCGATTTTTTTATGTCCCAATTGCGTAAGGTGCTCTACGGCGAGTCTCATTACACTATCCGTCTTAACAAAGATTGAATCTAACGGATATGGAAGATTATATTCTGTAAATAAGACAGTGGGAATTCCTTCTTCTAGGATGCACTTACACATCTGCTCATCTATGAAATTACTGCCGCTTATAAAAAGCCCTTTGTTGTTATACGGCAATAACTTTTCGTATGCATCTACGATTCCTTTTGCAGAGAAGTCGCTGAGCATTGTGACCATGGAATACCCATACTTGTTGATTTCATTACTTAAAGAATGCATCAGCTCAGCATAATAGTGACTGCGAACTTCAGGCAAAATTACCCCTATCGACTTTGATATATGAAGCGATTTCTTTGGGCGGTATCCCATTTCATATGCTGTCATCTTAACCAGCTGAATCGTTGATTCGCTGATCTCAGGGCTGTCGTTTAAAGCCTTAGAAACCGATGCCACAGTTATTCCTGTTTTGGCTGCAATATCTTTAAGTTTAACCATAAGTTATCCTCAATATCTGTACTGTTGTTTAACGTACGGAGAGCCTGTATATCTTCATTGTCAGGCCCTCCGCACGCACTCATCTCTCTGTTTACTTCAGCGGTGTACCTTTGCGAATAATGGCCGCCATCAAGTCGTCTTTATATGTATCAACGTTAGTTGAATCGATCAGCACCACACCGGAGTCGTTGTATTTTTCAAACGAATCAGCATTGCCATTCTCCAAATATTCCACAGCCATACGAACCGATTCATAGCCTCTTTTGAAGAAATTCTGTGCCAATGTCGCCCATTCTGTACCATTCTTGATATTGTCAATTGTCTGATCAACTGCATCAATGTCAAGTATAAGAACGTCTTTATCCATTTCTGTCGCTACCTTTGCCGCAGACGGACCACCTGTCGCTTCTACCATCCAGACTACGTCAACCTCAGGATAAGCTGTAAAGACTTCTTCGAACTTAGATACCGCTGTCGCTGTATCAGCGTTATCTGCTTCCGTAACAACAATCTTGATTTCAGGATAAGCTTCTTCAATTCTTGATTTAAAGCCATCGATTTGTTCAAGCTGGTTTGTTGCCGCCAGTTGAGACATCATGATGCAAACATTTGCCTTGCCACCAGTCTTTTCAGCAATCATATCCGCGGCTTTTATACCGTAATTTTTGTTGTCAGTGCCAATCCATGAAACAAAGTAATCTTCATTGTCCGGCACATTGCTTGTGCAAAAGTTCGGAATGCCCGCTTCATATATTTTCTTCATGGATGCATTGAGCGTGGTATCCCAGGGCTCTGTGATGATCGCATCGGGGTTCAGAGATATAGCATTATCAATATAGTTGATAGTCTCTCCCAGCAAATCGCTACTGCCCATGGGTGCGCCAATGATCTCAAGATTTACGCCATAATCCGCAGCGGCCTCCCTTGCACCTTCCGCCTGCTGTTCATAGACAGGATGACCCACAAGCGCATTGACCAGAATGATATAAGGGGCATCTGCATCAACTTCTGCTGATTCCGATGGAGATTCAGCAGGAGATTCTGTTGCAATCTCCTGTGCTGCACTTTCATCGGCCGATGATTCTTCAGCAGGTGAAGTCTGGCCAGTACAAGCCACCAGAGCAAAAATCATTGCCAAGGCCAAAACCAGTGTAAGAATTTTCTTCATGTTCTTTTCTCCTTATTGTTTATTTTGACGGGGTTACCCGCGCAAAACTATATCAGTCGCCTGTAGCAATACGAAGGAACTTCTCTTCGTCTGCTTCATCACGGTTAATTTCCGCTTTTTTTATGCCTTCAGACAATACAATAAATCTATCACACATTCCCACCATCTCCGGTAGTTCCGAAGAGATCATTACAATAGCAATACCCTGTTTCGCCAGAGTCGTCATAATCTGATAAATCTGACTCTTTGCTCCCACGTCAATACCTCTTGTCGGCTCATCCAAGAGTAGCACGCGCGGACGTGTCATCAGCCATTTTGCAAATACGACCTTTTGCTGGTTACCGCCCGACAGATTCAGTACGTTATCGCGCTCATTCCGCACCTTGATACTTAACTCGTTTATGAATTGAATCGCATAGTCTTTTTCTTTTGGTCTTTGTAAGAGTCCTTTGCTCGATATTTTATCAATGCTGGCAAGCGAAATATTACCGGCGATATCCAGCGTTGGAACATAACCGTTTACCTTCCGATCTTCACTTAAAAGTACAATTCCTTTCTTTATAGCATCACGCGGTCTTTTTATTGTTATTGGCTTACCTTCTAAGAAAAGCCGTTTATTTGCTTTCAACGCACCCACAATCGCATTGACCGTCTCACTCCTGCCGGATCCAACCAACCCAACAAGACCCAATATTTCACCCTTTTTAACGCTAAAAGATATATGATCAACAACATTTTTACCCGGGTTAAACGGATGTGGGACGACAAGATCCTCAATTCGCAACATTTCATCTCCAATTTCTGCATCTTCTTTGGGATACATATTGCCAATTTTGCGGTTTACCATATTTTCTACAAGGCTGTCTACAGTTACATCTTTAATGTTGTTGGTACAAACATGACCTCCATCGCGAAGAACTGTAACACGATTTGCTAAATACATGACTTCTTTAATCTTGTGACTGATATAGATACAAGATATGCCTTTATCACGAAGCTTAAAAAGGTTATCAAACAGATGATCGACTTCTTTTTCTGTCAAAGCGCTTGTGGGTTCATCCAAGACCAGTATTTTAGGATGCCTTGAAAGCGCACGTGCAATTGTTACCATCTGTTGCTGGCTTGTGGATAGATCCCTCATACATTGACTAACAGGCACTCTAAGTCCAACAAGATCAGCATAGACCCGAGCTTCTTCGAACATGTTTTTCCACTGCACCACGCCTTTTCGTACAGGTATGCGCCCAAGGAAGATGTTCTCTGCCACGCTTAAATCAAGATGAACACTGATCTCCTGGTAAATCATTTCAACGCCAGCCGCAACAGAATCGGACGGCGAATTAAATGATTGCTTCTTTCCTTCTACCCAGATTTCACCTTCATATGTACTCTGCGAATAGCTGCCGCTTAAAATCTTCATAAGGGTAGACTTACCTGCGCCGTTCTCTCCAACCAAAGCTAAAATTTCGTTCTTTCTCAGGTTAATCGAAACGTCGTTTAGAGCCTTGACCCCACCAAAGCTTTTGGTTATGTTTTTCATTTCCAATAAATATTCAGACACGGGAAGTCCCCCTTATTTCTTAAAATGCGTTCTAAAAAAGTCCAAAGAACATGCCAATAATAAGACTAGACCAAGAACTAATTGCTGCCAGTAGGAAGAAACCTTAATCATCGTCATACCGTTTGAGATCATTGCCATAAATATTGAACCCAGAAATGCACCATAGACTTTGCCGGCGCCACCACTGAGACTAACTCCACCAATAACACATGCGGCGATAACGGTCATTTCAAAGCCAGAACCAACGTTAGGCTGAGCAGACCCTACACGCGCAGACATCAGGATTCCTGTTATCGCAGCTAGCGCGCCGGTTAACACATATGCGCTAAACCGGACTGCATTTGAAGCGATTCCAGCCAGTCGTGCTGTCTCCGAATTACCGCCTACCGCAAACAGCATTCTGCCGTAAACCGTATATTTTAGTATGAGTGTTGCTATTATCCCTAACAAAATCGCAATAATAACTACATATGGGATACCGACAGAACCAATTTGAAGATTGCCTTGTCCAATTTCGTTAAAATTCTCAGGGAGTGGATAAACTGCCTCACCTTTTTGAAATCCGAGCACAAAGCCTCTGGCCATATACATTGTCGCCATAGTTGCGACAAAAGGAGGAAGATTCACAATCTGCACAAAGAAACCATTTATAATTCCGAAAATCGCCCCCACTAATATCGCAGCGAGTATTGACAGAATAATCGGAACGCCCAGCGTCATCAAAAGACCAGCGACAACACCAGCTAATGCATATACAGCGCCAACCGACAAATCCCATCCGCCCGCAATCATCAGATATGTCATACCGATTGCTGTGATAAACGTGAAAGACGTCGTTCTCAAAATGTTGGTGATATTATCAATCGTTAAAAAAGCACTACTGTTTACCGAGAATAATACAACAGCGATAATGAGCGGGATAATAACCCCCATCTCTCTTAACCCAAATGCTTTTCTCATCAAATCTTTGGCCTTCTTTCTGTTCTCCATAAGCTTCTCCCTCCGACAATTTACGATATTAAGTCTTTTTAATAACGAAATTTTTTCGTTATACGTTTAAAATGCATTTACATATTAATCGATATTTGTCGTAATATCAAGCTATATTTTTATTTTATTTACGAAATATTTTCTATTTTTGCGTAATGATAAATTCATGCGAAAATTTTTATCGAATATTTTTTTATTATTTTCGTAGTGCTTTTAGAATTTTATAGGTGATAAAAAAACACCAGCGCATCTTTTGTCGGTGTTTTTCCAATACATATACTAGGCTGCCACGTTTGTTTTATTACATTATCGAATGTTCCTAACGGTGCTTACTCAGCGAAACGCATAATATTCCACCTGCAAGCGCGGTTGCTGCAAGAAGCAGAAAAGCGATACCAATATCAAAGAAATCGGCCATTATTCCCATTAATATCGGATATAGCACACCGCCCACACCGCAGCCAGAGCTCATTAAACCTATGGCCCCTCCAGAACTATCAGGAAAAGCCTTGGCCGCCAAATCAACCAGTGTTGACCAAATTGGACCAAACGCCATACCTGTCAGTGCGCATGCAGCCAATGATATCAACGCCGATTGGGAAAGCGCCAAAATAGTAAATATCACCCCAGACAAAGCAAAAGATACGATAAGTACCTTTTTGGGGGATTGCTTTCTCAGCCCTGCCGCCATACGCGATATCGCCATACCCATCCAATATGCAGAAATAGCCCAAGAGCCATAGTCAGAGGCATCCAATTTTAAATCAAACAGCGTCTTTGCAAAGTAACCAAAACCGTTTTCAAGACCTACGTAAAGTATAATGGCTGCAAACAACGTTATAAACACTGTTGACCGAAAGTAATTCCTAAAATCAGTGTTGCTTGTCGGCACTTGCTTTGTATTCATACCCGAAAACTTAAACTTTATCAGAGGAAATAGCAAAATGAAATAAGCAGCTGCACAAATGACAAACAGCACACGCCAGGTCATATCAAATTGTTGGATAATAAGATGAATAGTAACCGGGCTCAGCACCGCTCCAACGCTCAATGCACATTGGCATATGTTAATGTATCTTGTACTGCTATCCGGATATAAATCCGAAATAAGAGCCGCACTGACAGATTCGCAAACACTATATCCAGCGCCTATGAAAAAGACGCCCGCCACAAAGACAAGCGCAGAGTTTGACAACGCAGCTATTAAACAGCCCAATGCAAATACACCAACAAAGCTAGTTAATACAGGCTTTTTACCCATTCTGTCAGAAATTGTGCCAAAAATAAGCGGCATGGCAATAACGCTGACATATTGTGCGGCGACAAGGAGCCCCATGCCTGTTTTGGTAGTATTAAACTCTGCTGACACATCCGAGAGTATCAATTGAAAGCCGCCCATTTCCATGCCCACAAAAAACATAAGGACAACTGCCAAAAATACAAGCTTTTTTTCGTCTTTCTTATCCGTAAACGACCTCAACACCCATTTCTTTAATTCTCTTAACGATTTGCTCGTCAGCATTAAAATCCGTAACTAGCTTTCCAGCCATAGAAAGCTCTGAAACACGAGAAAACCCTTCGCGTCCGATTTTACTGCTATCAGCCACGATGATCGTCTCTTTCGCCCGTTCCATCATCATTTTGTCCATCACTGCTTCTTCCGCATGATATGTTGTCAATCCATTATCGACACAAATACCATCCATAGACAAGATGGCATATTCCGCCTTATAACGTCTCAATTGCTCCTGAGCGTCATTGCCGTACGTGAAAGAATACTGTGCGTTGATCTCTCCCCCCAGCAAAATGACACGAAAAGATGGAAACGCACCCAGCTCAACCGCTACCATTAACGAATTTGTGACTATATTCAGATTTTTATGTTTCTTTAGCTCCACGGCTGTATAGTAAGTGGTTGTTCCCGAGTTGATTAATATCGTATCTCCGTCACGAATGATATCAGATGCAGCCGAAGCGATATTCTTTTTAATATCGCTGTTCTCCTGCTTTCTCCGCAAAAAGTCAAGGTTATAATAGTTTTTTACCGTTTGAACCGCCCCACCTTGAATGCGCTCCAGATACCCGTCATGCTCCAAAGCATCCAAATCACTGCGAATCGTAACAGTAGTGGCCCCCAGCTCTTCACTGAGCTTGGCAACGCGAACCTGCCCGTCTCTTTTCAAAATCTCTAATATCTTTTTCCTGCGTGCATCAATTTTCAATTCTCCGGCAGCCATATCAGCCCTCCAACTTTTTAATTATTGGTATTATTGTTAAATGTATATCTATTTATGTTTTTAACATATCACAGCACGCATCATTACAAAAGACTTTTTTCTAGTTTCCATGGTTCAAACGCTCACCTACCGCTCCACCCGGATGAATGAGACCGAACTGCTCGTTTTGATAGTCTGTCTCCTCTATCAATGCCGCCTGAAGTGCATGAAAAATAACAACAAGAGCCGTAAAGCTCGTTGTGCCTTGTGTATTGTATTTGTCTGTTTCACGATTCACATGCATCGCAAGAACAATATCCGCACCAACTGCTAGCGGAGATTCAAGGTTTTCAGTCACGGTTATGACAATAGCACCTTTTTCTTTACATATTTGCATAATCGGCATCAATTCCGCTGTTTTGCCGCCTCTTGAAGCAAGCAACATCACATCACCTTTTTGAACATAGCCCGAAGCACCGTGAACCGCTTCAGCTGGTGATATAAAACGTGCGGGCCGTTCGATACAGCACATTAGATGCGCAAAGTGTTGACACGCTATCCCTGAGTGACCGCAGCCGCTTGCAGCAATCCGCTCCGCTTTCGCAATTACCTGTACAGCTTTATTAAACTCTTTATCATTGATATATGATAACTCTTCTTTAATACACTCTGCTTCAATTTTAAATGCTTCTTTTGCACTTGCCAATGCTTCATTTATCATACCATTTCCCCTTTACTTTAGTCGGCCATACAAAATGCAATTACTTACGTTAACATTATATTAATTTTCGTTATAGAAATCAATATGAAATTTTATAGTAAATATTATTGACTTATTATTTTTGAAATACTATAATGGCATCGACATTCGAAAGCACTGGAGGCGATGTAATGAACAAAACATCCAAACTGAAGGAACCCTTCTTTGAAATTGGTCCAAAATCATATCTATTTGGAGACGATGTGCTGATTCTTGCGAAATATGCCGATACAGCCGCTAAGAAATACGATATTGATATCATATTTACCACCCCCGTTGTCGATATCCGTCGCGTTGCACAAGCAACAGAACGAATTTTTGTGTTTGCACCTCATATGGACCCGATATACCCGGGGCGGGGTCTTGCCGATACGTTACCGGAATCTCTTGTTGCCGCAGGTGCTGTCGGTGTCATGCTTAACCACTGCGAAAAGCCGCTGACACTTTCCGCTCTCAAAGAAACGATTAAGCGAGCAAATGAAGTCGGCTTAACAACCATTGTCTGCGCGGATTCGATTGCCGAAGCGGGTGCTATTGCCCATCTTAACCCTGACATCATAGTGGCAGAGCCATCCGAGCTTATCGGAACCGGGCAAACAAGTGACAGTGAATATGTCGCCGCATCCACACGTGCTGTTAAAGAAGTAAATCCAGATATATTGGTGCTGCAAGCTGCCGGCATTAGCAATGGACAAGATGTTTACAACGTGATATCTAACGGAGCCAGCGCAACCGGAACATCCAGCGGTGTTGTCAAAGCGGCTGACCGTGCCGCAATGGTTGATGAGATGATACGCGCAGTCCGAGAAGCATGGGACAAAACGCATTCAAAGTAAAAGGACAATTTTTAAAATAGTAATTAGGAGGTTTGACATGGAGTACAAGGTTTTTCAAAAGGAATTGGAGCTTCAGTCGAAAGGCTGGATTCCAACATTTCATGATGTATCAAAAGAAATAATCAACATCGTTAGCGCATCCGGTATAAAGAACGGTACTGTCTGCATTGCTTCCCACCATACGACTTGCAGCGTTATGGTGCAAGAATGTTCGCATGACATTGACACATTCGATCTCGAATATTTGCAGCACGATCTTTTGGATATCATGCGCAAGATGATTCCCGACTTTGCGGAGGAGCATCAATATCGTCATCCTGGACCAATTCACGCACAGTTTGGCCGCTATGTAAACGAGCCTGGCGACTACACCAGCATGAATACCGACGGGCATTTACGTTCTGTATTTTTCGGCCGCAGCGAAACAATGACGATTAAAGACGGCGAACTCGACGGCGGCGAATTCGCCCATGTATATTTTATTGATTGGGATCATGTACGTGCACGCCGCAGACAGCTCAACGTCACTGTAATGGGTACAACAGATGATGTTGGGGACCGTCAGTGGAATAACGGTGAAGTGATCAACACAGGCAGAAAGTACACCGACCAAGAGAAAGCCTATATGGAGCAATTTGATTTGCAATTGAAGAGATAGTTCATATCGCTTCGTATTACTGTAAAACAGAAGCATCTCGGAGATATGAGCCCAAAATCTGTTTTCCGCCAATACTGAGATCGTATAATCATTCTCCATACGTTTATTCAGACGTTTATTCAGAGTAAAAAGATATTGACACGGGTTGATTTGGATTGGTCACCGCAGTTAGCTTCTCGCTGGCAGACGCCTTTTGGGCTTTCCTGCTACGGCGGCAGAAGTTCCATATCAACCCGTTCAGTTTCAATCAATTGTTTGGGGCTGAAACTTCTAAACCGTTCTAAGAAGATAATAAAATATTATATAATTCTTTATTATCATCAATCAATAAAATTATATTGGGCCAAAATGCTTAGAAATCCATTAACATTACTGACTGATTCCATACTGTTCTCCTTGCAGTATATCTCATCCATTATTTCCAAACTACACCTCTACAATATAACAGCAACTCTAGAATTTCGCCACAAAAGAATATCAAATAGCAGTGGGAGGGTATATGGATAATGCGAAACTCATTTCCGTTTGGTTATAAACATAATCGGAATTCTTTATTGCACTAATATGGATAATATTCAGTTCGCTTCTAAATGCTTCATCCTTTTATTGCAAGTATTGAATAGCTAAAGCAATCAGTGACAAACACCGATTGAAAAAGTAATCATAATACCTTTTGTCTATAATATCGATTTTATCAGTTTCATGATGCCTAATTCTGAAGTTGTTACCAAGATCGGTCAAAGTTTTAAATTCCGTATTAAACAGTTCGGTGAATTCTGCTTGCCCGTGTGCTATATCGTTCACAATTTTCGCGGCAGAGTCCTTTTTGTTAAGGGTTGTGTAGTATGTTTTAAGGCGCTCAAATGCATCCCAAATCTTTTCGACAGCGTCTCTCTGCGATTCTGGGAATGGCTGTTTATACAGCATAATTGCTTCTGAAAGTAGTTCCCGTGCGCCTTTTTCCCTGACAGCACCAATACTATTTTCGATTTCTGATGTAAGCGGACTATTCTCAACAACTCGTTCGATACTCTTTTCATCTGTCAAAGTGTACAGCAATCCGGATTCTGCAAATAACTCATTTATTTCATTCTGATACTTTGAAAATATCATTGAAGTTTTCAGGCAGTCAATATTCCAATAGTTTCGATAACGTTGGTTATTCCATCCTTCAGAAATGTCATTTATATTTTGAGCGATAAACTCGATAAAATCTAATAATGCGTATTGATCGTAATTCTGACCAGTTTTCGGTACACCAACTCGCCCCCGTTCGTTAAAAAACAGAGCCGGAATTTTGAGTTTCATACGGTTTTGGAATGAGTCTTCATTAAAAGCCAAATAGTCACTTGCTGTAAAATCATCATAACATTTTAGAGGAAAAAGATGTGTCAAGTTCTTATAGTATTTTTCACAGCAGTCAATTATTATTGCATACATAGCTAATGAAATATCATATGTTTTATTTATCTGTGCTCGTAAACCATGCCGTTCTGTATAATAGCTCATTGTATTTCTTCTCCTCCTTGTATCAATAACATTTCACAAAAAGCTCACTATGCGAATTGTACATTATAGACCAGCCTGTGTAAAAACCAAATTCTCGACCAAACAGACATATCACGCCTTAGCCCACGAGGTCTATTTCCTCAAGCTCGGTGCCAATTACTCTATCGGAGTAATCCTACCAGTCCCGTTGTTCCCATCATATTGATTACTCTCTTCATGTTGTACGCCAGAAAGTGAAGCAACGATTCGGTTTTTACATTCGCATTACCTCTGGTCAGAAAATACGTAAACCCCATAGCTCGTTTTACCGTGCCAAAAGGATGCTCAACCATTTGCTTTCGCTTCTTGTACATATCCAGATTCGCGTTTGTGCGTTTATCCACCTCATCTGCGTACCGTTGAAGGGGCCTATCATGTATCATCCGGCCTTTTGCACTAGTGCTGCATTGACTCCTTGCCGAGCATTGGGCACATGCTTCATAATTATAATAATTTACATATCCGTTCTTCTTATGCTGTGCATACCCTCTGAGGAAATACCCTTGTGGGCAGATGTAACCGTTTCTTTCTTCGTCGTACTTAAATTGT